>JAPLQZ010000096.1 GCA_026399415.1 Rhodocyclales bacterium | reverse complement strand
TCCGCCGGGTTGGGGATCAGGTTGGTGATGGCGCCGAAGCCGATGATGAAGGTCAGGATGTAGAAGTAACCGATCCAGGTCGTCGCCCAGGCCACCGACTTGCGGGCTTCCTTGGCGCTCGGTACGGTGAAGAAGCGCATCAGGATGTGCGGCAGGCCGGCGGTACCGAACATCAGCGCCATACCGACCGATATCGCCGAGATCGGATCATTGATCAGCGCCCCCGGACTCATGATTGCATCATGCTTGGAATGCACCTCGACCGCCTTGGTAAACATCGCCTCGGGGCTGAAGCCGAACTGGAACATCACGGCCAGGGCCATGAAGGTGGCGCCGGTGAGCAGCATGCAGGCCTTGATGATCTGCACCCAGGTGGTTGCCGTCATGCCGCCGAACAGCACGTAGGTCATCATGATCACGCCGACCATGCTGACTGCCACGATGTAGTCGAGACCGAACAGCAGCTTGATCAGCTGGCCGGCGCCGACCATCTGCGCGATCAGGTAGAAGGCCACCACGACCAGCGAGCCGCAGGCGGCGAAGGTGCGGATCGGGCCCGCGTCGAAGCGGTAACCGGCGACGTCGGCGAAGGTGAACTTGCCAAGGTTGCGCAGGCGCTCCGCCATCAGGAAGGTAATCACCGGCCAGCCAACCAGCCAGCCGATCGAGAAGATCAGGCCGTCGAAGCCGGAGCCGAACACCAGGCCGGAAATCCCCAGGAAGGAGGCCGCCGACATGTAGTCGCCGGCGATCGCCAGGCCGTTCTGGAAACCGGTGATGCCGCCGCCGGCGGTGTAGAAGTCCGCTGCGGTCTTGGTCTTGGTCGCCGCCCACTTGGTGATCCACAGCGTGATGCCGACGAAAATGCCGAACATCACGATGGCGGTCCAGTTGGTCGCCTGCTTCTGCGCCTGGCCGAGGTCGGCGCCGGCTGCCAGGGCAGCTCCGGCCACCAGCAGGGCGGCTGCGCCGCCGAGAATATGTTTGGCCTTGATCACTTGGAAGCCTCCCTGACGATTTCGTCCTTGATGTCGTCGAACTCACTGTTCGCGCGGCGGACGTAGATTGCGGTGATGACGATGGTGAAAACCAGTACGCCGAGACCCAGCGGAATCCCGACCGACATCGTGGCGCCGGCAGCCACCTTGGTAGCGAGGAAGGGCTTGTTGAAGGCAACCAGCAGGATGTAGCCGAAATACGCGATCAGCATCAGCACGGACAGCACATACGAGTAGTTGTTGCGCATGCGTACAAACGCAAAAAATTTCGGATTTTTTTGAATCCGTTCGACAATGTCTTCGTCTTTCATGTTTCCTCCGGAAGTGGAAGCGAATTGTTGTAATGGGTGAAACATCGAGCTTTTCTACAGCGTCACATACTAGGCCGGCGCTCTTACAACGTCCTTACGCCGCCCGTAAGCAAGCCGTCAGCGATATGACGGGGTGGAGAACATGGCCAAGCCCTTTGACGCCGCAACCCCGAGGACCTATAATCCGCAACCTTTCCGGCTAGGTAGCTCAGTTGGTAGAGCAACGGACTGAAAATCCGTGTGTCGGCAGTTCGATTCTGCCCCTGGCCACCAGTTTCAGCGCGGGGGTTCTTCGGAACCCCCGCAATCTTTTGTACATCTGTTTGCAGATCCGGTTGCCGGCCGACGATTGGAATCGCTGCATGAATCCACCCCCTGATTACGAACGCCGCTTTGGCGGCATCGAGCGCCTGTATGGCGCCGGGGCGCTGCTGCGCCTTGCGGCGGCGCATGTGGTGGTGGTGGGCATCGGCGGCGTCGGTTCGTGGGCGGCCGAGGCTCTGGCGCGCTCCGGCGTCGGGTGCCTGACGCTGATCGATCTCGATCATGTGGCCGAATCCAACGTCAACCGCCAGATTCATGCGCTGGAATCGACCTTCGGCGCGCCCAAGGTGGTGGCGATGAGGGACCGCATCGCGGCGATCAATCCGTCCTGCGTGGTCGACGCCGTCGAGGAGTTCATCGACGAAAACAACCTCGCGACACTGATTCCGTCTTGCGACGCGGTGATCGACGCCATCGACCAGGTGCGCGCCAAGGCGGCATTGATCGCCTGGTGCCGGCGTGCCGGCATCTGCGTGGTGACTACCGGCGCGGCCGGCGGCCGCACCGACCCGACGCGGATCGAAGTCATCGATCTGTCGCGCACGACGCAGGATGCGCTGGCTTCGAAAGTCCGGGCGCGGCTGCGCAAGGACTACGGTTTTCCGCGCGACCTGAAAAAGAAATTTGGCGTCGACTGCGTGTTTTCGCCGGAGCAGGTTCGCCGTCCCGTCGACGCCGACTCCTGTGCCGTGGCGGGCGACACGGCTGACGAGGCCATTGATCCCGCTGCGGGGCTCAGCTGCGCAGGTTACGGCTCTTCGGTGGCGGTCACGGCAAGTTTCGGTTTCGCTGCGGCGGCGCGGGTTCTCGCCGGTATACTTGCGGCATGACGAACACTCCGCATGCCCCCGTGGTTCTGATTACCGGCGCCGCCCGTCGCGTCGGCGCCGAGATCGCGCGCGCACTGCACGGCGCGGGTGCTTGCGTGGCAATTCACTATCGTTCGTCGGCCGCGGCTGCAGCTGCGCTGGCTACGGAGCTGAATGCGGCACGCCCTGATCCGGCCGGTGAATCCGCCGTGGTTTTCGCCGCCGACCTGCTGGATACGGACGCGCTGCCGCGACTGGTGGAATCCGTCGTGGCACGTTTTGGCCGGCTGGATGCGCTGGTGAACAACGCCTCTTCGTTCTTTGCAACAAGAGTCGGCGCTGTCGACACGGCGGCATGGGATGACCTGGTCGGCACCAATCTCAAGGCGCCGCTGTTTCTGGCACAGGCGGCCGCGCCGCATCTTCAGCGCAGCGGCGGCTGCATCGTCAACATCACCGACATTCATGCCGAGCGCCCGCTCAAGGGTTACCCGCTTTACTGCGCGGCGAAGGCCGGCCTGCTGGGGCTGACCCGCGCGCTGGCGCTGGAACTCGGGCCGCAGCTGCGGGTCAATGCGGTGGCGCCCGGCGCCATCGAATGGCCGCAAGGCAAGAGTGACTTTTCGCCCGCCGAGCGCGCGGCCATCATTGACCACACGCTGTTGAAACGTGTCGGCTCGCCCGCCGACATTGCGCGCGCCGTGAAGTTTCTTGTTTTCGATGCGCCCTATGTCACCGGGCAGGTGATCAATGTTGACGGCGGACGCAGCGCTTATCTATGAATGCACCGCTGACTGCTCGCCAGGCGCAGAAATCAGCCTTCGAGGCGAACAAGCTGGCCAAGCACTTGCGCCGTGCTGTCGGCCAGGCGATCGCCGACTTCAACATGATCGAGGCGGGCGACAAGGTCATGGTGTGCCTTTCCGGCGGCAAGGATTCCTTTGCGCTGCTGGATATCCTGCTGTTTCTGCGTGAGCATGCGCCGATCGACTTCGACATCGTCGCCGTCAATCTGGATCAGAAGCAGCCGGGCTTTCCGGCCGATGTACTGCCGAAGTATCTGCGCGAGATCGGCGTGCCTTTCCACATCGAAGACGAGGACACTTATTCCATCGTCAAGCGCGTGATACCGGAAGGCAAGACGACGTGTTCGCTCTGCTCGCGACTACGGCGCGGCGTGTTGTATCGCGTCGCCGGCGAGTTGGGTGCGACCAAGATCGCGCTCGGCCATCATCGGGACGACATTCTGCAAACGCTGTTCCTCAACATGTTCTTCGGCGGCAAGATGAAAGCCATGGCGCCCAAGCTGGTCTCGGACGACGGTCGCAACGTCGTCGTCCGCCCGCTCGCCTATTGCCGCGAGGCCGATCTTGAAGCCTGGGCCGAGGCCCGCGTCTTTCCCATCATTCCCTGCAATCTGTGCGGCTCGCAGCCGAATCTCCAGCGCCAGCAGGTCAAGCAGATGCTGCAGGATTGGGACAAGCGCTTCCCGGGACGCATCGAGAGCATGTTCCGCAGCCTGGGCGATGTGGTGCCTTCGCATCTGCTGGATGCCGGGCTGTTCGATTTTGCCGGCCTGAAGGCGACCGGGATTCCCGATGCGGAAGGCGACATCGCCTTCGATGCACCTGAGCTGGCGACGGCTTTGCCGCAAGTTGTCGGCTTTCAGGCCAGGGAAGACTGATGGACGCGCGCCGCCTCCCTGCCCGCCACGGCATCCTCTGGCTGCTGGCCGGCTTTGCCTTGTTTCGCCGCCATCCACCCCTGGTAACCGCGATTACCTTCGGCTATCTGCTGACCGTGATCGTGGTGAATCTGATCCCGAAAATCGGCCCCTTTCTCCTGCCCGTGCTGCTGCCGACCTTGACCGTCATGCTGGCCAACGGCTGCCGCGCGATCGAGCGCGGACAGAGCTTCACCAGCGACACCCTGATCGCCGGTATCAGCGCGCAGCGTGCCGGACTGGCGCGTCTCGGCGGCCTGCATCTGGTCGGATCGAGCCTGCTGGTGCTGGGCGGCTTTGCGCTGGGCGAGCCGATAAACATCAGCGATGGTATCGACCCGGCCGAGGCCGTGGCACTCGCCAGCGATCTGGCGGTGCTGCTGCTGCTGGCCTCGCCGCTATTGATGGCCTTCTGGTTCGCGCCGCTGCTGACCGCCTGGGATGGCGTCAGCGCCGGCAAATCGCTGTTCTTCAGCTTCATCGCCAGCTGGCGCAACTGGCGCGCCTTCACGATGTACGGGCTGGCGCTGATTCTGGTGGGTGCGGTACTGCCCGGTTTGATTCTGGTCATCGCCGGACTGATTTCACAGCCCTTGCTCACCGTACTCTCCATTGCGCTGCGCATGCTGCTGATCTTCATCCTGGCGCCAACCATGGTGGCCAGCGTCTATCTGTCCTATCGCGACGTGTTCGAGCCGCCGGCCACGCCCGATGAGTGAGCTTGGCAACGGCGTGCTCGGCCTCTTCGGCGGCACCTTCGATCCGCTGCATGTCGCGCATCTGCGCTTGGCGATCGAAGCGCGCGAAGCGCTGGGTCTGGCCGGGGTATGTTTCATCCCGGCGGGCAGCCCGGCCTTGCGCGAGGCTCCACAGTGCGCGGCCGCACACCGTCTGGCGATGGTCGAGCGGGCGCTCGCCGATGCCCCCGGCTTTAGCGTCGACGCCGCGGAAGTGCTGAACGCGGACAGCCGGCCGAGCTACACCGTCGAGACCCTCGAACGCCAGCGCCGCTTGCACGGCCCGCAGCGCCCTCTGGTGCTGCTGCTGGGCGCGGATGCCTTCGCCCGGCTGGAGGCCTGGCATCGTTGGCACGAACTGTTCGAGCTTGCGCACATTGCCGTGGCGACGCGGCCGGGGCATGAATTACGAGTCGGCGCTGGTGGTGCGGCGCTCGACCGCGAATTCACCGCCCGTCGCGGTGAACCCGCCGATCTAGCCAAGGCACCTGCCGGCCGCATCGTTCCCTTCGCCATGACCGCGCTGGAGATTTCCGCCACGGCGATCCGCCAGCGATTGGCGCAGGGCCTGAGTGCGCGCTATCTGGTTCCCGACGCCGTTCTCGACTATATTGATTCACATCAGATCTACCGGACTCCGCATGGACATTAGAAAACTTCAGAAACTCGCCGTTACCGCCCTCGAAGACATCAAGGCCAAGGATATCGAGGTACTCAACACCAGCAAGCTTTCTGCGCTGTTTGACCGGATCATCATTGCCACCGGCGACTCCAATCGCCACGTCAAGAGTCTGGCGCGCAACGTCCACGACAAGGTCAAGGAGGCCGGCGGCCAGGTGATCGGCATCGAAGGCGAGGAAACCGGCGAATGGGTCCTGGTTGACCTGGGTGACATCGTGGTGCATGTCATGCAACCCGTGGTGCGCAGCTATTACAACCTCGAAGAACTGTGGAAAGTCGCCCCCAAGCGCGCGAAGAAGGTTGTCGAGGAATGAGGCAACACGATCCTTGCGGCTCGTCACCCAGGTGAAACTGATCGTCGTGGCGGTGTCGAAGCGGCCACCGCCATGGGTGGTCGCCGGCTGGACCGAGTATGCGAAACGGATGCCGCATGAATTGCCGCTGGAATTGCTGGAGGTCAAGCCCGAGCCGCGCACTACGGGGAAGACCGCGGCAGCCATGATGGCACTGGAGGCAAACCGCATCGAGGCGCAACTGCCTGTCGGCGCCCGCCGCGTCGTGCTGGATGAACGCGGCGATGCGCCGACGACGCGGCAATTGGCCGACCATCTGGCAAAATGGATGGCGAGCGGCGACGACGTCGCCTTCATCATCGGCGGTCCTGACGGGCTGGATGCCCGCATCAAGAACAATGCCCACGAAACCATGCGCCTTTCCAGTCTGACCCTGCCCCATGCCCTGGTCCGGGTGATCCTCGCCGAGGCGCTGTATCGCGCCGCGAGCGTGTTCAAGGGCCATCCCTACCATCGTGACTGAAATGGATTCCATGATCGATCCGCGCATCTACCTTGCCTCCAGAAGTCCGCGCCGCCGCGAGTTGCTGACGCAGATTGGCGTGCGCTTCGACTTGCTGCTGTTTCGTGCCGCGCCGCGCGAAGACGTGGCAGTGAGCGAGGCCTGGCTGCCTGGCGAAGCGCCGGAAGCTTATGTTGAACGCGTGGCGCGGGCCAAGGCGGTTTTTGCCACAGGCCTGCTGGGGCCGCGGCACGTTGTTGCGCGTCCGGTACTGGCGGCCGACACGACGCTCGATCTCGATGGCGAGATTATCGGCAAGCCGCGCGACGAAGTGGACGCGGCGGCGATTCTGCGGCGTCTCTCCGGCCGCAGCCATCGTGTGCTGACGGCCATTGCCATGGCGCGCGGCGAGCGCCTCGAGCACCGCCTGTCAATCAGCGAGGTGCGCTTTCGCCAACTGGGCGCAGACGAAATCAGTCGCTACGTGCGAAGCGGTGAGCCGATGG
This sequence comes from Rhodocyclales bacterium, assembly GCA_026399415.1. Taxonomy (GTDB): domain Bacteria; phylum Pseudomonadota; class Gammaproteobacteria; order Burkholderiales; family Rhodocyclaceae; genus Sulfuritalea. Next base: position 1,276 of record JAPLQZ010000096.1, on the reverse strand, counting down.
ACAAGGCTGGCGCCTATGGCATTCAGGGTCGCGCCGCCGTCTTCATCGAGGAGATTCGCGGCTCGCACTCCGGCATCGTCGGTCTGCCCCTGTGTGAAACGCTGCTGCTGTTGCGCGACTTCGGTTATCCGCTATGACGGAACAATTCCTCATCAATTTCACGCCGCAGGAAACGCGGGTTGCACTGTTGCAACAGGGCGTGGTGCAGGAACTGCACATCGAGCGCACCAACGGCCGCGGCATCGTCGGCAATGTCTACCTTGGCCGCGTCGTGCGCGTGCTGCCCGGCATGCAGTCGGCTTTCATCGAAATCGGGCTGGAGCGCACCGCTTTTTTGCATGTGGCCGATATCTGGACAGAGCGTCCCGGTGGCAACGGTTATGGCAGCCACGAAACGCGGCCCATCGAACGTGTTCTCAGCGAGGGGCAAGCGCTGACGGTACAGGTGCAAAAGGATCCGCTCGGCACCAAGGGCGCACGCCTGACCACCCAGATTTCCATCGCCGGACGCCTGCTGGTGCACCTGCCGCAGGACACGCACATCGGCATTTCGCAACGCATCGGCGAAGAAGCCGAGCGCGAGAAACTGCGCGCCCGGATCTTGGCCCTGCTGCCGGCCGATCAACCCGGCGGCTACATACTGCGTACGGTCGCCGCCGATGCCGGCGACGCCGAACTGGCGGCTGACATCGCCTATTTGCGCCGCATCTGGCGCGAGATCAAGAGTCGCAGCATCGGCGCCTTGCCGCCGACGGTGCTGCATTACGATCTGACGCTGGCGCAGCGCGTGCTGCGCGATCTGGTGAGCAGCGAGACCAGCGCCGTCATCATCGACTCGCGCGAGAATTTCCAGAAGCTGCAAAGCTTCGCCCACGAGTATGTGCCGCAGGTGACCGAGAGGCTCCAGCACTACACCGGCGAACGACCGCTGTTCGACCTGCACGGCGTCGAGGAAGAAATCCAGAACGCACTGGCGCGCCGCGTCGACCTCAAGTCCGGCGGCTACCTGATCTTCGACCAGACCGAGGCGATGACCACGGTCGACGTCAATACCGGCGGCTATGTCGGCTCGCGCAATTTCGACGACACCATCTTCAAGACCAACCTGGAAGCGGCGCAGACCATCGCCCGCCAACTCAGGCTGCGCAATCTCGGCGGCATCATCATTGCCGACTTCATCGACATGGAGGATGAAGAACACAAGGCGGCCGTGCTTGCGGAATTCAACAAGGCGCTGTCGCGCGATCACACGCGCATTACCGTTTCCGGCTTCACC
>JAPLQZ010000290.1 GCA_026399415.1 Rhodocyclales bacterium | reverse complement strand
ATCCGCTCAACAACCTGCGGGTGCTCGGCTACCTGACCAAAACGCTGGGTGTTTCCGAAGAGCAGAGGAACGCCTGGTACTGCCATTGGGTCGAGACGGGGCTGGCGACGGTCGAGGTGATGCTGGCCGGCGACCCTCGAACGGGCGCATGCTGCCACGGTGATACGCCCACTCTGGCGGACATCTTTCTGGTACCTCAGATATTCAACGCGCAGCGCTTCAAGGCCCGGCTCGACCATGTGCCGACAGTAATGCGCATTCACCAGCATTGCCTGACGCTGCCGGCGTTTGCCAAGTCGATTCCGGCGGTGCAACCTGACGCGGCATAGTCACGCCTTGAGTCGGCCGGCGAAAACCTTGCGCAGCTTCGCTGCCTTCGGCGCCACGACGAACTGGCAGTAGCCCTGTTCCGGGTTGTTGGCGAAATAGTTCTGGTGATGATCCTCGGCCGGCCAGAAAGTCGGCGCTGGCGACACGGCGGTGACGATCTTCGCCGGCCAGATTTTTGCCGCCGCGAGTTCCGCGATCATCGTTCCGGCTGTCTTTTCCTGTTCGGCGTCATGCGTGAAAATCACCGAGCGATATTGCGTACCGACATCGTTGCCCTGCCGGTTGGGGGTGGTCGGGTCGTGGATGGCAAAGAAGGCTTGCAGCAGGGTGCGGTAGTCGATGACGGCAGGATCGAAGCGCACTTCGACGACTTCGGCGTGGCCGGTTTCGCCGCCACATACGCTGCCGTAGTCCGGATTCTGCATCGGCCCGCCGGCATAGCCCGAGACTACCGATTCGACACCGGCGAGTTGCAGGAAAGCGGCTTCCAGGCACCAGAAGCAGCCGCCGCCAAGCGTGGCAACTTCGGTGGCGATGCCCTGGCCGACGCCGATGCACATGGTGCATAGGGCGTAGCGACCGCCCGTGCGATGCAATTGGTACATCGCCGTGGTGACCAGCCGCGCGCCGCTCATGCCCAGCGGATGGCCGATGGCAATGGCGCCGCCGTAGGGATTGACCCGGGCGTCGTCGTCCGCCAGCCCGAGATCGCGGGTTACCGCCAGGCCTTGTGCGGCAAAGGCTTCATTGAGTTCGATGACGTCCATCTGGTCGAGCCGCAGCCCGGTCAGCGCCAGCAGCTTCTTCACTGCCGGGGCCGGACCGAAACCCATGATGCGCGGCGCGACGCCGGCCGCGGCCATGGCGACGACGCGTGCCTTCGGCGTCAGCCCATGTGTTTTGGCTGCCGCTTCGGAAGCGAGGATCAGCGCGCAGGCGCCGTCGTTCACGCCGGAAGCATTGCCTGCCGTTACCGTCAGTTCCGGTTTGTTGATGCCCTTGAGTTTGGCCAGTTGTTCCAGCGTGGTGTCGGGACGCGGATGTTCGTCGGTGTCGAAAATCTTCGGCTCGCCCTTTTTTTGCGTAATCTCGACGGGAGCGATTTCGTCCCGGAAGAAGCCGGCCGCCTGTGCCGCACCCCAGCGCTGTTGAGAACGCAGGGCAAAGGCATCCTGGTCGCCACGTCCGATTTTGAATTCGGCGGCGACGTTGTCGGCGGTTTCCGGCATCGAATCCACCCCGTATTGCTGCTTCATCAGCTTGTTGATGAAACGCCAGCCGATGGTCGTGTCATACACCGCGTTGCTGCGCGAAAAGGCGCTCTCCGCTTTCGGCATGACAAAGGGGGCGCGGCTCATGCTTTCGACGCCGCCGGCTACCATCAACTGGGCCTCGCCCGCCTTGATCGCGCGGGCGGCGGTACCGATGGCATCCATGCCGGAGCCGCACAGGCGGTTGATGGTCGCCCCCGGGACACTGACTGGAAGGCCGGCCAGCAGCGCGGCCATGCGCGCCACGTTGCGGTTGTCCTCGCCCGCCTGGTTGGCGCAGCCATAGATGACGTCCTCGACCAGATCCCAGGCTACTTTCGGATTGCGCGTCATCAGAGCCTTGAGCGGCAGCGCACCCAGATCGTCGGTGCGGATGCCGGACAAGGTGCCACCGTAGCGGCCGATCGGTGTGCGTACTGCGTCGCAGATGAATGCCTGTTCGCTCATGTTGTTTCGCTTTCGTCGAAGAAGTGTCCCTTGATGCGGGTGGAGCGGCCGCGAAATACGGCAATGGTTTTGTTGTTCTGGTTGGTGACCTCGACATCGTAGATGCCGCTGCGGCCACCCTGATGGCGCGCTCCGCCGATGGCTGTCAGTGTGTCGCCGAGATGGGCGGGGGCGATGAAGTTGATGTCGACGCCAGCCGCGACCGCGCGGTGGTTGAAGCTGTTGCAGGCGTAGGCAAAGTTGGTGTCGGCCACGGCGAAAATGAAGCCGCCGTGGCAGATGCCGTGTCCGTTCACCATGTCCTGCCGCACCACCATGGTCACTGTTGCGCCCCCGGGTGTGGTACTGGCGATGGTGATGCCCAGACCCCGCGCGGCGTGGTCGTCCGGCCACATGATTTCGGTGCAGCGATCGGCGACCTGCTGTGATGTCAGTGCCATCATTCTCCCTTGAATTCGGGTTTGCGCTTTTCCATGAAAGCGGCAACGCCCTCGCGGTAGTCGTGACCAAAACCCAACTCCTGCTGGCTGGCACGTTCCAGTTCAAGCTGCTGCTCCAGACTGTTGCTGCTGCTGGCGTAGAGCGCCTGCTTGACTCGTGCCAGTCCCTTGGTCGGCGCAGTACTGAAATGGGTGGCGAGTCGCCCGGCCTCGGCCATCAGTTTGTCGTCGTCGATACATTTCCAGATCAGCCCCCAGGCTTCGGCCTGCTCGGCGGAAAGCTTGTCGCCCAGCATGGCCAATCCCATGGCACGGGCGGTGCCCACCAGGCGCGGCAGCGCCCATGTGCCCCCCGCATCAGGCACCAGTCCGAGCTTGCAGAAGGCCTGGATGAAGGAGGCCGAGCGGGCAGCGAGCACCAGGTCGCAGGCCAGCGCGATGCTGGCGCCAGCCCCGGCGGCGACGCCATTGACTGCGCAGATCACCGGCATTTCGAGTGCCCGCAGGCTCAGTATCAACGGCTTGTAAAAGGTTTCGATGGTATAGCCGAGATCGACCGGATCGCTGCCCGCCGAGACGTTGCGGTCGGCCAGATCCTGCCCGGCACAGAAGCCGCGCCCGGCTCCGGTCAGCAGCAGTACGCGGGCGCCGCCATCGCG
>JAPLQZ010000050.1 GCA_026399415.1 Rhodocyclales bacterium | reverse complement strand
CGAGCGTGTCGGGATGATCCTCGCCGAGTTTGGCGCGCCTGAGCTTCAGGGTTTGTTCGTCCAGCGCCAGTGCCTTGTCGTGCTGGCCGAGGTCGCTGTGGGTGGCGGCCAGGTTGTTCATCGAGGCGAGCGTGTCGGGATGATCCTCGCCGAGTTTGGCGCGCCTGAGCTTCAGGGTTTGTTCGTCCAGCGCCAGTGCCTTGTCGTGCTGGCCGAGGTCGCTGTGGGTGGCGGCCAGGTTGTTCGTTGCGATGGGCGTGTCGGGAGTGGGTTCGCCGAGTTTGGCGCCCTCGGGTTTCAGGGTTTGTTCCCTCGGTGGCAGCGCCTTGTCTTGTTGACCGAGGGTGCCTTGGGTGGCGGCCAGGTTGTTCGTTGCGATGGGCGTGTCGGGAGTGGGTTCGCCGAGTTTGGCGCCCTCGGGTTTCAGCGTTTGTTCCTGCGGCGGCGGCGCCTTGTCTTGCTGACCGAGGGCGCTTTGTGTGGCGGCCAGGTTGTTCATCGCGGTAAGCGTGTCGGGATGATTCTCGCCGAGTTTGGCGCGCCTGAGTTTCAGGGTCTGTTCCCTCAGCGGCAGTGCCTTGTCGTGTTGGCCGAGGTCGCTGTAGGTAGCGGCCAGGTTGTTCATCGCGGTAAGCGTGTCGGGATGATCCCCGCCGAGTTTGGCGCGCCTGAGTTTCAGGGCCTGTTCCCTTAGCGGCAGCGCCTTGTCGTGTTGGCCGAGGTCGCTGTAGGTAGTGGCCAGGTTGTTCATCGCGGTGAGCGTGTTGGGGTGATCCTCGCCGAGTTTTGCGCGCATGAGTTTCAGGGTTTGCTCCCTCGGTGCCAGCGCCTTGTCGTGCTGGCCGAGGGCGCTATAGGTGACGGCCAGGTTGTTCATCGAGGTGAGCGTGTCGGGGTGATTCTCGCCGAGTTTGGCGCGCCTGAGTTTCAGGGTTTGTTCCTTCAGCGCCAGCGCCTTGTCGTGCTGGCCGAGGGCGCTGTAGCTGGCGGCCAGGTTGTTCATCGCGGCGAGCGTGTTGGGGTCATCCTCGCCGAGTTCCCGGGTGAAAATAACTTTTGTCTGTTCCCACAGGCGGGACGCTTCCGCCAGTTGCCCTTGCTGATAGGCCATGTTTCCTGCATTAAACAAACGAACCCCTTCAGCGACCCCATTGGCCTGACTCGTTGCGGTGCCCGTTTGCGACCACGCCATCCGCGGCACAGCAAGCCCGAACGCGGCACAGACGACCAGGAAGGTGGCGATCAGACTTGGGCGCGACTTGCGCGCGGGGAGCTTCGGTGCGTGGTGCATGGGGTTCTCCGGAACGGTTGGAGATGAGCGGCTTTTCGGTAGAGGTCGTTCAAGCTCTTGGGAAAACCGAGATGCCAAGGGTCGAATCCTATTCTCGGAGTTGCAACAGCGCAAGAATGGCTATATGCAGCGCGCTGCTCCTGCCCGGACGAATTATCGATATGACATCTCGGAGTTCACGACCGCTTCGTGGTGTTTGCCGACCTGCCGGATGTACCGTTTCCTGCGCCCTGAGTCACCGGATCCGCTGCGCAGGAGCCGCTCAGGCCGGGCGCGAAACAGTCTGCAGCGGGCTGAGCTGCAGACGCTGGATTCTCTCTCTAGCGGGTGGGATGCGCGAAGCCGCGCTTGCTGCCGGCGATGAAGTCCGCGAGTTCAGCCACGGCGGCGCTGTTCATCTCCTTCATGACTGCCAGTGCTTCTGCGAGCGGTACTCGCGAATACAACAGCCGGTAGGCTTCCTTCAGCGCCCTGATCTCGTCCGCGCCGAAGCCGTTGCGACGCAGGCCGACGAGGTTGAGGCCGCGGGCGCGCCCCGGGTTGCCGTCGGTGATGCAGAAGGGCAGCGCGTCCTGCACCACCTTCGCCGACAGGCCGATCATGGCATTCCTGCCGATGCGGCAGAACTGGTGCACCGTAACCGCCGCCGAGATGAAGGCGCGGTCATGCACCAACACTTCGCCGGCGATGCCGGCCGTGTTGGCCATCACCACCTGATTGCCGACCACGCAGTCGTGGGCGATGTGGCTGTAGGCCATGAGAAAGCAGCCATTGCCGAGCCGGGTGGTGCTGCCGTCGCGCGAACCGCGATGCACCGTGACGCCTTCGCGCAGCCAGTTGTCGTCGCCAATCTCCGTGTAGGAAAGGCAATCCGCCTTGAACTTGAAGTCCTGCGGGTCGCCGCCGATCACCGCGTGTTCGGCGATGCGGTTGCGCGCACCCATGCGCGTGTGGCGCTTGATCACCGCATGCGCGGCGATTTCGCAATCGTCGCCGAGCACGACATCTTCCTCGATCACGGCGAACGGACCGATGCGGATGTTGGCGCCCAGCCTGGCGTCAGCCGCAATGACGGCGCTGGGGTGAATATTCATTTCTGGCCTCCACCGAGCGCAGGAGGTGACTGGTCACCCCCGCCTTGGGGCGGGGGCAGGGGGGTGGGGGGCAACAATTTCCCGAAGGGGATAGCGCAGCTATCCATCTTCATGCCAGCGCCTGCCCCATCACTCCGGCAATGTGCTTGACCTGATCGTCCCTCAGCATCGGCGAAATCGGCAACGACAGGCAGCGTTGCGCGACGCTCTCGGTCACCGGCAGCGTGACATTGCCGTGCGTGGCGGCAAACATCTCCTGTTTGTGCAGCGGCACCGGGTAGTACACGGCACAGGCGATGCCGGCGTCGGTCAGCACTTTCTGGATCGCATCGCGACGGTCGGACAGGATCGTGTACTGGTGATAAACATGGCGGCCAGAGTCGGCGATGGCGCGACGGCGATCGTTGAAATGATCGAGGCGTTTCAGTTTCACGCGCAGGATCACGGCCTGGATTTCGTCGAGCCGCGAGTTGTAGCCCAGCACGTGATGGTGGTAGCGCACGCGCGAGCCGTGGCTGGCCAGCACCCTCATTTCCGCCGCCAGTCGGTCGTCGTCGGTCAGCATCAGGCCGCCGTCGCCGAAGGCCGAAAGATTCTTCGAGGGATAGAACGAGGTGCAGCCGATATCGCCATAGGCGCCTGATTTGCGGCCCGCATAGTCGGCGCCGAAGGACTGCGCGGCATCCTCGATGAGCTTCAGTCCGTACTTGTCGCACAACTCTTTCAGCGGCGCCAGATGCACCGGCTGACCGAACAGATGCACCGGCAGGATGGCTTTGGTACGCGGCGTGATGGCCGCCTCGACCAGGTTGAGATCGAGGTTAAAGGTTCGCGGGTCGATATCGACGAACACCGGGCTGGCGCCGCACATGACCACCGTCGAAGCGGTGGCGACAAAAGTAAAAGCCGTCGTGATGACTTCGTCGCCCGGCCCGAGGCCGATGGCGCGCAGGGCGATCAGCAGGGCGTCGGTGCCGGAGGCGCAGGCAATCGCGTGCTTGGCGCCGGCGTAGGCGGCGGCCTCCGCCTCGAAGGCCTTGACGTTGGGGCCGCCGATGTACTGGCAAGCGGCCAGCGCCGCGACCACGGCGGGTTCGATTTCATCGCGCAGCAAGGCGTATTCGGCCTTGAGATCCAGCATCGGAATGTTCATGGTTATGGGTTTCAGGAAGAGGAATTCTGGCGCGCAGCGATCATGCGGTCGATCTCCAGCGCGATGGCCAGCGCATCGCGGCCCTCGCGGCCGCTGACCACGGGCGTTGTTCCGTCACGCACGGCCGCGACGAAGGCGACAATTTCAGTCATCAGCGCATCGCCGGGGGGCTGTTGCATGGTTTCGGTGTCGATCGGTTCTTCGCCCTCGACCAAAGCGTCGCGGCGGCGCGAGATGCCGATGCGGCGGTCGCCGAAATCAACGGAAATGTATTCGTGGTGCTGGAACACGCGCAAACGACGCAACGACGCAGTCGAGGTGCGGCTGGCGGTCAGGTTGGCGACGCAGCCGTTGGCGAATTCGATGCGCGCGTTGGCGATGTCGATGCCATCGGTCAGCACCGAGACGCCCGAGGCGCGCAGATCGGCGACCGGGCTGCCGACCAGCGGCAGGATCAGGTCGAGATCGTGGATCATCAGGTCGAGCACGACAGATACGTCGATGCCGCGCGCCTTGAACGGCGCCATGCGGTGGGCTTCGATGAACACCGGCCGCTTGATCTTGTCCTTCACCGCCAGCCACGCCGGATTGAAGCGTTCCAGATGGCCTACCTGCAGCACCAGCTGCTTGGCGTCGGCCAGCGCGATCAGTTCGTCGGCCTGGGCCACGGTAACGGTGATCGGCTTCTCGGCCAGCACATGCACGCCGGCAGCGAGACAGTCACGCGCCACGGCGTGATGGGTTTCGGTGGTGCTGGCGACCGAGACCAGATCTACCTTTGCGCCTTTAACACCTGTGGCGCCCAGCAGTTCGCGGTAGTCAGTGAAAGCCGCCACGCCCAGCTCCTTCGCCACGCGCTGCGCCGTCTCCGGGTGGGCATCCACCACCCCAACCAGTTCCACTCCACTGAGCGCGGCATACTTCTGGGCATGAAAGCGGCCGAGATAGCCGACGCCGATGACGGCAGCACGCAGTTTTAGTTTCGGCATAACGGCTGCTTCGCACCCATTAGCCTGCTCTGAAACTCAGCTTCGCTTCGTTTTTTGGTCATGACGGTGAAATCAGGAGAATGGTTCGGGGAGCGAACAGTAGGCGATAATTCTACTTGCTTTGGCACCTTCCCATTCTTCGATGCCCTCCCTGTTCCCCATTGTCTTCAAGGCGCTGGCCCGTTTGCCGCTGCCGTTGCTGCACAACCTCGGCGCGCTCGCCGGCTGGGCCGCATGGCTGCTGTCGCCCACCTACCGGCGCAACTTCTCAAGGCATATCGAGCAGGCCGCGATGATGGGGGCGAAGACCGCGGCGATCGCCGAGGCCGGCAAGACGCTGCTGGAACTGCCCAGGATCTGGCTGCGGCCGCAGAACGAAGTGATCGAGAGCGTAGTCCGGATTTCCGGCTGGGAACTGGTCGAGAAAGCCTGGTCCGCCGGCCGCGGCATCCTGTTCCTGACGCCGCATCTGGGCTGCTTCGAGATCACCGCGCAATACTACGCAGCGAAGAAGCCGATGACCGTGCTCTACCGGCGGTCGAAGCAGGACTGGCTGACGCCGCTGATCGAGCAAGGGCGCGGGGCGAATCTGAAGCTCGCCCCCGCCGATCTTTCCGGCGTGCGGCGCCTGCTGAAGGCGCTGAAGAGCGGCGAGGCGGTGGGCATGCTGCCCGACCAGGTGCCCGGCAACGGCGAAGGCGCCTGGCTGCCCTTCTTCGGCCGTCCTGCCTACACCATGACGCTGGCGGCGCGGCTCGCGGAAACCGGGGCCACGGTGCTGCTGGCCTATGGCGAGCGCCTGCATTACGGCGCCGGCTATCACCTCAAGCTGTTTCCCCTCTCGGCGCCGCTCGCAGGCGACCTCATGCAGCGCGCGGCGCAACTCAACCGGGAACTCGAAACGCTGATCCGGCTCTGCCCCGAGCAGTATCTGTGGGGCTACAACCGCTACAAGGTGCCGGCGGGTGCGGAGCCGCCCAACTTGTGAGGTGGCCAGGACAAATCGGCGAACGCCGGGGACGCCGCCTGCGGTCATCAGGACGAAATCCAGGCATCGACAGGAATACTTGCGAGGTTCATGCCGGCGAGGCGAAGCGATCCGAATGGAATAATGCCAACGCGTTTCCCAGGAGCAATTTGATGTATGGTCCGGTGTGGTTTCTCGATGCACGGAGTATCAGTGATCGAGGGTTTGCGTCATGCGGTGTTTCCTAAACCCAAGGGAAGCCATGGAAAGAAGAAGATTTCTGAACTATTGCTCTGCGACCGGGCTGTCCGCTGTTCTCAGCGACTGGAGTTTCGGCAGGGATCCGGAGACGGCAGCCGCAGCCGCCGGAAATGGCACAGCCGGTCTGCTGATCGCCGACCCGCATGCCCACCCTTACCCGCTCCGCGGCAGTCGATCATACGATCCTTCGACACCGACCATCGAAATCATGAAGCAGCTGAACATGGCGCTTTGTTCTTTCTCGGCGGTAGGAGACATGACTTTCATGCGCGGTCACTCGGGGATGCCCTTCGCCGATACGAAGAACCAGCTGAGAATAGTCAAGCGGATGGAAGAGCAAGGGGAGATTCGCCTGCTGCTGAAGGCCGCCGATCTGCCAGCGCTCATCGCATCGCACACTGCGCCCGCCGGCTTGATGGCCGTGGAAGGCGGCGACGCACTGGAAGGCAAGCTGCAGAACCTGGATGCCTTGCACGAGTACGGGGTACGGTTGATGACCCTCATGCATGAGCGCGACAACGAGATTGGCTTCAATCAGCGCTCCGGTTCTGACGGTCCGTTAACACCGTTTGGGGCGAGCGTTGTCGAGAAAATGAATGCGTTGGGAATGGTCATCGATGTGTCCCATGCCAAGGGCAACACACTGAAGGGCATCGCGGAAGTGAGTGCCATGCCGCTTGTTGACTCGCATACCAGCCCGTTTCTCCCGGGGGAGGAAGGCTCGGGGTTGCGGCGCCTGAGAACATGGCGTGAAATGGAAACGATTGCCGGCACAGGCGGGCTTGTCTGCACCTGGCCGCTTGCCTATTCAGGAAAGAATTCCGAAAGAAACACGCTCAAGCAATGGGCAGAGGAAATAGTGCAGATGAAGGCGCGCCTGGGAATGGAACATTGCGGCCTCGGTACAGACGGTGGCGGCGGGCTGCCGCGTTTCGTCAAGGGCTGGGAGTCGATCGCCTCGCTTCCGGATTTGATCGGCGAAATGAGGCAAGCGGGTTTGACGCAGGGCGATATTGCGGCCTATGTCGGCGGAAACTTTTTGCGGCTGCTTGCCAAGTGTCTGGCATAAATTGCGGGCCAGCAGAATGACTGCCCGGCAAAGAGACTTCTGGCGGCCTGGTCTCGGCAGTGGGCATTCCCGTTCGCTGAATCGGGCGGGTTAGCGTGACACGCCTGCTACTCCTGGCGATGTGGCTCCTGCACTGGCTGCCGCTGCCGCTGCTGGCCGCGCTCGGGCGTGGCCTGGGACTGGCGCTCTACGTGCTGGTAGGCGAACGACGGCACGTCACGCTGACCAATCTCGGGCTGTGCTTTCCGCATCTGTCCGGGGCCGAGAAGTCGGCGCTGGCGAGACGCCACTTTGCCGCCTTCGGCCGCAGCATTCTGGAGCTTGGCCTCTGGTGGTGGGCCTCGCCGGAGCGCATCCGCCGCCTGGTGCGCCTCGACGGCGGCGAGCAACTCGCCGCATATCGGGGCAAGCCGGTGATTCTGCTGGTGCCGCACTTCGTTGCCATCGACGCCGGCTGGATACGGATGGCGCTGGAACACGGGCTGGTGGCGATCTACACGCGGCAAAAGAACCGCGTCTTCGAGACAGCAATGAACGATGGCCGGCTGCGCTTCGGCAACTGCGCCCTGGCGTCGCGTCAGGAAGGCACGCGCAAGGCGCTCAAGGCAATGAAGGACGGCCGCTTTTTCCACTATTCGCCGGACATGGATTACGGTCCGAAAGAGTCGGTCTTCGTGCCCTTCTTCGGCGTGCCGACCGCCACCATCACCGGTCTCGCCCGGCTTGCCAGGCTGACCGGGGCGACGGTGATCCCGGTCGTGACACGCATGGCCGGTGATGGCTATGTCGCCACCGTCGGCGAGCCATGGACGGACTTCGCCGGTGAAGGCGGCGCGGATGACCTGGGCAACGCACGGCGCCTGAACGCCTTCATCGAGGCCGAGGTGCTGAAGTCGCCCGAGCAGTACTACTGGCTGCACAAACGCTTCAAAACGCGGCCACCGGGCGAAAAAGGGGTTTATTGACCCCTCAATTGGCAGAAGTCGGCGCTGACGGTACGGCGTATGCTCGTTAACGCTCATGGCAGCAAAATCCACCCACCTATGATGAAACACGCGAAAGTCGAATTGAAGGCCCGCCCCCCATCCGCTTTGCGGCCCACGGCTGGCTTTGCACAGCCAGCCGGCGGCGGCGGCGCATCGCATGCGATGCGAAACCCCGCCTCGCCCCTCGCGGGGGGCTACTGGCCGGCTCACTTCGCTCGACTATCACCAGTCGCTCCGAACGAGTTATTTCACGTTAAATGAAAATTCGCTTCACCAAAATGCATGGCCTGGGCAACGATTTCGTCGTGCTCGATGCGATCAGGCAGAACTTCGTGCCGACGCCGGCCCAGGCACGCTTTCTCGCTGACCGCCACTTCGGCATCGGCTGCGACCAGATCCTGGTGGTTGAGCGCTGCGCCACGCCGGGAGTCGATTTCCGCTATCGGATTTTCAATGCCGATGGCGGCGAGGTGGAACAGTGTGGCAACGGTGCGCGCTGCTTCGTGCGCTTCGTCCATGAGCAGGGACTGACGGACAAGCGCGAGATTCGCGTCGAGACGCAATCCGGCCTGATCACGCTGCGCCTGGAAGCCGACGGCGAGATCACGGTGAACATGGGAGCGCCGCGTTTCCTGCCCCCCGAGATTCCCTTCGACAGCCCATTGACGGAAATGAGAGCCGCCGTGGTACAGCCGCTCGATGTCGGTGGCGCGCAGATAAGCATCAGCGTGGTTTCGATGGGCAATCCGCATGCGGTGCAGGTGGTGGCCGACATCGATGCCGCGCCGGTGGCGCAACTCGGCCCGCTGATCGAGTCCCACCCGCGTTTTCCGCGCCGGGTCAATGCCGGCTTCATGCAGGTCGTCGACCGCCACGCCATTCGCCTGCGAGTGTACGAGCGCGGCGCCGGCGAGACGCTGGCCTGCGGCACAGGCGCCTGTGCCGCCGTGGTCGCCGGCATCCGTCGCGGCCTGCTGGATTCTCCGGTGCGCGTCACCACCCGCGGTGGCGACTTGTCCATCGCCTGGGAAGGCGAAGCGAAAAACGGCAGAAACGCGGTCATGATGACCGGCCCGGCAACCACTGTATTCAGTGCAGAAATTGAACTCCCGAGCAACCTGACATGAGAGCTGATATGAAATCGGAAGACGTCGCCCGCTATCTCCACGATCACCCGGAATTCTTCGACCAGTACGCCGACATGCTGGCCCTGATCACCCTGCCCGACCCGCACAGCGGCCGTGCCATCTCGATCACCGAAAAGCAGTTGTTCAACTTGCGCGACAAGGTACGCACGCTCGAAGCCAAACTGGTCGAACTGATCAGCTTCGGCGAGGAGAACGACGCGATTTCGGACAAGGTGCATGGGCTTGGCGTGGCCCTGATCTCGGCCACCGATCGGGCGGCCGTGGTGCGCGCCCTGTACTCGCATCTGGGCGGCGCCTTCGCCGTGCCGCATGTCACGCTGCGTCTGTGGAGTGCGGGGCCGGGCGACGGCAACGAGTTCGAGGCCGTAAGCGATGCCGTCAAGGCCTTCGCCTCGAATCTGCAACGCCCTTACTGCGGCACGGTAACCGGGCAGGAATCGGCGGCCTGGTTCGGCGAATCGGCGGCACACCTGCGCTCGATGACGCAAGTGCCGTTGCGCGAATCCGGCGGCAACTGCTTCGGCCTGCTGGTCATGGCCAGCGAAGAACCGCATCGCTTCTATCCGGAACTCGGCACACTGTATCTGGAGCGGATCGGCGAGATGGCGGCGGCAGCGTTGCTGCGAGTCGCCGCCTAGGGTGATGGACGAATCGGTCGGGCAGTTCCTCACCGAGCTGGACATACAGCGGCGTGCCAGCCCGCATACGCTTGATGCCTACCGCCGCGATCTGGCGCGCCTGACCGAACTGGCGGCCGGCGTTGATCTGGCGGCGCTGAAAACTCCGCAGTTGAGGCGTGGCCTGATGGCTTTGCACGCCCGCCAACTCGCCCCGCGCTCGATTGCGCGGACGCTGTCGGCCTGGCGCAGTTATTACGCGTGGCTGGCGCGGCGCGGCGCCATTGCCCTGAATCCCGCCGACGGCCTGCGCGCGCCGAAACGTCCGCGAACGCTGCCCAAGGCGCTGGGCATCGACCAGGCCGCCGCCTTGCTCGACCGGCCGCAGGGAAATTCGGCAAACGACCCGTTACAGGTGCGCGACGCCGCGATGTTCGAACTCTTGTATTCCTCCGGTCTGCGCCTGTCCGAACTGGTGAGCCTCGACTGGCCCGGCGGCCTCGATCTGGAGGCCGGCGAAGTCACCGTCACCGGCAAACGGCAGAAGACCCGAAAGGTACCGGTCGGCGACAAGGCGCGCATCGCTCTGGAAGCATGGCTGGCGCTGCGTCCGGACTTCGAGCAGGATGCCCAGCCGGCGCTGTTCCTCGGCCGCAACGGCACCCGGCTGACGCCGCGGCAGGTGCAAAGCCGCCTCGCGCAGTGGGCGCAACGGCAGGGCACGGGCGTGCATGTGCATCCCCACATGCTGCGCCACTCGTTCGCCTCGCATGTGCTGCAATCTTCCGGCGACCTGCGCGCGGTGCAGGAAATGCTCGGCCACGCCAGCATTGCCGCGACGCAGATTTACACGCATCTGGATTTTCAGCATCTGGCGAAAATCTACGACGCGGCGCATCCGCGGGCGAAGAAACCTTAGAGCGCGTCGGCCAGCAACGCGGCGCGATAGACCCGCAGGGCAACCTGCGCGTCGTTCGCGGCGTAGAGAATCTGCCGCTCCGTCAGCCGCGGATTGGCCCAGTTGGAAGTGGTGGTCCGCTTGGATTTCTGCAGGCGCTGGCCGAAATACTGCGCCACGGCCGTCTTCGCGCCCAAACTTTGGTTGCGCGTCTTGCTGCGCAGCGCACGCGACAGATCCAGAATGTTCTGCGGTTCGATTTGCAGGCGCGAGCGCAGTTGCGCCAGATCGCTGCCGAGCCCGAAGCCCACCTTGAGAATCTGTGTTGATTCAAGGATGGCCTTCAGTCCTGGCAGATCAGGCAGGCAGCCGACCGGGAACAGGTAAACCCGGGTCGCGGTCGCCAGTTGTATCAGGTGCGGTCCGCTGGAGATTTCGCCCTTGTTGAAGGTCGGCTTCGACTCCGTGTCGAAGCCGATGACATCCTCTGCCAGCAGCGCTTGGCGGGCCTCGGTGGCGACTTCTGCCGACATCACGAGAACGATGTCGGCCATGGCAACGCCCCGATAGAGCGGCAGCTCTGCATCGGTCGCGCTATTCAGCGTCGTGTTCAAGACGGAGTCTGCTCCAGAGGGTAGGGGCATTATCGGTTTACCGGTTTACAATGGCGACACTTTACCGCTTGAGTCCGCACGCATGGCCGAAACCGCATTCTGCTACCACTGCCGTCAGCATCATCCGAAAACGGAGATGCGCCAGATTGAAACCAAAGCCGGCAAGCGCTGGCGCTGCATCCGCAGCATCGAGGCCACCCGCCAGGGGCAGGCCGCGCGCGAGGCTTACGGCCGCCAGGTGTCCGAGATGAACAAGTCCGAGGCGCAAAGCCGGGCGCGACTCACCAAGCCGATCGTCGTCTGACGACAGTCGATCATGCTGCGCGGGCTGGCCCTCCTCCTGCTTGCAGCACTCGCGGCCTGTGCGCCGTTGCCAACGGGTCAGGGACATGGAGCGCTGTGGCAGTCTTCGCCGAACTTCGACCAGCGCCGGCCGAATTTCGTCATCCTGCACCAGACCACCAACGACAATGCGGCGACCGCCCTGGCGACGCTGACCGACCCGCAGCGCAAAGTCAGCGCCCACTACCTGATCGGGCGTGACGGCGCCGTCATGCAACTGGTCGATGAGGCCGCGCGCGCCTGGCATGCCGGCGAATCCTGGTGGGGCGGCAGCACCGACCTCAACTCGGCTTCCATCGGCATCGAACTCGACAACACCGGCGACGAAGCTTTTGCCGAGCCACAGATCGTAGCCCTGCTGGCGCTGCTCGACGAACTGCGTACGCGCTATCGCATTCCGGCGGCCAATGTTCTGGCGCACGGCGACATCGCGCCTTCGCGAAAGGTCGATCCGAGCCGCCTCTTCCCCTGGCAACGGCTGGCCGCGCATGGTTTCGGCCTGTGGTGCGAAAACTCACCATCAAACGCGCCAGCCGGCTTCAATGCGCTGCTGGGCCTGCAGGCGCTGGGCTATGACATCGCCGCGCCGGCTGCCGCGCGCGCGGCCTTCCGCCGCCATTTCGCGGACAGCGATGCCGATGTTGAACTCGCACCGGCAGAGCAGGCGCTGCTGCATTGCCTGCTGCAAAAGAAGCTGCTGCGCGAATTACGCACGGAGTGAGCAAGCCATGAAAACGCGCTACGCAGATGTCCCCGCCTACGTCACCAAGGACGGCTCCGAGATCCGGGAACTGATGCATCCCTCGCTGCATGGCAACCGCCTGCAGAGCTTGGCCGAGGCCACCGTGGCGCCGGGAGCGCGGACGCAACTGCATCGCCATGCGGTGACCGAAGAGCTGTATCACGTGACCGCCGGCAGCGGCATCATGACCCTCGGGGATGACTGCTTCAAAGTCGGCGCTGGCGACACGGTGCTGATCCCGCCCGGCACGCCGCACCGGATCGAAGCCACCGGCGCGGAGCCGCTGCGCATCCTCTGTTGCTGCAGCCCGCCCTATTCGCACGAGGACACCGAACTGCTGGAGGGCGCCTGATGGCAGGCAATCTGTTTGCCGACCTGCCGGTCACCCCGGAAGCGGCCGAGCGCCTCGAAACCCTGCTGGCCCGACCCGGCCTGCGCATCGAGCGCATCGTTTCCAGCGGCCATGCGAGTCCGCCGGGATTCTGGTACGACCAGCCCGATGCCGAATGGGTACTGCTCGCGAGCGGCGACGCCCGGCTGCGCTTCGAGGATGAAACCGAAGCCCGGCATCTGCGCCCGGGCGACTGGCTGCGCATCGCGCCGCATCGGCGTCATCGCGTCGAATCGACCGCTGCGGAAACACCGACCGTCTGGCTGGCGGTGCATTTCCCGGAATAAATCAGGCGCCGAGCTTGCGCGCCAGTATCCGCCGCAACCAGGCCTTGCGCATTTCTTCGAACGCCCACATCAGCGCTGCGCCGGCAAGCGCCAGCAGCCAGACATTTGCACCGATCGGCGCCGTGCCGAATAGCCAGTTGCCGGCCGCGGTGTAGATGATGAACAGGATCACGCCCAGCTCTGCCGCCAGCCCCAGCAGGATGTAACGGTTGCTGAAGAGCCCGAAGGAGAACGACGATTTGAACGGGTGGCGGCACAGCACGACATTCATCATCTGCATCACCACGATCGTCGCCAGGCAGGCCGAGGTCGCCTGCAGATACAGCGGATCGGCCCGGTCGAGGCTGACGCCGTAATGCCAGCCGGCGGCATTGAGCACGAAGAAGAACACCGCCATCGCCGCTGCCGCTTCCAGCACGCCAAGAAACAGGTAGGCGCGCACCAGCAGACCCCATGACAGCAGCCGCTCATGGCGCGCCCGGGGCGGGCGCTGCATCACGCCGGGATCGGGCTTCTCGGCGCCCAGCGCCAGCGCCGGCAGCATGTCGGTGCCGAGGTCGACGGCGAGGATCTGGATGATGGTCAGCGGCAGCGGAATGCGGAACAGCACGAAGGCAAGATACGGCACCAGTTCGGGGATGTTCGAGCTCAGGATGTAGGTGAGGAATTTGCGGATGTTGTCGAACACCGCACGCCCCTCCTCGATGGCGGCGACGATGCTGGCGAAATTGTCGTCGAGCAGGATCAGGTCGGCCGCCTCCTTCGCCACGTCGGTGCCGCTTATGCCCATGGCGATGCCGATGTCCGCGGTCTTCAGTGCCGGCGCGTCGTTCACGCCGTCGCCGGTGACGGCGACGATCTCGCCCTTCTTCTGCAGGGCCTGGACGATCAGCATCTTCTGCTCGGCGGCGACGCGGGCGAAGATGATCTCCCTGGCGTCGAGCGCCAGTTGCAGGTGGGCCGGCGAGATGGCACGCAATTCGTCACCATTGATGACCACCGGCTGGTCGCCTTTCACCAGGCCGATCTGGCGCGCAATCGCCAGCGCCGTGTGCGGGTGGTCACCGGTGACCATGATGATGCGGATGCCGGCGGTGGCGCAGCGCGAGATGGCCTCGGACACTTCCGGGCGCGGCGGATCTTCCAGCCCGACCAGGCCGGTCAGGATCATGCCGCGCTCCTCAGACGGCATGCCGTCCTTGATGCGGCAATGGGCAAAGGCCAAGACGCGCAGCCCCGCCTCGGCCATCTGCCGCTGCGCCGCGAGCAGGCGGGTTCTTGCCACCGGATCGAGCGGTACGATGCCGGCGTCGAACTGGACGAAGTCGCAGGCATCGAGCACCGTCTCCGGCGCGCCCTTGCAGTAGAGCATGTGGCCCTGCGGCGTGGCGCACAGCACCGACATGCGTTTGCGGTCGGTGTCGAAGGGAATTTCGTCGATCCGCTTGTAGTCGGCGAGTGCGCCGGCTACTTGCCGTCCCATGCCAGCCAGCGCCACCTCCATCGGGTCGCCCAGCAGTTTCTCGTCGACGATTTTCAGGTTGTGGCAGAGCGCGGCATTGACGAACAGTTCGCGGTGGTCTTCCGTCAGGCGCGAATTATTCGTCGATGGCGCCGCCAGATCGCCGAAGTCAAGAAAGCCGCCGCCCAGCCACAGGCGCTGCACCGACATCAGGTTTTGTGTCAGCGTGCCGGTCTTGTCGCAGCAGATCGTCGTCGTCGAGCCCAGCGCCTCGACCGCCGGCAGGTGGCGCACCAGGGCATTGCGTTTGGCCATGCGCTGCGTCGCCATGGCCAGCGACAATGTCACCGTCGGCAGCAGGCCTTCCGGCACGTTGGCGACGATGATGCCGATGGCAAACAGCAGGTTCTCCCAGGTCGGCAAGCCCATCGCCTGCCCGATGAAGAACAGCACCACGCCCATGCCCGTGGCCAGCGCCGCGACAATGCGCGACAGCCGCGCAATTTCGCGCTGCAAAGGTGATGAGGCGGCACCGGCGGTTTGCGTCAGATGCGCGATGCGGCCGAACTCGGTGCGCATGCCGGTGGCGTACACCACGGCGCGGGCCTGGCCCGATACCACCGAGGTTCCGGCCAGCACCACGTTCTTGGCATAGACGGCCGAGTCTTCGGCACTGGGTTCGGTCGTGCGCGCCTTGGGCAGGGATTCGCCGGTCACCGTCGCGGTGTTTACGCGCAGCCCGAAGGCCTCGATCAGGCGGCAGTCTGCCGGAACCATCGTGCCCTCCTCCAGCAGCACAATGTCGCCCGGCACCAGATCGGTGGCGAGCAGTTCGACAATCACGCCGCCACGCAGCGCCTGCACCTTCTGCGGCAACAACTGACGCAGCGCTTCCACCGCCTGCTCGGCCTTGTATTCCTGCCAGAAGGAAAAGATGCCGTTGACGATGATGACGCCGACAATGGCCACGCCGAGGTGAGCCATGCCCTGGCCCGGCTCGAAACGTTCGGCGAGAAAGGCCAGTGCGGCGCCGATCCACAGGATGATGGCGAAAAAGTGGGTGAATTCGCGGGCGAAGCTGAGCAGCAGATGCTCGTGGACTACTTCCTCGACATGGTTCGGTCCGAACTCCACCAGCCGACGCGCCGCCTCGGCCGCAGCCAGGCCGGCCGCCGTAGTCTTCAGACTGACGAGGGATTGCTCGGCGCTGAGGCCATGGATATGCATGGAACAACGAGCGGCTTAGCTGCCTCCGGTGCGCTGCAGCCGCACTCTCAGGTCGGCGATTTCATCCAGCAGATCGAGCGCCAGCGCCACGCCGGGCGGATTGATTTCCAGGTCGCGTGTCAGCCGCAACGCCAGCCTCGCGCGGCGCAGGGAATCACCCGTGAAGCGCCAGTCCTGCGGCGACTCGCCGACGGGTTCCAGCGCGCCCTCGAAAACCCAGGCCAGCACATGCTCCTCTGCCGCACTGCAGGCCTGACACAGTTCCACCAAAGTCAGATGGACTTCCTCTTCGACCACCGGCCCCTGAATAAATGTCATTGCAATCGGGTTCATGACGGGTCGCCTTTCATCTTTGTTCGCGGATTGAAATCGAAAGCCTTGGCCATGGCGCGGTAGGCCTCTCGCGCGGCGTCGCTGTCGGCCGGCGGCAGGACAATCGCCAGCACCACGTACAGATCGCCCGGCGGCGACCCGGGAATGCCGCGGCCTTTCAGGCGCAACTGGCGGCCCGCTGCCGAGCCGGGAGGAATCGTGAGTTGCACCGGCCCCTCGGGCGTCGGTGCGGCAATCGACGCGCCCAGCGCGGCTTCCCAGGGCGCCAGCGGCAGGTTCAGATAGACATCGCGGCCGTCGACGCGAAACTGCGAATCGGGCTTGAAGGCAATCTCAAGATACAGGTCGCCCGCCGTGCCCTGGCCCAGCCCCGGAGCGCCCTGACCCGCCAGACGCAGGTGCTGGCCGGCACGGATGCCCTGCGGAATGCTGACGTCGAGCTTGCGCTCCTGCATTGTGACGTGGCCCTGCGCATCCAGCACTGGCATATGCAGCGAAATGCTGCGCTGGGCGCCACGGTAGGCATCGGTCAGATCGATCAGCACCTTGGCATGATGGTCCTGCCCCTGCGCTTGCCTGTGCGCACGCGGTCCGGCACCGGCCTGGCGCCCGAACAGTGCCTCGAAGAAGTCGCTGTGATCGCCGCCCAGTCCGGCGCCGAAATCACCGCCGCTGAATTCGAAGCCGGCATCCCAACCCGGCGGCGGCTGGAAGTCCTGCCCGGTCTTCCATTGGCTGCCCATCTGGTCGTAGGCCGCGCGTTTCTCCGGGTCTTTCAGCACCGCATAGGCTTCACCGAGTTCCTTAAAGCGTGCCTCGGCATCGGGATCCTTGCTCACATCCGGGTGGTATTTGCGCGCCAGCTTGCGGTAGGCGCGCTTGACGTCGTCCTGCGTGGCGTTGCGGGGAACGCCTAAAGTCTCGTAATAGTCTTTGAATTTCATGAGGCAGGGCTCGCTGCTGTTGGTCGCAAGAATGCAGGTAGGCGTGATCCGTCGATGATTGTGCCCTTTGCGACGCATGAAGGAAAGCGACTGCGTTCAGCCAGTCTGGCCAAGCGTCCCTCGCCGCCGATAGTAGAACACCGTGTGCTGAAATCGTGTGTTCGCTGGCGTACAGACCGTGCGCAGCGTCGCGAGCGAAACTCGCAAGCGAAAGCGGCGATTGGCCCGGTGCATTGACCGCAGCAGGAGATCGGGCGTCAAGGGCATCCGCTGTTTCGCAGAGCACACGAGGAGTAATGCAATGAAAAGGATTCTGGTAGTTGACGATGATCCGGCGATTGGCCGGCTGGCCAAGCTGGGACTCGAAGCAACCGGTACCTACGGGGTGTTTACGGAAATACTGGGAGTTCGTGCCGTAGAAACTGCCAGAGAATGTCGGCCCGATCTGATCCTCCTCGACATCATGATGCCGGATATGGATGGCAGCGACGTGGCGGCGGCACTGCACGAAGACCCCGAGCTGAGGCACATCAAGGTGGTTTTTCTAACCGCATTGCTGATTAAGGGCGAGGAAACAAAATCCGGTAAGCATAGAGTCATCGCGAAGCCGGTAAGCACCCAGGAACTGGTGGCAATTATCGAGCAAGAGATTGGTCAGGAAAGGTCCGCATAGCTTGCGCCCTTCTTAGCTGCGGCCATTTCGCTTAACACCGATACTACCGGCGTTAGCTCCCACTGAAATTCAATTTTACAATCCGTCGCGATTCGACGATGCCCATGCTGGGCGCAAATTCGCCGGCACCCGCAGCCAGAACTTCGCGACGCTGTTCGCAGCGCTGCAGCACGTCCCTTTGCTGCGCGTCGGAATAGGCCACCCACCAGTCGCGCTCTTCCTGGGTGCGGCAGCAGCCCAGGCAAAGCTGAGTCGCCGGATCCATCTGGCACACCTTGACGCAGGGCGAACGCACCGGCGTCGGTGTGGCGGAACGCAATCCGGAATTCATGCAGGCGTCTCTCTGGCTGATAATGTCGGCAATCTAACGCAATTGG
Source organism: Rhodocyclales bacterium (assembly GCA_026399415.1). Lineage (GTDB taxonomy): Bacteria > Pseudomonadota > Gammaproteobacteria > Burkholderiales > Rhodocyclaceae > Sulfuritalea. The sequence continues at coordinate 7,925 of JAPLQZ010000050.1, read as the reverse complement.
CTTCTACTGGAAAACCTCATGAAAGCACTCCGCATCATCGGCATCGCTTTCGGCCTTGTTCTTGCCCTGCTCGCGGTGGGCATCGGAACGCTGTACGCGCTGTTCGACGGCGACAAGATCAAGGGCGAACTGAGCCGTGCCGTACTCGAACAGAAGCAGCGCAAGCTGGATATCGCCGGCAAGCTCGAACTCTCGATATGGCCGGACGTCAGCATCAGGGTCGGTCGCCTGACGCTATCGGAACCGGGCGGCAAGGAAGAGTTTCTTGCGCTCGACTCGGCACGGGTGGCGGTAGCCGTGATGCCGCTGCTGTCGAAGCAGGTGCAGGTGCAGCGCGTCGAGGTCAGCGGCCTCAAGGCGACACTGGTCAAGAAGAAAGATGGCACGCTGAACATCGCCGACCTGCTGGATGGTGGCGCCGAAAAGCAGGGCGGCAAACAGCCGGCTACAGGAGTCGGCGCTGGTGGTACGGCGAGCGCGCCACTGCAGATCGACATTGCCGGCATCAAGGTGGCGAATGCGCAATTCACCTGGCGCGACGAAAAGAGCGGCAACACCACGGCGCTGTCGAACCTCGATCTCGGCACCGGGCGCGTGCAGGTCGATGGTGCCAGGCAAACGCTGGCACTCGAATCGCTGAGCTTCGCCGCGACCCTGGCCGGCAGCGGCCTCAATGGCCAGGCCAAGCTCGTTCTGTCGGGCGTCGAAGGCACGGCCCAGACAATGAAGATCGGCAAACTGGCTTTCGATCTCGATGCCAAATCAGGCGAAACGGCAATCAAGAGCCATCTCGATTCGCCCGTGGCGGCCGACCTGGCACGGCAGACGGTGGCGCTGGAGAAGATCGCCGGCAGCGTCGATATAACCAACCCGCAAATGCCGATGAAACAGCTCAAGCTGCCGCTCGCCGGCAATCTGCGCGCCGATCTGGCAAAACAGACCGTAGCGCTCGAACTCGCCACCCAGTTCGACGAGTCGAAAATTGCGACGAAACTCAAGGTGGCGAAGTTCGCGCCCCTGGCGCTGGGCTTCGACCTCGATATCGACCAGCTCAACATGGATAAATACCTGCCGCCCAAGAGCAAAGAAGAGAAGGCGGCGAAAGAGGGCAAGCTGGATTTTTCGGCGCTCAAGGGCCTGGACGTGAATGGTGCGATCCGCATCGGATCCTTGCAGGTGTCGAGGCTGAAACTGGCCAGGCTGAATGCGAAGATAAATCTCGCCGGCGGGCGTCTGGATATTGCGCCGCTGACGCTGAACCTTTACGAAGGCGCGGCCAATGGCAGCCTGTCGCTCAACGCGGCAGGTAACACCGTCGCCCTCAGGCAGAACCTGGCCGGCATCAGCATCAACCCGCTGATGAAGGATCTCGCCGACAAGGACCTGGTGGAAGGGCGCGGCAACGTGACGCTCGACATCAACAGCCACGGCGACAGTGTCACGGCGATGAAGAAGGCGCTGGCAGGGACCGCGGCGGTGAGCCTCAAGGACGGCGCGATCAAGGGCATCAACCTGGCGCAAAGTCTGCGCGACCTCAAGGGCAAGCTCGGAGCAAAACAAGACTCGACGCAGCAGGCCAAGGCCGGCGACAAGACCGATTTCTCGGAACTCACCGCCTCGCTGAAAATTGCCAATGGCATTGCCCACAATGAAGATCTCGCGATGAAGTCGCCCTTCCTGCGGATCTCCGGAGCAGGCGACATCGACATCGGCGGCGGCCAGATGAACTACGTCGCCAAAGCCAGCGTGGTCGGCACCAGCGCCGGGCAGGGCGGCAAGGAAACCGATCAGTTGAAGGGGCTCACCGTGCCGGTGCGCGTCAGCGGCCCGTTCGAGAATCTGGCCTACAAGATCGAGTTCGGCAGCATGGTTGAGGACGTCGCCAAGGCCAGACTTGAAGAGAAGAAGCAGGAGGTCAAGGCCAAAGTCGAGGACAAGCTGAAGGACAAGCTGAAGGGCTTGTTCGGCAAATGAGTGGAGACGTCAACGTCATGTTTATTGGCAAGCGGGTGTGACCCGAGCGACGGCCTTCTGCAGCCGCCGCTTGTCGAAAGAGTCGGCGCTGGTGGCACGGCGGCTGGCTTGTTACGAGCGCGCCCGACGCGGGTTAGGTGAACTGATCCGTACTGAATGCAACTCGCATTTGACCGCCGCCGTCAGACTGATTTGAATGTCTCTGACGTGCCTTGGATTCAACCGGTGGATGCAACAGCCGGTCAAAAAAAGCGGCGCCCGAAGGCGCCGCTGAAGCGGGAAGAAGCAACCGGTCACACGATAGGCCGCGGCTTCAGGCTCATCGCCGTGAAGTTGTGCTTGAAGGGTGATTCACCGACTTTTGTCAGCGTACCGCGGCCCAGCTTGTAGCGGTAGTTGTTGGTGACTGGATCTGGCACCGCGGACACCACGGCATTGGCTGGCGCGCCAGGGAAGTTGAAGCTGGCCATGGCGACGCCGGGACGCATCTCGTCGGAGACGATCGCCACCGCCGTGAAGCTGCCTTCGGTGGTCTGGATGTGCCCTTCCTTCATCAGGTTATTGAAGAACAGGTCCGGGTCCTTGACGCCCGTCGGCTGGCCGGTCTGGATATAGACCGTGTCGTTATGCACTTTGACCAGATCGCCCGACTCGATGCCCTTGGGCTTGGCGTCGTTGGGGTGGATGAAGATCGGCGGCCAGGGCCAACGCTGGTGCAGGTGCGCCTTGCGCATGTCGTCGAAAGCCGATTGCCAGGTTTCATTGACGCGGCCGTTGGTGACCCAGATTTCTCCCTTCTCGGCACGCGGCTTGATGGCATCGTAATATTGGATCCAGCCGCCAAACTTCCACGGACTCTTGAGCAGAATGGCCTTGCCCGAATGCGTGTTGAAGGCATACATGAAGGGGCTTTGCACCTCGGCCTGCTCCATTTCGCCCCAATTGTTCGTCGGGTCGTGCAGGCGCACGGTACCGACCAGTTTTCCGTCACGCACGCGGATCGGTGTCTGGATGCCGGTGGTTCCATAGGTGCGCAGGAACTCCTGGGCCTTGACACCCTTCTTCTTGGCCTCCATCACCAGCGGGTGGTAGTTCAGTACACCTCCGCGCGAGAAGCGCGCGGCTTCCTCGAAGACGTCGTTGGAGTCCTTCCAGTTGTAGCTACCGTCGGCGTCGAAGCCCATCTTCCTGGCGAACTGCTGGACGGCCCACCAGTCGGGCTTGGCCTCGCCCGGTGCATCGTAGAACTTGCTGTAAAGCCGCAGGCGTCGTTCGGAATTGCAGCGCGTAAAGTTTTCCTCGCCCCAGGTCGCCGCCGGCAGGACGATGTCGGCGATGTCGGTGTTGATCGGTTCGACTGGGTAGATGTCCGAGTCCACCAGTACCATGCCGCCGGAGTCGACCCGCTTCTTCAACACCTCGAAGATGGCGGCGCGATCGAGACTCGTGATCTGGTTGGCGTTGCCGCGAGTCTGTTCAAGCATCTTGGTCGCCAGCGTTTGTGAGCCCATCATGGCGGCGATCCAGGTGGTACCGAAAACCCAGGCGAACTTGACCTGACCGTCCATGACCCAGCGGTCGAGGTTGAAATCCTTCTTGCGCCGCCCAGGATACTTCTCGGGATTGAGCCAGCCGGAACCGCCGCCGGCCGAAACCATGCCGCGCTGGTGGCCGCCGCCGCGCGAGATCACGCGTCCCGGCCGGTTGCCGGCGCCGCAGATCAAGCCCATCGACACAAAGGACGTGGTGTTCATGTAGTTGTTGGTCCAGTAGTTGCCCTTTTCCAGCATGAACGACGCCTTGGGACGCTTGCCATTCACGGGTTTGGCAATCCACTCGGCGGCCTTGCGGATGTCGGCCGCATCGAGACCGGTCATCTTGGCTGCGACATCGAGCTTGGACTCTTCGGCGCCGAGGATGAACTTCTGGTAATCGGCCCAGTCGCTCTGCCAGTTGCCCCATGTGGTGCGCCACTGCCAGCCGGTATTGCGCGTGCCGCGACCATAGCCCTGGTCCACTTCCCACTGGTTGGCGATCCACTTGTCGATGAACTCCTGGTCCTGCCAGCCGTTCTCGATGATGATGCGGGCGATGGCGTTGTGCAACACCGTGTCGGTGCCGGGAATGATCGGCAGCCACATACCCCGTCCCTGGGAGACGGCCCAGGCTACGCCCATGGTCTTGTGCGGAGTGACGAAAATGAATTTCTTGTCGCCCGGCATCATCCATGAGGTAAATAGCGTGGTTTTGGTTTCGTAGGGATCGACGCCCGACAGGAAGGCTACTTCACAGTCGGCCCAGTCCTGGTAGCTGGCGGCGAAGGAATCGATGCCGGCGTCGTCCAGTCCGGTGGCGTCGTTGGTATTGGCGCACTTGTCGTGCGGCGCGATCGAGGGCGTACCGATACTGGTCATGCCCAGCCGGGTGATGGCGTAGGTGTTCTCGAAATACTGGTAGGAGTACATCTTGATCGCCCAGGCATGCTCGCCGTGTTTGGCGATCACATATTTCGAGATGTCGGCCATTACGTCGGTGGCGAGATCCCAGGGTACCGGCGTCAGCTTGCCATTGACCCGCAGCATGGGATGCTGCAGCCGTTCCCGCGTGCGGGTTTCGGGATTGAAGCACTTCTGCGCCAGCGTGCCGCCGCGGATCGAGTGGTTGCCGCCCGGGTTCACCACCGTCGCGTCCTTGTCGGGCACGACGATGACATGATGCGGCTTGCCCTTGTGAGAAACGATGGTGTGCTGCGCCGGGCTGGCCCAGGACGCGGTGTTCATGTTCTGATGGGGGAAGCTCACTCCCATCGCATTCTGACCGGCCTTTCCGCCGCCATCCTTGCCGACGGGCCAGCGATAGACCTTGTAGCCGCAGGCGACGGTGCAGTAGTCGCAGGCCGTAGTCAGCACGTCGGCATTTTTCGGCGGCAGCGGCACGCTATTGACGGCCTTGACCGGCTCGGGCAACTGCGGTGTTGCCTTGGATTCCCAGAGTTTGCTCATTATTTTCTCCTTATGCCTTGCCGTTGCTGGCATGGCCATAGACCAGACCCATGACGCCGGTGGCGTAAATGTCGTCGCCCTGCACTTCCAGCACGATCTGCGGCAGGCTCTCGGTGGCATGGCCTGAAATCACCATGCCGTGGCGGGTCAGGTCGAAGGTGGTTAGGTGCAGCGGGCAGGGTCCGAGCGCCTGGTGTTGGGCCTTGTAGGTGCCGTCGAGCGGGCCACCCATGTGCGTGCATTGTTGGTTGAAGGCAACGATGTCCTTGCCAGCGCCGATGCCGCCGCCACCGGGAGTTCCCATTTTGACCAGGATGTTGCGCACGTCGGCGAATGGGTAGTTGAAGGCAACCGGCTCGCCCACTTTCAGCGCGGAAAGTTTGCCGATCTTCTGCCTGTTGAAACCCACCTTGAGCGCCTGCGCCTGGGCCAAACCGGGCAGCGCCGTCAAGGTGACGACCGCTCCGCCGGACAGCAGGAACTGGCGTCGGCTCATGCACAGGCGATCGCCGTCCGCCTCATGGGCGTGATCGTGAATCTGTATGGTTTGTGTCATTTTCCGACTCCTTGCTTCATGACCGCATAGGGCGGCAGCGTGGGCGCTTCCATCAGCAGCGGCTTGTCTTGGGATAGCGACTCCAGGAAGGCCACCAGGTCCTTCTTCTCCTTGTCGGAGAGACCCAGGGGCTTGATCAGCGGCGACTTGTTGGGGCCGGTGCCGCCACCCTTGTTGTAGAAGTCGACCACTTCATCGAGGGTGTAGAAAATGCCGTTGTGCATGAAAGGCGCGGTGTACTTCAGCTCGCGCAAGCTGGGCGTCCTGAACTTGTTCACGTCCTTCGGGTTCTTGGTGATGTAGTAGAGGCCAAGATCAAGATCGGCACCGCGGTAGTCCTTCTCCTGCACGCCTTTCTGGTAGTGCTCCCAGCGATGGGTGATCTGGTAGAGCGGATCGGTCTTGAACACCTCGTTCTCGGGCACGCCCAGGGCATAGAACTTCTGGTCCGAAGCGAGCGGGCCGTTATGGCACTGGATGCAACCGCCCTTGCCGTTATAGACCGCCATGCCGCGTTGGGCGCTTTCCGACAGGGCCTTCTTGTCGCCCTTGGCGTAGCGGTCGAAAGGCACCTGCTTGGCGTCGGAAACGAGGGTGCGCTCGAAGGCGGAGATCGCTTGGTAGGCGTGGAACATGCGCGGCCACTCGTCGCCGAAGACCTTCTTGAAGCGCGCCACGTATTCCGGGATGAAGCGCATGCGCATTTCCATCAATGAGGGATCGCCATTGCCGGCAACGTTGCCCTCGGCGGCCGACGGCGCCTGGTTTTCGAGACTGGTGACGCTGCCCTCCCAGAACAGCTTGTTGTAGTAAGCCGAGTTCAGCACGGTCTGCGAATTGCGCCAGTGTTGGGTGCCGGGATAGCCGCGCGAGATCTCGCCGGCATCGCCCCAGCCCTTGCCGGGCTCGTGGCAGACGACACAGGGAGAGGAGGCGTCACCGCCCAGTCGGCTGTCCCAGAACAGCATCTTGCCGAGTTCGATCTTGTCGGCGGACATCGGGTTGTCGGCCGGAATCGGTGGTGGGGGCAGCGGACCCAGTGGCGGGAAGGTGCCGGCGGCGTCCGCCAGCGTCATGGTGCCGATCGCGCTGATGGCGGCGAGGGCGGCAACAACAGGTTTGAGTTTCATCGCATTTCCCCTTCAGTTCTTGCCGAATGCACGGACCTGATAGGCCGGCATCTTCGGGATTTCGACTGTTACCGGATCGCCGCTCATGCCGTCCAGCAGGAAGGTCTTGAGCGCCTGCTTTTCCGCGGCTGCCAGATTCAGCGGCTTGAGTTCGGAACCTGCGCCGCCGCCCCTGTCGTAGAAGTCGATGACCTGGTCCAGCGTGGCGAACATGCCGTTGTGCATGTAGGGCGCGGTGTACTTCAGGTCGCGGATCGACGGCGTGGCGAACTTGCCGATGTCGCGCTTGTCCTTGGTGATCGCGTAGGAGCCGACGTCGGTGCGCGCACTCATGTAGTTCGGCATACCGCTGGTCGAGTAGTGGCGCAGCATGGTGATCGCGCGCAGGGGATCGTTCCAGACCTCGGGATTCTCGGGCACGCCGGTCTTGTGCAGCTTGCCGTCGGAACCGACCGGACCGTTGTGGCAGGCGACGCAGTTGCCCTTGCCCTTGAACACCTCATAGCCGGCCTTGGCTTCCGCCGACAGCGCCGCCGCGTCGCCCTTGAGGAACTTGTCGATGGGCGCATTTTTCGAGGTCACTGACTTGATGAACTCGCCGATGATGTTGAAGATGCGCATGCCATTGGGGTCGTCGCCCTTCTTGACGGCGGTTTGCCACATGGCGACATACTCGGGCACCTGCTTGACGCGTTCCTGAGCCAGGCGGGCATCCATGTTCATGGTGTGCGCCTCGGTCATCATGTCGCGCACCAGGGTTCCGGCGTCGGAACCGTCAAGTCTGCCGTCCCACATGAAGCGGTTCTTGAACGTCGCATTGATGATGGTCGGCGAATTGCGGAAATACTCTGAAGCCGGGTAGCCGATCGACAGTGGCTTGCCGTCGCCCCAGCCCTTGGCCGGATCGTGGCAGGAGGCGCAGGACAAGGCCGCATCGCCCGACATGCGGACATCGAAAAAGAAATAGCGGCCGAGTTCGGCCTGCGCCTTGTTGAACTTCGGCTCCGGCAGCGGCTGCAAGTCAGGTAACTGAGCCGGCGCCTGGGCCAGCGCATGGCCCGCGGCAAGACCCGCCACGGCCAGTGCGCCTGCAAGGCGAGCAATGGTGCGAGGTTTCATGGAATTCCTCCTGGTTGATTACTTCGTGAACTCGAATGCGGTGTTCGCCGTGCCGCCGGCGCCGACTTTCACCATCGCGCTCTTCTCGCCCAGTACCGGGTGCCAGGCCTTGATTTCGTAGTCGCCGGCCGGCAGGTTATCGAG
>JAPLQZ010000087.1 GCA_026399415.1 Rhodocyclales bacterium | reverse complement strand
GGTCAGGATCTCCATGGTGCCACGCTTCGCGCCCTCGATAAGGCGCTCGTCGGCCATGCCGCGCGCATCCATGCAGGTACCGCATACGGAGATCTCTCCCTTGCGGCGAATCACGCCGCCCAGCATGTCGCCGAGGTTGTAGTAGCCCTGCGGCACCTTCTGGCCGGCGGCGGCGCAAGCGGCCCCGTCGCCCATCAGGAAGACGCGTACTTCCTCCTGGCTGTTGAGCAACGAACGAGCGAGACGTACCGCGTTGTAGCTGCGTTCCGTGCCGTAGGGCGGATCGTTGAGGATGAACAGATGCTTTGCCATTTCGTGTCTCCGGTCTTGATGGTGGAATTCAGGTAACAATCTAATAATCGTTAGACTAATCTAGTCCAGCCATACCGCAGTTGTCAAGAGAACAGACAAAATAATTGACAGATGATCGTTGAAACATTAGATTGAACTTATGAACGACTCACGACGCATCAAGGATCTGCTCTACGAACAGGTCGCCCGTATCGGCAAGGCGGCATCCAGCCCGAAGCGGCTGGAATTGATCGAGTTGCTGTGCCAGGGCGAAAAAACCGTGGATACACTGGCGCGCGAAGCCGCCATCAGCATGAAACTGGCCAGCGCACATCTGCGCGAGTTGCGCTCCGCGCGCTTGGTGGAAACCGAGAAGCGGGGCAAGTACGTGATCTACCGGATTGCCAATCGTGCCGTCGCCGACTTCTGGGTTGGCATCCGCTCGCTCGCCGAAGACAGGTTGGTGGAACTGCGCATGGTGATTGAGCAGATGGTGAGCCATCCGAAGGAACTGGCGCCTCAGGATAGGGACAGTCTGGTCAGGATGGCGCGAAAAGGTGACGTGATGGTGCTCGATGTCAGACCGGCAGAGGAGTTTCTTGCCGCGCACCTTCCCTTCGCGCGTTCGATACCGATCGGGGAACTGAAGCTGCGCCTTTCCGAACTGCCCAAGGGAAAGACGGTCGTTGCGTATTGTCGCGGTCCTTACTGCCTGATGGCGCGTGACGCAGTCGAACTGCTGCGAAAGAAAGGCTATGAAGCGGTCTGGCTGCCCGAGGGCGTGGCAGAGTGGGGCATGGTGCCAGTGCGGTGAAACCGGGGAGTCGGCGCTGGCGAGACGGCGACTGCGCAGGGTTTCCACCTTTCCTGATCTCGCGGACGACCGAAGCATATGCCATAAAAAGCCCGGCTCATGGCCGGGCTTTTTTGTTGACGCGCGCAGATTGATCAGCGAGCGTCTTTCTTGCCACCGACCGTCAACGACAAGGCCTCCCGAATGGCTTCTGGCGACTTCATGATGTTCATGAAACTGTTGGCGCCCATCATCGACAGGTCCGGGAAGCTGACGGCGATGCGGAAGCGAGCGTACTGGCCGTAGACCTTATTGTCCGACACCAGAATATCGTAAGGCAGGTGCGCAGCCGACTTCACGTCCTTGAAGTCGATTTCGCTCATCAGATAGGCGTCGTCCATGATCTTGCTGTCGCCCGCGCCCTTCATCGCCACGCCGAACAGCACCTCTTTCTTGCCGGCAACATCGACGCGGTAAACCTTGGTCACGCCCTGTTTGCCGGCGGCCAAACCAGCCTCCACCGCCTTCACCGCCTCCTCGTGACTACCGTAGCTGACGAAGGTATTGTCCTCGTTGAAGTATTCCATGCCAAAGGCGTAGTGGTACTTGCGCAACTGCGCCGCAGTCAAACCGTTGGCGCCGAATTCCTCGACCTTGCCCAGCGCCGCCTGCAGTTTGGCCGCCGTATCCTTGAGATCGCCGCCCATGCGATAGACGTTGGCCCAGTAGAGTGGATTGGTGTAGGAAACCTGCACCTCGTCCTTGACCTTGACCACCGCCACGCGCATCGCCGCGCCATAGCCACCATGCTCCGACTTCGCAGCGGTGCTGCGCAGTTCGTCGTTGGTCACGCCGATGACGGTGGTGTTGGCATAGGGCGAATAGCTGCCGGCCACGGTGAAACCTGCCCTGGTCAGCGCGGCCTTGGTGGCCTCCATCTTCTGCGCAATATCGCCCGCCCCTTTCGACGCCAGCACGAAAGGCTTGAGCATGGCATCCTGTGCAAAGGCGACGGCGGTGCTGAGTGCCAGAACCAGCAAAGTCAG
>JAPLQZ010000014.1 GCA_026399415.1 Rhodocyclales bacterium | reverse complement strand
GCCGCCGGATTTTCGGGCACGCTGCTCTCGGCCGCACTGCAAAACGTCTGGGTGCTCGGCAGCTTCGCACTGGTGTTTGTCGTGCTGTCGCTCTCGATGTTCGGCTTGTATGAATTGCAAATGCCTTCGGCGCTGCAAAGCCGGGTATCCGACACCGCCAACCGGCAAGGCGGATCACTGCCCGCCATCGCGCTGATGGGCGCGCTCTCGGCACTGATCGTCGGCCCCTGCGTTGCCGCGCCGCTGGCCGGCGCGCTGCTATACATCGCGCAGACCGGCAATGCCGCGCTGGGAGGCGCCGCGCTGTTCGTCATGGCGCTCGGCATGGGAGCGCCGCTGCTGTTGGTGGGCGCCTTCTCCCGTTCGCTGCTGCCGAAATCCGGACCGTGGATGGAAGGCGTCAAGAAGTTCTTCGGTGTCATCATGCTGGCCACGGCGCTGTGGCTGGTTTCCCCCGTCATTCCACTGTGGCTGCAGATGCTCGGCTGGGCCTTGTTGATGGTAATCCCGGCGATCTATCTGCATGCACTCGACCCCTTGCCGCCGCACGCCCGCGGCTGGCAACGATTGGGTAAGGGGCTCGGCGTCATCCTCCTGCTGGGCGGTGCGGCGATGCTCATCGGTGTGCTGGGCGGCGCGAAAGATCCGCTGCAGCCTCTCGGTTTTCTGCGCGGTGGCATGGCCGCCGATGCGCCAGCGCCGACTTTCGAGCGCGTGGCCTCGATCGAACGCCTGGATGCCCGCCTGGCCGAGGCGAAAGCCGCAGGCAGGCCGGTGATGCTGGACTTCTACGCCGACTGGTGCGTGAGTTGCAAGGAAATGGAGCACTTCACTTTCGCCGACCCCAAGGTCGCCGCACGCCTGAAGAAGTTGGCGCTGCTGCAAGCGGATGTGACCGCCAACAGCGAAGCAGACCTTGCGTTGCTCAAACGCTTCGGACTGTTCGGCCCGCCGGGGATCATCTTCTTCGATGCCGGCGGCCGCGAACAAGCTGATCTGCGCGTGGTCGGCTTCCAGTCTGCGGAACAGTTTCTGCCTACCCTCGAGCGCGTCCTGCGCTAATTTTTCAGGAGTTTCCATGTTCACGGGCATCATCACTGCCATAGGAAAAATCAGCCACGTCCAGCCTCTGGAAACGGGCGTGCGACTCAATGTCGAAGCGCCCGGCCTCAAGCTTGGCGACGTCGCTTTGGGAGATTCCATCGCGCACGGCGGCGTCTGCCTGACGGTGATCGCGAAGAAGAGGAACAGCTACCAGGTCGACGTCTCGCGCGAAACGCTGGATTGCACGGTGGGCCTCGACGCGCCGGGCGGCGAAGTCAACCTGGAAAAGGCCATGCGCCTGTCGGATTTCATCGGCGGCCACCTGGTATCGGGTCATGTCGACGGCGTCGGCGAAGTCGAGAAATTCGAGCCGATCGGCGAATCGCACGAACTGGTGATCAAGGCGCCGAAGAACCTGGCCAAGTTCATCGCGCGCAAGGGCTCGATCACGGTGGATGGCGTGTCACTGACCACCAACCGCGTCAAGGGCCGCCGCTTCTCCATCAACCTGATTCCGCATACCGTCGAGGTGACCACGCTACGGCACCTCACGCCTGGCAGCCGGGTGAATCTGGAGATCGACCTGATCGCGCGTTACGTCGAGCGGATGCTGACGGCCGGCGCGGCGTAAAATGCGCGGCTTCTCAAGTTTGGTACTTCCGCCATGAGCATCAGCCCCGTTCTGGATATCGTCGCCGACATGCGCGCCGGTCGCATGGTGATTCTGGTCGATGAAGAAGACCGTGAAAACGAAGGCGACCTGGTGCTTGCCGCCGAGCACGTGACGCCGGAAGCGATCAACTTCATGGCCAAGTGGGGGCGCGGGCTGATCTGCCTGACGCTGACCGAAACCCTTTGCCGCCAGCTTGATCTGCCCCTGATGGTGCGCGACAACAAGTCGCCGCACGGCACCGCCTTCACCGTCTCGATCGAGGCCGCGGAGGGTGTCACCACCGGCATCTCGGCGCAGGATCGTTCGCGCACGGTGCAGGCCGCCGTGGCGAAGAACGCCACCCCTGCCGACATCGTTCAGCCCGGCCACATTTTCCCGCTGATGGCGCAAAACGGCGGCGTGCTGGTGCGCGCCGGCCATACCGAAGCCGGTTGCGACTTCGCCCAACTGGCCGGATGCACCCCCGCTGCGGTTATTTGCGAGATTCTGAAGGAAGACGGCACGATGGCGCGGCTGCCGGATCTGCTCGAATTCGCCGCCGAGCACAAGCTCAAGATCGGCACCATCCGCGACCTGATTCACTACCGCTCGGAAACCGAAAAGCTGATCGAGTGCGTCGCCGACCAGAACGTCACATCCGCGCAGGGGCCCTTCCGCCTGCGCGCCTTTGCCGACCGCAGCAGCGGCGACGTTCATCTGGCGCTGACCTGCGGCGAGATTACGGCGGCAGAGGAAACCCTGGTGCGGGTGCATGACGCGATTTGCGTGCTGGACTTTCTCGACCAGAACAGCCGCCGCCATACCTACGGCATCGATTTTGCCCTGCGCTCGATTGCGCAGCACGGACGCGGCGTGCTGGTGCTGTTGCATCGGGCAGAGTCGGGCAATGCCTTGCTGGCCGCGCTGCAGGACGACCGGGCGACTCGTCCGGCACAGAAATGGGATCCGCGCATCTACGGCATCGGCGCGCAGATCTTGCGCGAGGTCGGCGTCGGCAAAATGCGCCTGATGTCGAGTCCGAGAAAGATGCCGAGCATGGCTGGCTTCGGCCTCGAAATTACCGGTTACTTCACTCCGGAAGGAAAGAATACGCCATGAGCATAGGTGAGCTGGAACCCGGTCTGGCCGGCCGTGGCCTGCGCGTAGGAGTGGTGCAAAGCCGCTTCAATGCCGATATTGGCGAAGGCCTGCGCTCGGGTTGTCTGGCCGAACTGACGCGCCTGGGTGTCGCCGACGCCGACATCACGTTCGCTACGGTGCCCGGTGCACTGGAACTACCCCTGGCGCTGCAGGCCATGGCCCAAAGCGGTCGCTTCCATGCGCTGGTGGCGCTGGGCGCCGTGGTCCGCGGCGAAACCTACCATTTCGAGATCGTCTCCAACGAATCGGCGCGCGGCATCACCGACGTGCAGTTGAACAGCGGCATTCCGATTGCCAACGCGGTGCTGACCACCGAAAACGACGATCAGGCTCTGGTGCGCATGGTGCAAAAGGGTGCAGAGGCGGCGCAGGCGGCCGTCGAAATGGCGAATTTGCTGAAAGCCGTGAAGTAGTGAGCAGCAAATCGCCGCGGCGGCGCGCCCGCGAATTCGTTATCCAGGGACTCTACCAGTGGCAGGTCGGTGGTCAGGATGCGGCGGAGATTCAGGTACAGGCCGAGGGCGTTGCCGGTTTCGACAAGGCCGACCGCGAACTCTACGGCACGCTGCTGAAAGAGGCGCGGCAAAACGCCGAAGCGCTGCAGCTCGATCTCGTCCCGTATATCGACCGCAGCTGGAACGAGGTCTCGCCCATCGAGCGCTGCATCCTGCTGCTGGGGGCCTGCGAACTCAAACTCCACCCGGAAACGCCCTACCGCGTGATCATCAACGAAGCCATCGAGCTGGCCAAGACCTTCGGCGGCACCGACGGTCACAAGTTTGTCAACGGCGTACTGGACAAACTGGCTGCAGTGCTGCGGGCTGCGGAGATACGGAAGCCCTGATTCCGTGCCGTCGGAATTCGAACTTATCGCGCGCTACTTCACGCGCGGCACCTCCCACACGGTGCTCGGCGTTGGCGACGATGCGGCGCTGATCGCACCGACGCCAAGCCGGGAGTTGGTGATTTCCACCGATATGCTGGTCGAGGGTACGCATTTTCTGGCTGACACCGATCCCGAGGCGCTGGGCTGGAAAACCCTCGCGGTGAATGTCTCGGACATGGCGGCGATGGGCGCAATACCTCGCTGGGCGCTGCTTGCCGCCGTGCTGCCAGCGCCGACTCCTGAGTGGATCGAGCCTTTCGCCCGCGGCTTCTTCGACTGCGCGGCCAGCTACGGCATCGACCTCATCGGCGGCGACACCACCCGCGGACCGCGCGCGTTCTGCGTCACCATCCTCGGTGAAGTTCCCGCCGGCCGGGCGCTGCGCCGCGACGGCGCAAAAGCCGGCGACTCGATCTGGATTTCCGGCCAGCCCGGGCGTGCCGCGCTGGGACTGGCTCACCTGCAGGGGCG
>JAPLQZ010000126.1 GCA_026399415.1 Rhodocyclales bacterium | reverse complement strand
TAGTCAAAATACTTGCGCAGGAAATAGATGCGCGAAAGCCGGTCGCGTACCAGCATCACGCGGCCGGATTCGATCCGCGCCGTACCGTCAGCGCCGACTGTTCTGTGCTGCCCCTGATAGGCAATCTGCACTGACGGCTCATCCATCGCGATGGGCAAGATCTCCCGCCACCAGTCCATCACCCAGTCGGACTTGGAGAAGAAGCGATGTCCGCCAATATCCATGCGGTTGCCCTTGTACTCCACGGTGCGCGAGATTCCGCCCACCGCATCGGACGCCTCGAGCACGATCGGCTTCGCCCGACCGTCACGAATCAGTTCCAGTGCCGCTGTCAGGCCTGCCGGTCCTGCGCCGATAATGACTACAGTTTTCATGTGCCCAGAGTAATTCATAAACGTTGATACAGCCGACCTACGCGCCCGTCAGACTCAGAATAACAGGCGCTTCCGCAACAAATAGTTGAACAGGAAAGTCGAGCCGGCCGCAGCCAGCTTGGCGAGTGCCAAAGGCGCCGCAACGAACTCGACCATGATAAAAATCACCGTATTGTTCAGCACCAGCCCAGCCACGCCAATCAGGGTAAATAGCACAAACTCGGCGCCCTCGCGGTGCGCCAAACGGCGACGCGCAAAGACCAGCCGCGTTGACAAAAGATAGATGACTGCCGCACCGGTGCAGAATCCGGCCGTTGCCGCCACCAGGTAATGCACAACGCGCGCGAGCAGCAACAGCACCGCAAAATCGATCGCCAGTGCCAGCAGGCTCGCCAGAAAATAGGCGCCAAATTCGCGATAGGCCATCGCTCTGCGCCAGAATGCCTGAATCATGTCCGCGCCTCATAGGGCGGCGGACACCACGGCGTACATGATCGCCTTGCACGCAAGGCAACTCGCGTGAGCGGCAAGGCCTTACCCACGGACCAACCCCGGTTTGCGGAAATCCCTGCAATCGAACAGGTACTGGATCCCGCCATACGCCGCGCCGGGATCGAAACGCAGACCCGATACCGAGCCGGCCTTTGGCTGCCGGCTTATCACCCAGTCAAGCACCTTGTCCTCACAGAGGTAGGCGACACCGGCGCTTGTCGCAAATCCCTGACCGTAGCGATGCAGATTCCGGATGTCATGCCCGGCAACGACCAGATTGCGATGAACCTCACCGATCGCCAGATCTCGATCGGACATGTCGATTTGATCGGGCAGGATCGATATCGAAGCTCTTTCCAGCCGCCGCTTTACCTCGACCATTCTGGGCCGGGAGAACACGATACCAATCGCCTGCCACGTCGTTGCGTAGACTGGCGTCCTCAGCACCAGCCATGTCTCGAGCTGACGCTCCGGCCAGGCGACGACATCTCCGTGGCGAACCGGCAAACCATTGATCCAGGATGCCGGATGCGCAGAAAGATAGTCGTCTTCCAGTTGACGCAACGCGCTGCCGCGCACATCCCAGAGACTCGCTGCCAGGAGCAGGGACGGCAAGGCCGCCCCCACGATGATCCATCGCCCGGCCCGATACTGCATGCCGAGCCCCAGCATCAGGAAAAATAGCCCTTCGCCGCCTGCCACCAGGAATCCCTTCACCGCCGCGAAGTCGGGCAACTGGTTGCCAAGAACGGTGGGGCCCAGAAGTTCCAGCGAGATCCAGTAGCCGGGCAGCAGAAGCAGGACCAGACCGATCCCCAGAGACCCCGCCAGAACTGGCCTTGCCGACAATTTATCAATGCCTCCGACAAGCCACCGGGTCAAACTGTCGGTACTCAGCAGCAGCAAAGCCAGGAACGGGATCAGGGGCCTGACCGCAGGCACGCCCCATGCCACGGCCACGACGCCGAGAGTGACGAAGAGGTAGCGTCTTCCTGCAACTGACGCGGCGCCGAGCAGATCGACCAGCGCGAAGATCGCCATGAGTTCCGCCAGCCAGAGGACTCTCCACGGTTGTACCTGAATCACCAGGCGGATCGGCCAGAAGTAACTGCACAGTTGAGCGACGAAGATTGCGACGACCGTAAGCAGGCACAGCCGAAGCAGCAGTTCCCTTTGCCCGGGACTGCCAACCCGTCCTGCGAGCCAGAGAATACCGACGGTCAACAGAATGTCCGAAAGTCTCAGTACGCCCCAACCGCCGAGAAATATGTCATTGGGCGTCGACGCCCTGGCGGTCTCGGACCATTCTTGATCCAATATTTGCAACGACTCAAAGGGCGACGCGACACTGCCGCCAAACAGCATGACGAGCAAGACTATGACGCTGGCAACTAGCCACCTCTCCGGCAAGGATTTGGCGGCAGCAAGCAACACAACCCAAATCCCCATAAGAGGATGAAAGGCAATCGAGACGGCACCCAGAACGACTGCAACAAGCCGTCGTCCCGATACCATGGCAGCCAGTGCAAGTAAGGCGATTGGAACCGCCAATGACCGCGCCGTAGCGAAGTTCTCGTTGAAACGGAAGGTCCCGAAATTCGGCGAGTAGCTGAAGTTGATCGTCGCGCAATAGAGTACCGCCAGCGTTACCAGCCAAACCGGGCCAAACATCGACCGCGCCAGTGCCAGGCAAGCAAGAACCCAAAGCGCCGCGCCGCCCAGCACGACCGCCTGTGCTGCGGCATTGAGTCCGCCCCATGAAATCAGGGTGCCGTAGAGCGGGGAAAAGAAACTGAAATCATCCTGAGAACCAGACAGGAAGAACAGTTCCCTGGCATAGGGCAGCGGATCCATCCAGTGCGCCGCCAGCAATGCATAGAGTACGCCGTCGTGGTGAATGCCCTGATAGACATGGTTGAAAAGCCACAACACCATCGCCACCAGTGCAATGATCGTCGCGCCTGATGTCGTCAGCCCCATTCCCGGCAAGTCCGGCGTGCGGCCGCTCGCATGTTCCGGCGCGCGCTCTGTGGGCATCTGTCAGCGCGCCGTCACTGCAGACGCAGAAACAATAGGCTCTCTTATTCCGTCCAGCTCGTTCTGCCACATGCGGCAATACAGAGACTCGAGATCTCTGGCAAATGCCCGCATATCGAACAGCGGCAAGGACGCCCTGCCTTCGACCAGACTTTTTCTCAGCGTGGCTAGCCGCGCCTTGTCCTGATACAGTTGCAGCGCAGTAGCGGCATAGTCTTCAGGTGTCAGCGCGACAAGTTCGCTCAAACCCGCGGCGCGCAGCAAACTCTCGCCGACACGGGCGGCAAACGTCTCGCCGCGCAGTGTGACCAGGGGCACTCCGGCCCAAAGCGTGTCGATTCCGGTGGAATGGGAATTGTAGGGAAACGGATCCAGGGCCAGATCGGCCAATTGCAGCCGCGCCAGATGTTCGGCCTGAGTATCCGTGCGCATGGCAAAGATTATCCTTTCCGGATCGATCCCTCTCGCCTGAGCTTCCCGACGCAAGTTGGTCTGGGCGGTGGGCGAAGGTGAACTCAGCCACAAGATACTGCCGGGGGCCCTGTCGAGAATTCCGCACCACAGATCCCACACCGTCGGATTGAACTTGTAGCTGTTGTTGAACGAGCAGAACACGAATCCGCTCTCCGGCAGACCGGCTTGCGCGCGTGCAGGTGGCGGCCCGACAGCCCGCGTCGCATCGGCGGGAAGATAGCAATTCGGCATAAGAGCGAGCGATTCGGTGAAGTGGGAAGCATGCTCCGGCGGAGTCGCCGTCGCATCGCCAATCAGATAGTCGGCCAGCCGGGGATGGCCTAGAGTTCCCGCATACCCCAACCAGTTTGCCTGCACCGGAGCGCAGCGCAGCGCCAACGCTTCCGGGCGACCGTCCGAAGTCCATCCCGTGATGTCAATCAGAATGTCGATTTCGTCCGCCGCAATCCGCTGCGCAGTCTCGTAGACGGACATCGCGGCAACATCGATGAAATGATCGAAAGCCTTGATCAGGCGACTGCGAAGGGCACTGCCGTCATCCACGGCGATCGAATAGCCGAAGACCTCGAAACGGGAGCGGTCGTGCATCTCGAGCACCTCGGCAACGACAAGTCCGACCGCATGCTGACGGAAGTCCGCCGACAAATAGCCCAGCTTCAACCGCCTCGTCTCAAAACCGGTGAGCCGTCGTGCCGCCAGCGGAGTCTGTGCCAGAATGTTCTCGGGCAATGACAGAGTCACAAAATTAGCCGCAATCCTGCGGTGCTCCTCACCGCTGATTCCGGATAATGCCAGCGGGTTGAACGGATTGCCTACCGCATCGACAAAATCCCGACTCAATGACCGCAGGCGTTCTTGCCTTTCAACGAACTCATCCCAATCACAGTTGCGCAGGCTCACCGAAAGAAGCTGGCAAAGCAGTTGCGAATTGTCCGGGTCATTGTTGTGCAACTCCCTGAGGCAAACCAAGGCCTCATCGAGCCTGTAGACAGATGCCAGGGCTTCTGCCAGGTGTCCGATCGCCTCGACATAGTCTTCCGGGTGATATTCGATTGCCTTCAGCAGATGCTGAATCGCCTCGTCCCAGCGATGCTGCTTGAAGCAGGCAAGGCCGAGATTCTTCCATATCTCGTAGTCTTTCGGTTCCAGTGCCAGCGCACGCTTGAAGCAGGCTTCCGCTTCATCCCAGCGCAACTGGGAATGCAGGACGATGCCGAGATTGTTCTGCAGTTCCGGATCCCCGGCATGCCGAGAGACGGCAAACTCGAGCACCGGCAAGGCGTCCTCGAAGCGCCCCAAGCCGATCAAGGCGAAGGACAGTGCCTTGAGCGCGAGCGGCTGATTCGGGCGCTGGCCAAGTATTTTCCGGGCAGCATGCTC
Source organism: Rhodocyclales bacterium (assembly GCA_026399415.1). Taxonomy (GTDB): domain Bacteria; phylum Pseudomonadota; class Gammaproteobacteria; order Burkholderiales; family Rhodocyclaceae; genus Sulfuritalea. Next base: position 12,110 of record JAPLQZ010000126.1, on the reverse strand, counting down.
CACCTCGGCGTAGCGGCACGCAACCACCAGTTGCATCAACGCCATGAGTTCCGGGTCGAGAATCCGCTCGGGGCGTTTCCCTGCAGTCTTGCGCGGCTTGATTCGCTTCTTCATCGAGGACCTCGGCGCGTCCGGTTCAAGCTACTTTCGATCCGCACCAATGGCCCTCATGAATGCGTTCTCCAGCGAAAGCGCAGGGCGAACTTCAAGCACGACGTGATCCGCATCGCGCAACGCGGCAAGAAGCGCCCAAAGACCGGATCGCGCGACCTCGCCAACCCAGCGCCCGGCGGAATCATTGCGCATGCCCTCGACCGGCTTGCCGCCCAGACTGCGAACCGACAGCGAATCCTCTTCTCCGGCGAGTTCGGCCGGAGATCGGACAGCGCGCAGTTCACCCTGGTGAATCAGGCCGAAACGATCGGCCAGGCGTTCGACATCGTGCAGCACATGGGACGTGAAAAACAGGGTGCCGCCCGCCTGCTTGTATTCCGCAAGAATATCCACCACGTCGCGCCGGCCTATCGGATCAAGGCCTGACAATGGTTCATCGAGCACAAGCAGGCGCGGCTTGATGCAAAGCGCCTGGGCGATTGCCACGCGCTGGGTCATTCCCTTGGAAAAAGTCCGGATCGGCCTGTTTGCGACCTGCGCCAAACCGAGCCGTTCCAGCCACAGCGCGCACTGCGATTTGATGTCGGGCACTTGCACCTGATGCAGGCGCAGGCTCATGGTGAGAATTTCCAGAGGCGTCAGGTAATCGTAGAGATAGGGGTTCTCCGGGACATAGCCGACGCCCATGCGGGCTTCCGCCTTATGCACCGGCACACCGAAAATCTCGGCAGTGCCGGCGCTCGCTTCGGCTAGCCCAACCAGGATCTTGATCGTCGTACTCTTGCCTGCCCCATTGGGACCCACAAACCCAAAGGACTCACCCTGATCGACGCACAAGGATACGCCTCTCAAGGCCGATACCGTGGTTCCCCGCCATCCCTTGCGGTAGTCCTTTTTCAACTCGCACACATTGATTGCTGTTGTCATTGTGCACTCCCCGCCGGGATTGAGCGCAGAATTGGTCGCCCCTCGGGGTCCAGATCGTAACCCAAACCCAATGGATCCCTGGGCAAGGACTCCAGCAATCCCGCGCTGACCAGATCATCGAGCCGGCTCAATTTCCGCCCCTTGAGTCGGGCATAGGTATCGGCCAAGTCACGCAGGCGGGCAAGATCGCCGAGACGGACGGCGCGGAGATGCAGATACTTCTTGAAACTTCCGGATGGCGCGCTGCTGGCCATCGACTCAACCAGATTGGCAGCCATTCTGGTTTCATAACCTTTTTCTATCCACTTGGCCGCGATATTCTGCAGAACCCACTGATCCTGCGGAACAGTGGCTCGCTCGGCGCCAACTAGCAACCAGCGGGCACCCTCGGCAGGGTCATGCTTGAAATGATAAAGCCCGAAGCCGTACAAGAACAGTGGATACCAATCAAAGGGCCGTGCGCCAACGGCCCGCTTGAGGACATACTGTGAGGCATCGACTTCACCGCTCCATGGCAGTATGGAAGCGGCGATGTAATAATTGTCCTCATGGGCCGGATTAAGCCAAGCGATATCCTGCTGCAACCGGGCCTGAACCGCGTAGTCTTCCTTGCTCATGCGTTCGGTCGACGCCACCAGAACCCTGAACCCGGCAAGGTTTGCAGCCAGATGCCGGTCACCGGCGGCCATCGTCACCTGCGCGAAACGCGGCAGCGTCACCAGCAACTCGGCGGCCACCGTCTCGCGCGGCATGGATGCCAGATGCCTCGCTGCGAATCCATAGATCACCGCGAAAACCGTGCAGACAAGGAAGACTGTGACAGTTTCCCGGCGCACTTCAGGCAAACTCCCGCCTGGAGAATTGAACCACGGCAACCGCCAACATCAGACCAATATAGGCCAAGGCCATGATCGACGAATATCCGATCAATTCGAGCTTGGGCATCGGTCCATACATCGGCCACTCGCGCCAATCGAGCCGTGAAAGATCGGGCAGCACCCAGCGCGTGGCATCCAGTAGCGGGGAAAACCGCGACACCAGTTCCATGTCGCCATCGGCGCCACGTCCAATGTAATCGAGGGCCGCACCCAGGGCTTTGCCGCCAATGGCAAAGGCGGCGCCCAGTACCAGCGGCAGAAAGGAAACCGTGGCCAGGCTTGCCATGCACAAGGTAAAGGCGGCCACCACCGTTGCATCCAGCCACAGGCCGGCGAGGACCGTCCAGTAGGACAATCCCACGGAAATCGGAAATTCCTGAACGTATTGTCCCCCGGCGAATACGACGGCAATACCGAGCAGCAAGCCCATGATCACGGCCGCGAGAAAAGACAGTATCAGCACCGCCAGAAACCGCCCCAGCAGGAATGAGCCCCGAGGAACCGGATAAGCCAAAGAAAACAGCACGGTGCGGCGATCAATCTCGCGCGCCACCAGTTCCTGCACCCAGAACAGGTTGAGCAGCACCAGGGAAAAACGGAACCCGGACAAACCGACGTCCAGAGCCACTGTCCGCGGCTGGCGCGGGGAGAAATAACCTGACAGGTAGGCGATACCGATCAGGGCAAGACCAAGAAAAAACACCGCCTGAAAGCTGCGGCCGCGGATACCTGAACGAAGGCCTGCCAACGCAAACTCGAACATATCGACCACACGGAAATGAAAAGCGCGCTTCGCAGCGCGCTCCGGAGAAACAACCCCGATATTACAAAACGTCAGGCATCAAACCGACGTTGCGTTGGTTGCCGCCGCGGACGCATCCGAGGCCGCGCAACCCGTCACCGCGCAAGATGCATTAACGGACACCGCACCACCCGCCGTACTGCCGCCGAAGCCGTTCTTGCCCTTGACCGAAGCCGCACCGACACGATAGAAGGTCGTCTGATCATCGACCATAAGATGAGTGTTGGCGGAACACTTCGGGGTAAAGGGCGTCTTGATGAAGCTGGAACTAGCCGAAACTTGTGGCGATGCAGTTCCGGCGCCAGCACAAACTGCCACTGCCGCTGCCTGCGCATTCATGGTCGCCGAAGCCGCAGCGACGGTTACTGCCATAAGAATGATCTTTTTCATAAAATTCTCCGATTCAGGTAAAGAGTCAATTAGTTCGTCGAATTCACAACAGCCTGCGTCAGCATGTTGCGTGCGTCCGACTGGGCTGCCTTGTCCTCACCTTTCTTCGTGTAATCGGAGAACTGGGGAATGGCGATTGCCGCAAGAATGCCGATAATCGCGACGACGATCATCAGTTCGATCAGGGTGAAACCCTGGTTCATACGCTTCAGCATGGAAAATCTCCTTAAGAAATGACGGGGCTCCGCCTGCCTGCCTCTGAAGCAACATGCATGCCTAGCATTAAGTACGAGCTCCTCCACCCTATAGCGTCGAAACCCGGCGGTGCAGGCTTGGACTTCCTGCAAACCCTACCCTTGTGCGTCACAGACTGACGATAATTGTCAGTCTCGGTACCGAATCATTTCTGCTGGACGACATCGCTTGCGGGTCAAGGCCGCTACCCGCAGGAAATTCCCGGCAAGCATTCACAACCTGTCGGCTAAAATGCCGAGCCATATGACCACTCAATCTTCACTGCAGGAAATCGAGCGCGGCGACGCCTTGCGCGACAGCGGCGCACTGGACGAGGCTGTCATCGTCTACCAGCAAGTGATGGCCGCAGAACCCGGCCTCGCAACGGGGCCCTACAAACTGGCAACCGCCTACCAGCGCCTGAAGCGGCTCGATGACGCGGAGGCTTGGTTCAGGCAGGCCCTCGATCTTGACCCAGATTACCCAGAGGCCATGAACAATCTGGGCATTATCCTCGCCGGCCGCGGCGAACTGGATGCTGCCGAGAAGCTGTACCGGGATGCGCTGGCAAAGCAGATCGACTACTTCGAAGCCCATATCAACTTGGGCAACCTCCTGTTCGAATCGGCTCGCCGCACCGAAGCCTTGTACTACTATCGCCGTGCGATACAACTGCGGCCCGACTCTGCCCTGGCCAAGGAACGCATGGGGCCTCTGCTGAGAGACCTCGGCCGTATTTCCGAAGCGCTCGATATGCTGCAACAGGCCGTCGAACTCAACCCGAAATCCGCTTTCGCGTGGAACAACCTGGGCACCTGCCACATCTCCCGCGGCGATATCGCCGCAGCCGAAGAATCCTTGCAGGAGGCGCTGCGGCACGAGCCAACGCTGTCCCCCGCTTGGGTCAATCTGATGCTGATTTCGAACTGGCGGAGTAACGACCGAGAACGGGTTTACGACTTGCACCGCTCATTCGGTCTGCATATGACGGAACAAAAAGGGACGGACCGCTTTACCCATTACGCCAACGTTGCGGACCGGGAACGCCGACTGCGCGTCGGTTTCGTTTCGGGCGATTTTCGCCGGCATTCGGTAAGCTACTTCATTCAGGCGCCGCTCAGCCGCTTCGACCGCAGCCGAATCGAAGCCTGGGCCTATTTCAGTCATCCCTGGGAAGACGACCGGACCCAAGAACTCAAGCCCCTGTTTGCCGAGTGGCGCAATATTTATGGTTTGAGCGACGACGAGGCCGCAGCAATGATACGGCGCGACGGCATCGACATCCTGATCGATCTTACCGGCCATACGAATCATGGCCGACTGGGTCTGTTCGCGCTGAAACCCGCTCCGGTTCAGGTGTCCTGGATTGGCTACCCGAATACCACGGGCCTCTCTACCATCGACTATCGAATCACCGACGAATACGCGGACCCTGCGGGAACATCCGAGATCTATCACACTGAAACCCTGATCCGTCTGCCCGACAGCTTTCTGTGCTATTCCCCGCCAAAGGAGGCCCCCGACCTTGCGCCGCCGCCCTGCGTCGAGAACGGAAGAATCAGCTTCGGATCCTTCAATACCCGAGTCAAGATCGGCGACGAAACCCTCGCCTTGTGGCGTCAGGTGCTCGCCGCGGTTCCAGACGCCGGACTGGTGATCAAGTCGGCCGTGGGCCTCGCTGAGCAAGCCGGAAGGGATGAACTGCTGGAGAAGATAAAGCTGGCGGGAATAGATGCGAAACGGGTAACGATCCATTCGGCGGCAGGCCCGCTCGGCGATCACCTTGCGCTCTATTCCAGCATTGATATCTGCCTCGACACCTTTCCCTATCAGGGCACCACGACGACCTGTGAAGCACTCTGGATGGGAGTCCCGGTCGTCACGCTGGCGGGAGAAGCGCATGTGTCCAGGGTTGGCGTAAGCCTGCTGTCCAACGTCGGTCTGCAGGAGCTGGTTGCCCACACGGCCGCCGAGTATGTTCGCATCGCGGCCGGTCTGGCTGGCGACAAGAGTCGCCTGGCCGAGTTGCGGGCCACGATGCGGCAGCGGATGCTGGATTCGCCCTTGCTGGATGCGGCGGCGATGGCGAGAAACCTGGAGCAGGCCTTGCGTCGGATGTGGGTCGGCTATTGCGAAAATCGCCCCACCGAAGCTGCGCCGGAAACAAATGTCGACAGCAATCAACTGGACATACGGCTTCAGGGAGGGCATGCAATATCGGTCGCATCCGACTTCCGCGGGAGCATGACAAGCTGGATAATGCTGGAACAGGAAGACTGGTTCGAGGATGAAATAGGTTTTCTGCGGAAGATCTGCTGCCCCGGCTGGCATGCGCTCGACATCGGAGCGAATCACGGCGTCTACTCGCTTGCCTTGGCCAGCAGTGGTGCCGCGAAGATCTGGGCGTTTGAACCGACCTGTAAGCCACGCCTGTACTTGCGCAACAGCGTGGCACTCAATGGTTTCGAAACTCAGACCGAGATTTGCCCCGTGGGCCTGTCGAGCGAGCCAAAGATGGTAAACATCTCGCTGTCCGGAGCCAGTGAGTTGAATACGCTCCACCCCATGCCTGAGAACAACGGCACTGAGGAACTGGTTACACTGGTAACGCTCGACGGACTGATGGGAAAGGAAATTCCCGCCGGCACGCGCATTGATTTCGTAAAGCTCGACGCGGAAGGGGAAGAAGTCGCCATCCTGCGCGGCGGCTTGCGCTTTTTCTCGGAACAGTCGCCCCTGGTGATGTTCGAATACAAACATCTGACATCATTCAACCTCGAACTGGTGGACACTTTCCGCGCGCTGGGTTATGCGCTGTATCGCCTGGTTCCGGGCCTGGACTGCCTTGTCCCTGTGCTGCGCGGCACGGAAGCAGTTCTTGATGCATACACACTGAACCTCTTCGCCTGCAAGAACGATCTGGCCGCCCAGCTGGATACCGCTTCGTATCTCGTCGTGGAAGAAAATCGCGCGGACGTTGCCCTGAGCCATGAATGGAGCGAGGAACTGTTTTCCCTGCCGGCACTGGCGACGGCCGGGGAATGGAGAAGCTTCGACTTCGATTCGGATTACGGCAGGGCCTTGCTGGCCTGGTGCGGCAGCCGCCGAGTCGCCCTGCCGGCGGCGCAGCGCTACCAGCTTCTGACCCAGGCCTTTCGCCACTTTCAATTGGCCTGCGATCATGAAGACAGCCATCCGGCGGTGGTGGTGCTCGGCATCCGGATCTGTGCCGATGCCGGCATGCGCTCCCATGCACTTACTTTTGCCACGGCCTTCCTCGATCAAATGCCCCTGAAGGACGAGATGCCGGTTGACCGACCGGTGCCTCCCGCCTACGCCATCTTCGATATACGACAGCCGGAAAGCTCGCTCGGCGAGTTTCTCCACGAGAGCATCGTCGAACTGCGGTTTGACCGAGGTGGGTTCTCCCAGTTCTTCCAGACCACGCAGCACTGGCTTCTTGAAACGGGCCTGAACAGCCCGGAGCACACCCCCAGACTGGAGCGTAGCGCGGTACTGTGCTATGCCCGCGACGGAACTTCACTGCAATTGGAGCGGACTGCGAAATTGTTTCAATACTCGCCGGACAACCGCAACCCGGATCTCTGGCTCAGGATCGCCGAGCAATATGGTTTTCTGCGCGGGGACCCACAACCACCGGCGAACCGGTCAAATAGCTAAGCCCCCCGCAGGAGCCGGAAAGTCAATGCTCAGCGTTACCTCAAGTATCTAGGCAGTGCCGTCGCCACATGGCTCTTAATAGTGCTTCAAGCTCGACCGAAAATCCTTCCGTGTCGAACAGGCGGGATGACGATCGATTTTTTTTCAGCTGATTCCGAATCGACATCAGTAACTCTGGATTACGGGCTAGTTCAAGCGCCAGAGCGCGGTACTCTTCAATCGAGTGGGCCACAAGTTCATTCAATCCAACAGCATTGAGCATGCTCGCGGTTACCCGGCTCGGAAACGTTTCGCCCAGTATCGTAACCACCGGAAGGCCTGCCCATAGAGAGTCACTTGCTGTCGTGTGCGCGCCAAAGGGAAACGTGTCCAGCGATAGATCCGCCAGTGAAAGTCGCGCCAGATGTTCATCCGGCGGGCAAGCGGGTGAGAAGACCAGTCTTGAAACCTCTATGCCGCACCGCTTTGCCGCAGCAACCAGATTTGCCTTGGCCGTTTCATTTGCCGCGAGCAACCAGAGCACGCTTTCCGGCAATTCGGTCAGCAGTTCACACCAGCACCGGAACATTTCCGAAGTAATCTTCAAGGGGCGACTAAAACAGCAAAACACGAAGCTGCTCTCTGGCAGCCCTTCTTCTTCTCGCGTTCGGGCCTTGCCAATTCGGCGGCCGGCATCGTTGGGCTGGCAGCACACAGGCATCAGCGCCAACTTTTCCGCAAAGTTGTCTTGATCCGAAAGCGGCGTCGCTATCGGATCGCCGATAAGATAATCGGCAAAAACCTTGTTGCCAAAAGTGCCTGTGTAGCCTAACCAGTTGACCTGAATCGGCGCGGGGCGAAAACCCAGAACTGCAGACTTCGTATTGCCGGTCCAACCCGTTATGTCTATGAGAATGTCTATAGCTTCTGCATTTATGCGCCGGGCCATCAATTCCGGTGAAAGAACGGAAACATCGTGGAAGTAATCGCATGCCGCTGCTATCCGTCGGCGCATTTCACCTTCATCTGCACCACCGTAAGAAAAGGCGTGAATCTCGAACTCAACATGATTGTGATGCTCCAGAACTCCCGTAAGCAGACGCATGACTGCATGATCATGAAAATCCGCCGACAGATAGCCAATTCGAAGGCGACGCGCCGGGTCCATATCCCGCGTGACGGGTTCTGACATAACCGCGGTGGGGATAAGACTTCGCACAAAATTTGCTGTCAGCGTCAGCTGTTCCTGGGCTGTTATCTCCGGCAGCAGCAAAAATGTAAAAGGCTCCAGTGGCGCCATTCCTTCAGCGATGAACTGCTTGCATCGCTCGACTATTTCTGGCACCTGCCGCCAGTCACACAACTCCATCCGACAATAGAGCAGCTGAGACAATAAATGAAAGTCTTTCGTCTCCTGTGGTCTCTCAGGGCACAGGCTGGCGAGCAATCGCTCGGCCTCTTCCGGACGTCCTCCATCCGCAAGAGCGAAACCTGCCAGACGAATTGCCTGCGCTTTATCCTCACCATCCAGGGCTCCCGCGCGCAGGAACGCTGACGCGGCACTCCAATGGTCAGATCTTGCATAGCGAACCAGGCCAAGCTCAAACCAGGATGCCTGATCGCTTGGATCAAGTTCACTTGCGCGCTGAAACGCGGCCTCTGCCTCATGCAGTCGCTTTGCGCTCTTCAACGCGATACCCAAGTTGAAATGAAGATTCGGATTGTCACGATTCTGTACGAGGCCTGACCGGAATGTAACTTCGGCCTCGACGAGTTGGCCAGCCAAGCGCTGGGCGTTTCCAAGATTTGACAAGGCCTCGTCATTGCATGGCTCGGCTTCGCAAACAACATGAAGCTGCTTGATTGCTTCAGCATAATCGCCAGCCTGGGTCATTGCGACACCGTAGAGATGACGAGCCTGAAGGTTGTGCGGGAACGTTGTTAGCAAGAGCTCAAGCAACTTCTTGGCTTCATTCTGATCTCCGCTTTTCCATGCAGCCAACGCCGTCATCCACAATTCCATGTGACTTTCAAATCCCTTATCAACGCATGACTGGATTTCTTGGGATAACACTCAGTAGTAGTCCAATTTGGAGTGTCGCGAGCACGCGAGCACGTCACACCAGAAGCTATTTTTCAAAGTTGATCGAGCTCATCGAAGTGCTCATTCCCGCCTTCGAGACCCTGAGTGAATTGGGCGCGACTACCCCAAAATCGCGCTCTCGTCCACCTCATCGATCTGCGCCGGATCGAGAAACTGTTTGGCGTAACGCCGATAAACACCCTGCCTGACGAACACATCGAACAGATCAGGGTCGATATGGCCGTTCTTCTTGAAATTGGCCATGATGCCCATGGCCTGTGACAGCTTCATACCCTGCTTGTAGGGGCGGTCACGGGCGGTCAGCGCCTCGAAGATGTCGGCGATACCCATCATTCTTGCCTGCAGGGACATCTGCTCGCGGGTAAGGCCTTTGGGGTAGCCCTTGCCGTCCATGCGCTCGTGATGCCCGCCTGCGTATTCAGGCACCCTGGTCAGGTGCTTCGGCCACGGCAGTTGTTCCAGCATCCTGATGGTGGCCACGATGTGGTGATTGATGATGTCGCGTTCATTCAGAGTCAGAGTGCCGGCGCGGATGGTCAGATTGACCACCTCGTCGGCGGTAAGGAACTCGGTTTCGACGGCATCGACATTGCGCCACTTGCGCTGGCTGCCAATGTCGCGCACACGCTGCATGGCGGCCTCGCTCATGGCCTCGCCGCCGACATTGGTCCTGCGCAGGAACTCGCGGTCCTCGTCCAGCACACGGACTTCCTCGTGGTATTCCTGCCAGATCAGGGCGTCTGCCGTGGCGTCGACGCTTTCGCGCAGGGCAAGCTGCTTGCGCAGCGCATGAATCTCGGCATCACGTTTGAGCACTTCAAAGCGGGTGTCGATCAGATGGATGCGATCAAAGAGCGTTTGCAGCTTGGTGGCCTTGTCGACCACATGAACCGGTGTCGTGACCTTGCCGCAATCGTGCAGGAGGCCGGCGATCTTGAGTTCGTAGCGATCGCGCTCATCCATCCTGAATGAAGCCAGCGGTCCTTCCTGCGTCGCGTCAACCCCCTCGGCCAGCATCATGGTCAATGCCGGTACGCGCTGGCAGTGGCCGCCGGTATAGGGCGACTTCTCGTCGATTGCGAGGTTGATCAGATTGATGAAGGACTCGAAAAGTTCTTCGAGCTGGGTGATCAGCAGGCGGTTGGTCAGGGCGATGGCTGCCTGCGAGGCCAGTGATTCAGCGAGACTTTGGTCGGCTGACGAAAACGGGTTGACCTGATGCGTCAGCGGATCCTGCGCATTGATGAGTTGCAGCACGCCGATGATCTCACCCTCATGGTTCTTCATCGGCACCGTGAGGAAGGACTGCGAGCGATAGCCGGTACGCTCATCAAAACTACGGGTGCCGGAAAAGTCGAAGCCCACCTCGGTATAGGCGTCGGCAATATTGACCGTCTTGTCATGAATGGCGGCATAGGCAGCCACCATCGAATCATTGGATTCGCCCTTGTCGTTGGTCAGCGGCAAATTCGGGAAGTTGATGGCGTTGCCGGTGGTGCCGCCCATCGCAATGTGCAGGGAATCGGTGCGGAGAATTTCGAAACGCAGCGCCCGACCGTCCTCCGTCATGCGATACAGCGTTCCGCCATCGGCATGGGTGATGGTCTTGGCGGCGACAAGGATGGTCTCAAGCAGCCGCTCGATGTCGCGCTCCTTGGAGAGCGCGACACCGATGGCATTCAGCTGTTCAAGACGGCGAAACAAATCGCTGGAGCTATCCATGCCGATTCGTTACTTGATGCAGACTGCCCGTACCTGCTTGAGGTCAGTCACGCCTTGCAGGGACTTTTCCAGACCATCCATCTTCAGGGTCAGCATGCCATCCTCCAGCGCCTGAGCGACCAGTAGCACGACGCGGGCGCGCTCCACGATCAACTTCTTCTGCGGCTCGGTGCCGATCATCAGCTCATGCAAGCCGACACGTCCCTTGTACCCGCTATCCCCGCAGGTGGGGCAACCCTTGGCGCGGGTGAACACGAACTTGCCATCCTTGCCATAGTCCTTGAGCAGGCGCGCTTCGGTCTCTGCGTAAGCGGCCTTCATATCCTTCTTGAACGCCGTGGTATTTTCGAGTTCGCTGCAATATTCCTTCATGAACAGCCGGACTTCCTCGGCGTCAGGCGTATAGGCCTCCTTGCACTTGCACAACCGTTTCGCCAGACGCTGGGCAAGAATTCCCAGCAGGGCATCGGAGAAGTTGAAGGGGTCCATACCCATGTCGAGCAGGCGAATGATTGATTCCGGCGCACTGTTGGTATGCAGCGTGGCGAACACCAGGTGGCCGGTTAGCGAAGCTTCGATGCCGATGCCGGTGGTCTCGGCATCGCGCATTTCGCCGACCATGATGATGTCCGGATCGGCTCGCAAAAAGGCCTTCATCACTACCGGAAAATCCATCACCTTCTTGTTGACCTGAACCTGGCGCAGACCCTTCTGGGTAATTTCCACGGGATCCTCGGCCGTCCAGATCTTGGTCTCCACGGTGTTGAGGTAGCCGAGCACCGAATGCAGGGTTGTGGTCTTGCCGGAACCGGTCGGACCACAGACGAAGAACAGTCCGTAGGGCTTGGCAATGGTTGCCTTGAGCTTGGTCAGGTTGGTCGGCAGCACGCCCAGCTTGTCCAGCGGGATCGGCTCGCCGCCGGCAAGAATACGCATCACGACGTCTTCGACACCACCACTGGTGGGAATCGTCGCCACCCGCAGTTCGATATCCAGCGGGCCATATTTCTTGAACTTGATCTTGCCATCCTGCGGCTTGCGACGCTCGGCAATGTCGAGGTCGCACATGATCTTGAGGCGCGCCACCATTGCGTTGCGATAGCTGGCCGGCACTTCGATGTATTTTTGCAGCGAACCGTCGCGGCGGAAGCGGATCAGCACCTTGTCCTTGCCCAGACCCGGCTCGATGTGAATATCCGAAACACCCTGCTGATAGGCGTCGATAATGATTTTGTTGACCAGCTTGACCAACTCGTTATCCGCCGCCGCGGAAATATCG
>JAPLQZ010000075.1 GCA_026399415.1 Rhodocyclales bacterium | reverse complement strand
GCGTTCATGACCGGCACCGATATTGCCCTCGACGGCGGCATCGGCGCGCGGCTGCGCGATCCTCTCTGACCAACAGCAATTCAGGCGATCACCGCTCGATCAATCCATGCACACCACCGAGCCATCGCTTGCAGGCATCGTCGACGCCATAACCGAGGCAAACCTTCATGGCCTACTGAGAAATGAAAAACAATCGCCCGATTCGGGGGTCCTTACGGGGTATTCCGGAAACAAGGTCGTCGGCGTCCTGCAAAGACTCGCCCGGCTTTTCGTAAGCGATGCGACAGCGTGTTATCTGGAGATCGGAGTCTTTCAGGGGCTGACGCTCAACTCGGTGGCCTATGCAACGCCGACTCTCGCCTGCTTCGGTATCGACAATTTTGCCTTCTTTGATCCTGGCAAAAAGAACCTCTCGATTGTGACTCAGCGTATTGAGGCGCTCGGCAACAGCAATGCCCATCTGATCAATGCCGATTTTGAGGACGCCCTTGACAATCTCGGTGCCTGGATCGGCGATCGCAAGATTGCCGTGTACTTCGTCGACGGTCCCCATGACTACCGAAGTCAACTCATGTGTCTAGAATTTGCCTTGCCCTACCTGCACGAAAGAGCGGTCATTGTCATCGATGACTCAAACTACGAGCACGTTCGCCAGGCGAATGCGGATTTTCTGAGAACCCACCCGGATTGGTTTCTGATCGCCCAAGCCTACACGTCATCGCACCCGGACAATATGTCGGCAGAAGAGGGATCATCTGCGAAAAACGGATGGTGGAATGGGGTGAATATCCTGGTTCGCAATCAGAAAGACCTCGGAACGAGGATCTATCCGCCAACCCGACGCAGCCGTAGCGCTTTTGAAGCCGACCACCTGGTGCATCCGCATCGCATGGCTTCGTTGGTGGGCGATAGCCTGCGACTGACAAACGAAATAGCGAACAAGGCGCCTCTGGCGTTTGCTCGTCGACTGCTGAGAATGGTGAGGAAAATCTCGTCCATTCGCCCGCGACTCGCCAAATTCGACTCGATGAATACAAATAGCCGTGAATTGCCTGAGTTCATTATCTCCAAAATTGGGCAATGACCATATAAGTTGCACCCGGAATCGCTTCCACTGCCGGGGGCGATCGGGACAGCCTAATTCGAAAGTCTAGTTAAGGGCGCGGAGAATCCGTTCGACATGGCGACAGGTCGCTTGATACAAACGTTAGATCAAATACTTCGCCGCCTATGGGAATCCCCAACGTTGATGACATGGGGCGCTTTTGTGGTGCGGATCGGCAGTTTTTTTCTCTTGTTGCCGGTTATCCTGCGCACGCTGCCGGCGGCAGAAATCGTGGTCTGGTATCTATTCAATGCCGTGCTCGCCATGCAATGGCTACTTGAGATTGGCTTTGGTTCGACCTTCTCGCGAGCCATCTCGTACGCAATGGCTGGAGCGAGTTCGGTCAAGGACTTCCGGACGGTCAATGACCATTGCGGCGACGGCTCGCCCAATTGGGATCTGGTGTGCAAAGTCGTTTCCGGCATGAAGGTGATTTATCTTTCTCTGGCGGCGGCGGCATTCCTGCTGATCGGCACAGTTGGTTCGTGGGCACTGGCAAAACCAATCGCAGCGGTAGGGGACGGGATCAATCCCTGGCTCGCATGGGCTTTGATCCTGATCGTCTACCCCGTGAGAATGTGGGCGAACGTCTATGCCTACTATCTGGAGGGAAGCAATCGCGTAGCGCTTATACGTCGCTGGGACATCCTGTTCGGCCTTGGCGGAATTGTCTCCGGCCTTGCCATCCTGTTGTTGGGTGGGGGCCTGCTGGGCCTTGTCGCGACGACCCAGGCATGGTTGCTGGCCCGTATTATTAGAGATCGCGCGCTATGCCACCGGCTCGATGACGGCCGGTTCGCCTCGTTCCGGAGCCAGCCATTTCCCGGCGACATCGTCGCGGCGCTTTGGCCGAGCACCTGGCGCAGCGGCCTCGGTGGAATCATGACCTTCGGCGTGCTCTATGGCAGCAGCCTGCTGGTGGCTCAGATTGCCGAGACGAGAACGGTCGCGTCCTACCTGCTGGCCATGAAACTGATCGAGAGCGTCGCCCAGTTCTCGATGGCGCCGTTCTACAGCAAGTTGCCCGTATTGGCGAGGAAGCGGGCCGAGGGCGACGTTGCCGGCCTCGTCCGGATCGCACGACGCGGCATGATCCACTCGCACTGGACCTTCATCGCCGGCTTCCTATTCCTGGCGTTTTTCGCCGACCCGTTATTGATGTCGATTCGAAGCAACGCCACGTTCGTCACGCCCGACCTCTGGATCCTGATGGGCCTTGGATTTTTCATCCAGCGCTACGGCGCAATGCACGTACAACTCTACAGTACGACAAACCATATCATTTCGCATACGGCTGAAATCGCCTCCGGGATCATATTCATCGGGATCAGTCTAGCCTTGTTGGGTAGGATCGGAATCTACGCCCTGCCGGTCGGAATGATCTGCGGCTATCTCGGCTTCTACTCATGGTTCGTCGCCCGCCAGTCCTACCAGGCAATCGGCACAGACTTCATGACGTTCGAGCGCCTGGTCGTGTTGCCGCCGATGACTGTTTTCCTCACCTACTCCGGACTCAGGACCGGCACCGGACTGCTCGGATGAGACCGGTGACGACACTCGCGAAACCCGGTTGGCCAGCAATGGCGATGCGGCTTCTCCGTACCGACGGCAGAACTTGAACCCATGACCGCAATCAAGAAAATTCTGCGCCTGCTGGGCAAGACTGCCCTACAGTTCCTCCAGTCAGCCGGTAGCCGTATTCTTGGCGAAACCGGCCCGATAGCCCTCGTGCCATCTGATCTTTCCGCGGCCGACCGCAACGACTTCCTGCGCCGAATGGCCTTCTATTCGCCAGACACGGCAAGCGCCAGCGCGTTCCGCAGTTCCCTTGGCATGCGCGAAATTTTCTCGTCGCGCCCGATCTTGCTCTATGGGACGCCTTTGCCTCACTCATGGTGGTCGGGACTGCGCACCGCCGTCTTTGACGTCGATCCGCGACGGAACCCGCACGATGGCTGGGCATGGTGCCGGTTCTCGAAGGTCGGCGCTCCGCCGTCACCGGACGCCAGGCCGGCCCGGGAAAGGCTTCGCGCGCGGATTGCTAGCCTGCAAGCCCAAGGTTTGTCGAAGTGCTACATTTTCGGAACGGGCGAATCGCTGGCGCAAGCGATCGACCGTGACTGGTCGGACGGATACCGAATCGTTTGCAACACAATCGTCCGTGACGAAACGCTGTGGCGGCACATCAACCCTCATTTCATCGTAGCCGGCGATGCAATTTATCATTTCGGTTTCACCGAGTTCGCGCGGACGTTTCGGGCAGACTTGGCAAAGCGTCTCAGGGAAACAGACACTTTCTTTGTTTACCCAGATCTCTTCAATGAGGTCGTTGCCAGGGAGTTCGGCGAGTTCGCAAACCGCCTGATCCCGATTCCCGCCGGAAAACACGTCGACATCCACGTGGACCTGACTAAGAACTTTGCTATGCCGGCGCGGGGTAACGTGCTGAACATCCTCCTGCTGCCCTTGGCATGCACGCTAAGCAAAAATGTTAATTTGTGGGGCTTCGATGGCCGCGCTCCCGACGACAGGCTATTCTGGTCAAACTCGAAACAACACAGCTATCCGGAACTGATGAGTACGTTACAGAAAGCACACCCTGCATTTTTCGAGCACTACCTGCCGGCAGACAAACCCGATGCCTACGTCAAGAGCGTGCACGGCGACCAACTGGACACGGCGTTGTGTGTCGCTGAAGAACAAGGATGGCATTTCATGATGATGCACAAGTCATGGACTCCCACGCTGCAGAAGCGTTTTTCGTCGGCCGGCTGAACCGCGGGGTATTGCATGAATCACTCATTTGTTACAGAGATCGCACCGAACGGCAGGTTGCTGGCGATTATTGTCTCGCATCGATTTTCCGAACCCGGCATCCACTTCCTGACTCCCGACGAGTTTTCGCAGCAACTCGCCTACATGCGGCATCCGAGGGGCAAGATCATCGCGCCGCACGTACATAATCCGGTTCAACGGCAGGTCCAGTACACACAGGAGGTCCTGGTCATCAAGCGTGGCCGCTTGCGGGTCGATTTCTATGATGACGGCCTGACCTACATGGAAAGCCATATTCTCGAGGCCGGTGACGTGATCCTTCTGGCAGCCGGCGGGCACGGATTCGAGGTGCTGGAAGAAGTCGAGATGATCGAGGTCAAGCAGGGTCCTTACGCCGGCGAGCAGGACAAGACACGCTTCACCGGCATCAACGCCGCAGCGGCAATCATTCGGGAGTAATCGGCAGTGGCGTTCATACCGGTCAACGAGCCGCTCCTCGACGGCAACGAAGAGAAATATCTGGTCGAGTGCATCCGCTCCGGCTGGATCTCCTCGGAAGGTCCGTTCGTCAAGCAGTTCGAAGAGCGCTTTGCGGCTCGCATGGGGCGCACGCATGGCGTCGCTGTTGCCAACGGGTCGGTCGCGCTTGACGCTGCGGTAGTTGCGCTGGGGCTGGGCCCGGGGGACGAGGTCATTCTGCCGACCTTCACCATCATCTCCTGCGCGGCCGCCATCGTACGGGCCGGCGCTGTTCCGGTCGTGGTCGACTGCGACCCGCTGACCTGGAATATGGATGTCGCCCTGGTTGAAGCCCGCATCACCGCACGCACCCGAGCGATCATGGTGGTGCACGTCTTCGGCCTGCCGGTGGACATGGACCCTCTGCTCGCACTGGCCCACATGCATGGCCTGAAGGTAATTGAAGATGCCGCCGAGATGCACGGACAGAGCTACAAGGAACGCCCTTGCGGCAGTTTTGGCGACCTTAGCACCTTCAGCTTTTACCCCAACAAGCACATCACCACAGGCGAAGGCGGGATGATCGTCACCGATGATCCGGTCCTTGCCGAAAAATGCCGCTCTCTGCGCAATCTTTGCTTCAAACGCGAACAGCGCTTTGTTCATGACGATCTAGGCTGGAACTTCCGCATGAGCAATCTGCAGGCGGCATTGGGGCTCGCGCAACTCGAAAGGCTGGATGAATTCGTCGGACGCAAGCGACGCATGGGCAAACGCTACACAGAGTTGTTGGCCGATACGCAGGGCGTCCAGTTGCCGCTCGCGGCGACGAACTACGCCGACAACATCTATTGGGTATTCGCGATGGTACTGGACGATGACGTTCGCTTCGATGCCAGGACGGCCATGGCGCACCTTGGCAAGTTGGGCATCGGAACCCGCCCGTTTTTCTGGCCGATGCACGAGCAGCCCGTGTTTCTGAAAATGGGCCTGTTTGCGGACGAGCATTGCCCCATTGCCGAGCGGATAGCGCGGCGCGGCTTCTACATCCCCAGCGGCATCGCGCTCAGCGACGAGCAAATCGAACAGTCCGCAGCCGCGGTCAGGGAGATCCTTTCATGAGCCGGGTATTCGACGCCTACGCGCGTTACTACGACCTGCTCTATCAGGACAAGGATTACGCAGCCGAGGCCGCATACGTAGACGCCCAGATCCAGAAGAGCACCCCGGCGGCCAGGCGAATTCTCGAACTGGGATGCGGCACAGGGGCCCACGCCGAGCACTTGGCACGTATGGGCTACACCGTCCGCGGCGTCGATCGGAGTGCGGCGATGCTCGCGGGAGCGGAAAAACGCAAGTCGGGCTTGCCCGCCGAGGTGGCAGCACGGCTTTCCTTTTCGCTCGGCGACGTGCGCTCGGCGCGCACCGGCGAAATCTTCGATGCCGTGATTTCGCTATTCCACGTCATGAGCTACCAGATCAGCGACGCCGATCTCGATTCCACATTCGAAACCGCCGCCACCCACCTGCAACCGGGCGGCAGTTTCCTGTTCGACTTCTGGTACGGCCCGGCGGTATTGGCGCAGCAACCCGGTACGCGCGTCAGACGGCTGGCCGATGACGAGATCGAAGTCACGCGCATTGCCGAACCGGTGATGCTTCCTGACGAAAACAGGGTCAACGTAAATTACACCGTTTTCGTCAAACAGAAAGCGAGCGCCGAGATCACCGAGATTACCGAAACACATGCCATGCGTTACCTCTTTACGCCCGAACTTAAACGACTCCGGCAAGGTAGATTTGCTCACGGCGAAAGTCGCGCCTGGATGAGCGACGCGCCACTCGACGCCCAGAGCTGGACCGGCCTGATCACAGTGATACGCATCTGATGCAGATGGAATATTTAGTCAGGTTGCAGGTGCTCAACAAGGCATGCCCGGAAAGAACAAGCAGATGAAAAAGTTTCTGAAGGACTGGTTGAAAGTGGTTGCCAGATCCCTGCAACGCATGGCGAGAGATGAACATGCCGAAAATAAGCTGGACCGCCAGCTTCAGATACTGCTCTCGATGCACTTTCGTGAGCTAGCCGCATCCGGCCGGTCGTTACCCACTTTTGGCGAGGTCGAGTTCAGTACCTGTTCGCAGAACGGGGAAGATGGAATTCTCCTCTTCATATTCTCGATTATCGGCACGACCAATAAACGCGTCGTTGAAGCTGCGGCGGGCGACGGAATCGAATGTAATGCAGCCAACCTCATATTGAATCATGGCTGGGAAGGACTCTTGCTTGATGGTAACGCCGCACTTATCGAGCGTGGCAAGGCATTCTATGGCCAGCGTAACAATGCATGGCGCCTCAGGCGACTGCCGCCAGCGTTGATTCACGCCTGGATAGATCGCGACAACATCGACGAACTGATCGGTTCGCACGGCATGGCTGGGCCGATTGACTTGCTGTCGCTTGATATGGACGGAATCGACTTCTGGATATGGAAGGCTATCCAGTCCGCGCAACCTCGCGTCGTTGTGGTCGAATACAACAACAGGTGGAGTTCAGACCAGTCGCTTACCGTTCCCTATGCACGGGATTTTGTTGGCAAAGGCGCAAGTGTCGACGGTGAAGGCTATTTTGGCGCAAGCTTGAAGGCCTTCACTTGCCTGGCCAAAGAGAAAGGCTATCGACTGATCGGCGCGAATTCTCCCAATACGAACGCCTTTTTTATGAAGGACGATGTAGGTGTTGATAACTTTCCGGAAGTGTCCGTTGAGAGTTGCTTGGCCAGTGCCTATGCAATCCATCAACACGCGACGAAGTATCCGCTCATCAAGAACTTGCCGGTCATTGAAGTTTGAGAGTTCGCGTCACGGGCTACTAACCTGCTTCCGAGAAACTGAGGCTGCAGGATGATGCTCGATTTTCGCTTTCTCGACCCCGAAGAAATCCTCGATTCTCAAGACTTCCGGGTGATCGACGCTTTCCTGCGAGAAACGCGACGACGAAATATTGGCTGGCACTATGCTGTCGATCTAACATGGATCTATTCGCGCGCACGCCACTGGGCGCCGGGACTGCGTATCCTCGACGCTGGTGGCGGACGAGGTCCGGCCCAGTTCCTTCTTGCCGAGATGGGCTTTGACGTCGTCAATGTCGACTTGATGCATACTGTCCCGGATCATGCCTACGTCCGCCGCTACGGCACGCACCGAACCGCTCTCGCCAGCCACGTTGCAACGCCCTACTTGAAGCACATCCTCAGTTTTGGCGGCGGCATGAAACTCTTCAAGCGGATCAGGAATGCCGCCAGGGAGTCATTGCTGCTGCGCGAATCGGTCGCCGATGCCTATTCCCGTCGCCAAGACCGGTGGCGAGCCGCGCATGGTTTCGGCACGCAGCCGGTCGGTCGGGTCGAGTGGCTGGCGGGCAACCTCGGCGCCGTCCCCGAACTGGAAACGGGCAGCTTTGACGCGGTCATTTCGCTGTCGTCACTCGAGCACATTCCCGCGGAGCAGATCCCGGCAGCGATCGCGGAAATCCACCGCCTGGTTCGAGCGCAGGGACACTGGGCCTTGACCACATCGGGCACCGAGCGGGCCGGAACCTGGTATCACGCCCCGTCGCAAGGCTACTGCTTTTCCAATAGCGACCTGGGCAGGCTGTTCAATGCCCGCCTGGACGGCACCGCGTCAGCCGCCGAAATCCTGCGCAAGTACCAGCGTTCTCCCTATCTCAGGAAAAGCCTTGCGCTGCATTACCGACTATCGGGGAAGAATGGCATGCCCTGGGGCCGCTGGAACCCGGCATATATTCCGGTCGCAGTCTTCGACCGTGACGCCTGATCAGCGTTTCAGGAAAAATTCGACGCGCTGGCTACCCATCCGGCCTTGAAGAAAGTCAACAATGCCGGCGAGATAGGCAACGGCAAGCCGTGGCCGGAAAACCAAGACGTTGTATACAGATCGCAACAAAGCCTTCGCCACCACGCGGACGCTTGCCCGGAAAAACTGACCAATGACAAGATTCTTCCGGTAAAAATAGAGCTTGTTTCGGGTGCGAAGATATTCCTTCAGCGCGCTCGGCGATGATCTACCGACTTTGTGCAGAATCCGCGTGCCTTCGCCGAAGGCGACGTGGCTGCCATTTCGTCTGGCGCGGAGGCATAGGTCGACCTCTTCCCAATAGACGAAATATTTCTCGTCGAGCAGGCCGATTTTCTGCAGAAGTTCCGTCCTTGCCATGAGGCTCGATCCGGGGACCCAATCGACGCGAACGGCCTTGTTTCCGCTTCGGTCAAAACTCTTGATCGAGTCGAACCGGTCCGCGGCGAAGTCCGCACGAACGCCCGCGCACCAGACTTCCGCCGGCAACGAATGGTAGTAATTCACCGCACCGACAATTCCGAGGCAGGCGTCAGCATCCAGCGCGCCCTTCAGCGCCGAAATGACATCATCGACGACCACCGTATCGTTGTTCAACAACAGAACATAGCGTGAGCAGTTCGCTACCGCCACCCGTATCCCGGTATTGCAGGCGGCAGCGAAACCTTCATTGACGGCATTTGTCCTTACGTCCAACTCGAAGGGAAATGTCAGGGCCCGCAATTCATCGATGGGCGCCGAGGAAGCGTTGTCGACGAGCACCACCGAAAACTGCCGCGGATCGCAATGCATCGCCAACGACTGGAGGCACTCGATCGTATCGTGCAGGCCGTTGAAATTTACAATTACTACGACGACGTGGTCGCGCAGATCCTCGGCACGAGCACTCATCCGAGACCCCGACGACACCGACTCTTGCGCTTCGCCATGAACTGGTGCGCCGAAAACGCGGAAACCGATCTATGGCTTTCATCGGCGCTGCGGCATCGACTCATGAAGAGTAGAACCTGACGATATCGGCATTGAACCTGTCGATGAAATCGCCACTGTCGCGGCGTAGCACCCTCTTCAGAAGCGGCTTCGCCGTCGCATAAAGCCAGGCTGCGAGTGATGCAACATGAAACATGCTCTCGCCAACCTTGTAGGGCCTCGAGTTCCTGATCCTCGCAACTTCGTTGAACCATTCGCCGAGACGATTGACATGGCCGATTTCCGATTCCATGCTTGCTTTATCGATACTCTGCCCAGTCCCGATGTGTTGAGCGCCGTTCATGCAATCGGTAACCGCCGCCAACAGATCGGCAGAAAACGTGTCGAAATTGAAGCGTTTCGCATAGAGTTCCTTGCATCGCCGCCGGGTGTCCTCAGGATGCATCTGGTCAAGAAAGGCCGGGTTGATATCCGATGCGCTGCTGACGACCCGTCCCAATCCATGGGTCCGTACCAGTTCGCTCATCTCGCCGACCTCATTGATCATGACCGGCAATCCGGCTTGAAGATAAAGTGAAAATTTTCCCGAGCTGAGCCCGATGAACAGCATGTTCTTGCCTTCGTAACGCGTTTCGAGCGTCGGCTTGAATAAGCATACGCCGAGGTCAGCCGAAGCAATC
>JAPLQZ010000261.1 GCA_026399415.1 Rhodocyclales bacterium | reverse complement strand
TCGCGGCGGAAGCGGATCAGCACCTTGTCCTTGCCCAGACCCGGCTCGATGTGAATATCCGAAACACCCTGCTGATAGGCGTCGATAATGATTTTGTTGACCAGCTTGACCAACTCGTTATCCGCCGCCGCGGAAATATCGTCGCCGGCACCGCCTTCACCCTCCATCTCGCCCTCATCGAGGGTCGACAGCAGGTCGCCGACGGAGCTGTCATCGGTGAAGCCGGGGACACCGGAAACACCAAACAGCTGATCGATCGTCTGCACGAACTCATGGTTGGTAGTTACCCGATAGACGACCTTTGCCCGCGGGAACACATTATTGACAACACGCGAGCCCTTGACTTGCTCAGGGTCCATGCAGACCACCATCACACCTTCAGGCCCCTCCTCCACAGGCGCCCATTTGGCCTGTTCCAGAAAATCCCGCTTGAGGTTCTTCAGGAGGTCTACGGGTTTGATGCGATCGGACCTGAACGGCTCGTAAGGCACATTGAAGAACTTGCCCAAGGCAGTACCCAGCGCCGCATGTTTGACCTGAAACTCGTTGACCAGCACTTCTTCGATGTCGAGATTCTTCCGCCGCGCAGTGCGCTGCGCCAGTTCCAGTTCCTGCGCCGAAATGACGGCATCGGACACCAGGTAGTCATACTTCGTCTTGACGGCCTGTGCCGGCTTGTTGCGCTGGTTGAAGGCGATCGCCAGGGTCTCGCACAGCCCCTTGACACCTTCCTGGGCCACTGCCGCAAAAGGTGTTCCCGCCTTGTTGTTGATGATCTGGACAACGCCGAGCAACTCGTTGCTCTGTGCATCAACGATCGGCGCCACCAGCATCTGCTTTGTGCGATAACCCGTCCGCTTATCGACTTCCTGCAGGAAGCGCAACGAAGGATTGATCGCCTTGAGCTCGGCATCGTCGTATACGTCACGAATATTCACGGTCTTCTTGGCCAGTGCCACGTGGCCGGCGATACTCTGGTCGGCTATCGGAAGACGCAGATCCTTGAAAGAATTCAGGCCCGCCTTGATCTTCGAAACGATGGAAGCCTTGTCTTCACCTACGGCATAAATGGTCAGGCGATCGGCATTGAACAAGCTCATTATTTCGCCGGACAGCTCCAGCATGATTTCGTCGATGTTGGAGGTGGCGTGAACCTTGTTGGTGACAACCTGCAGATTCTTGAAGAAGGCAAGGCGGCTGTCTACATCGGATACAGCGACCTCGGCGGGTGCAGCAGGAACGGCGCTCATTCGACTGACTCCATGACACCCGCGCTTGCTCTCATGCCGCCATCGAGCAGGGCCGCATGAAATCCGCGCTGGGAAAGCAAAAATGCGGCAGCGGAACTGCGACGTCCCGTCTGGCAATAAACAATGTATTCCGCCGCCGGATCAAGCGCCGCCGAAGCCTGGCGAATGTCGTTGAGCGGAATGTTGATGGCCCCCGGATAGCCATCACTCTGATACTCGGCGGGAAAACGCACATCAATCCATTTCGCCCCGGCAGCAACCCGCCGCGCCGCCTCGTCGCCAGTCACTTTCAGCAACAGCGGTGCAAGCAGCAACTGGTTGAAATCCTGTTTTGACAAGCGCAGCAGCATGCCATCCGTAGTCATCGTCACGGTTGCATTGCGAACCGTTTCGGCCACCAGGGCCTCTTCGCCAAAAGCATTACCCTCCTTGAGCTCCGCCAACTGCACGGGAGATCCGGCAACCAGCCGGGAAACCTTGCAGCGTCCGCTCTCGAGCAGGTAGTAGTAATCGCCGGGGTCGCCCTGCTTGATTATGGTCTGGCCACGCTTGGCGGAAACGCGCTTGAACTTGTCCAGCAGTGTCTGAATATTGGCCGGAGGCAGGGAAGCAAACGCGCCAACAGTAAGATTGTCCAGGGCGAACATGCCTGACATCATGCGCCAGTCGGTTTGATCCGCGCTGCCGGGAGCACTCTCGCCGGGGGCGGCGAGTTGGTTCCAGGTCACCACGATATCCAGAGAGTCCTCCTCCAGACTGAGCAGTTCGACGTCAGTGATGGCCTTGCTCTTCAGCGGGGTTTTCCCGCCTCGCGCCACGGGCGCGGCAGCCAGATCATGGCCTCCGACCAGGACGCGCGATGCACCGTCCGGAATAGTCACCAACAGCTGCCCGCGCACCAGGTACACCACCTTACCAGTCCAACTGGTGCCGTCAAACGGATCGGAAGCGCGCGGGAAGGCATGCATGCGGGATAGCGGCAGCAATTCACGCAGACCCTCGCTGCTCAGCGACATAAGAGGTTGCAGGCGGGCCAGCAGATCAATGCTCACCAGTTCAGCCATGATCAGATTTCGAACAGCTGATTGTTCTGCAGCATGCCGGGGCGGAATTCACTGCCAATGCGGTCTTCGATCTCCTGCATGGTCAATTCGATTTGCCCCGGTTTTAGATGGGTGATAAAGATCTCGGCATCCCGCTGCATATTGGTCAGTTCTTCCAGAAGCATGCTCGGGCACAAATGCAGAGAAGCCACGGCCAACCACTTTTCCCGATCAGAGAAGGCACACTCGATGATCAGGTAACGCAGATTGCGAATCAGGTTGACCTGCTTCCACAGATCGGGACATGGTCCGGTATCGCCGGTAAAAACCAGACTGGCACGCCCGGAATCAAGCTGGTAGCCGACTGCGGGCACCGTGTGATTCGCCGGTAGCGGCACTATCTTGCGGCCATCAAGATCCACCGCCTCACCCACGCGTATCGGCGAAAACCGTATAAAGGGCTTCTCTACCGTCGGTATCTGACTGAAATCGGGCCAGATGGCCCAGTTGAAAATATGTGACCGTATGATTTCGAGAGTCGCCTCGGTTGCATGCACTATCAGTGGACGCGTGCGCATGTCGCCAACCGTGTCGACCATGAATGGCAGGCAGGCCAGATGGTCCAGATGTGAATGGGTAATGAAAACGTGATCGATCTGGGCAAGTTCAGCGATCGCCAGATCACCGACTCCTGTTCCGGCGTCGATCAGAATATCGTTGTCGACCAGAAGCGACGTGGTACGCAGATGTCGCCCGCCGATTCCACCACTACAACCGAGGATGCGTACCTTCATTATCTCTATTTCGTCTCAAAAATGGTGACGCCGTCCCAGTTCTCTCCGGGAGGCTCTTTGCGCAGGTGTTCAACTCGTTTGGCGTACAGATCGTAGAGATAGCGTGGTTGCATGCGCTGCAGATTCATCAGCGTCACTTCCGCCTTGTCCCAGTCCTGCGCGCGATAGGCACGCAAGGCCTGATTCCAGAGCTTGATCTCTTCCATGTCCTCTGCCGAGACCTTGCCTTCCTCGCCGACCGGTTCATAAATGCCTACGGGATCCTCCTTGCCCTTGACGCGCACGCGATCCAGTTCGCGGAAGACGAATTCCTTCTTCAGCAGTTCGCGAGTGCTTTCGCCGGCAATAAAACCAACGCCGTACTGTTTGGTTATGCCTTCGAGGCGGGAACCCAGGTTGACCGCATCGCCCATCACAGTGTATGACTGGCGCACTTGGGATCCCATGTCGCCGACGGTCATCGGACCGGTGTTCACGCCGACGCCGATCTTGAGCGCAGGCCAGCCGCGCGCCACCAGATTCTTGTTCAATTCGTGCAGCGCGACGTGCATTTCCAGACCCGTCCGCACTGCATTTTTCGCATGTTCCGGATCATCGACCGGCGCACCCCAGAATGCCATGATGGCATCGCCAATATATTTGTCGAGCGTACCACGATGCTTGCGCACGATCAGAGTCATGGCGCCGAGGTACTCGTTCATCAGGGTTGCCAACTCATTCGGCTCCAAACCCTCGGAAATGGTAGTAAATCCGCGTATATCGGAAAACAGCACGGTGAGCTCCGCCTTGCGCCCGGCCATGCTGTAGTGCTCCGGGTCGCGACTCATTTCCTCGACCAGTTCCGGCGGCACATATTGGCCGAACAACCCCGTCAACTGACGCTTGGTTCGCGACTCGACAAAGTAGCCCCATGACATGTTCATCGCATAGAGGAGCACGATCGCGATCATGCCATTGGCCAGCGGCAAAACGACATTGGAGACATGCCAGAAGCTGAAATTCACGCTGAGCAGCAGCAGCAGCACAATGCCGCCGACCAAGGTCGCGCGCAATGGCGACAGCATAGGTAGCAGGAAAGCCATCACCGCGCCGGCGATCAGCACCAACAGCACGTCGGCGCCGAGAATGTAGGGCGGCCTGTGCTTGATCACCCCATCCAGCATGCCTGCAATCAGGTTGGCGTGGATCTCGACCCCCGGATAGGCCGCTCCCACCGGCGTTGCCCGCAAGTCCATGAGGCCGGGCGCCGTGGTGCCGACCACAGCCACCTTGCCGGCAAGCTTATCCTTGGGCACGCGATCGTTGAGCACATCGGTAATCGAAATATAGGGGAAACTTTTCTCGTAACCGCGATAGGGGATCAGCGTCGCCGCATTTTCGTCCACAGGAATGCGCATTACGCCACCGCCAGCCGTTTTCAGGTCCAGCCACTCCATCGCCGCATAAGACGCCGGCGCATTTCCGGGGTAGCCGGGAGTAATCGGCGGATTACCAAGCAGATTGCGCACCATCGCCAGGGACAGCGACTCGTAGTATTGCCCCTTGTACTCGACCAGCAGAGGCACTCTCCGCGAAGTACCATCCAGGTCCACCAGCGGATTGAAGTGTCCAGCGCCAGCAGCCGCCTTCTGAAATTGGGGCAGATTGCCGCCATGGCTGACCCACTGCGTAAATCCTATGCGGCGGCCACTGAAGGTGCCGGCCGGAAACACCGGCTCCGGCGCAGCGCCGGAACTTACGCCGCCTTCCTTGCTGGAAAAGTAATAGCCGAGAATTACCGGATGATTCTTCAGCGATGCAGCAAAGCGTGCGTCGTGGTCAAGCTGCGGACGCAACTCGCGCAGCGTCGATTGGAAGCCCGCGACATCCTTCAACTCTTTTTTTGCCAGCGACTCGAGTGACTGGAGACCGGAACTCTCGTCGGGCTCGGCGAAAACCACGTCGAAGCCGACCAGCTTTACTCCATACTGATCAAACAATTTCGTCATCAAGGTCGCCAGCTTGTCGCGGCCCCACGGCCAGCGACCCTGCTCGGCCAGTGACTTTTCGTCGATATCAAGAATCACCACGCGCTGATCAAGGCTTTGCGGCATGGTCAAGCGCACTTTCGCGTCGTAGATGAGCGCGTCCATGTGATTGATGAACGGAATCTGGTAAACGCGCGCCGAATGGCCGAGCAAGACCAGAAGAATCAGAAGGCCGAGTACGTAGCGAGGAAGATACTGTTTCAAGACATCTCCTGAGGTTGCATCACTTTCGGCTTCAGCTCTTGAGGAAAAATTCCATCTTGACTCCGGCCAGTTCGATCACATCATGGTCAACAAGCTGATGCGCTTGGGTAGAGAGCGCCTTGCCATTGACCACCGGGAAACTGGCGCCTTCTACATGGGTGATGAAGTAGCCGTGCGGGCGACGTGCAATGACCGCTACCTGGACACCCGGCTTGCCCAGTGTGGTGAGCGTCTTGGTCAACTCCATCTCCTTGCCGGCATTGCCACCCGAAAGTATCTGGATCGCACCCAGCGGCATCGCGGGAGCTGCCGCCGGAGCGACCGAAGGTGGCGACGGAGCCATGCCCGGAGAGGTCGACATGTGGGCCGGAACGGCCGCCGCCGGAGCAGCGGGAGGGGCGGATGGGACTGCGGTCGCTGGCCCCGGTGCAGGCATTTTCGCCGCACCAGGACGCAGAATCATTGTCTTCTCGAAGTCTGCGCTTGAGGTCTGCTGCGGAACCTCGCTGACATATTTCAGGCGGTATTTACCCAGTTCTATGGTGTCGCCATTAACCAGGAAGTGCTTCTTGACCGACTGGCCATTGACGAAGGTGCCGTTGGTGCTGCCCAAATCTTCCAGAAAGGAATCATTGAGGATGGTGATCACCACCGCGTGCTCACCGGAGATCGCCAGATTATCGATCTGGATATCAGTATGCGGCTTGCGACCGATCGTGATGCGCTCCTTGGTCAAGGGAATTTCCTTGAGCACCGTGGTTTCCATGCTGAGTATGAGCTTAGCCATTGTTTTCGTCCTTCGAGGTCACTGAGCGCTGCATTACTTGAACCAAGCCAGGAAACGGACCCACCAGCCTCGTGCGGCCGGATATTCACCCTTAACCTTGACCAGGATTACCGAAACATTGTCACGACCGCCGTTGTCGCAGGCCATCTCGATCAACTGCATCGCACACAACTCCAGATTGGCCGACAGGGCGCCCAGGGTCATGCCTATCTCGTCGTCCTCAACCATGTCGTTGAGGCCGTCGGAACAGAACAGGTAGACATCGCCCGGCAACACCTCATGATCGTGCATTTCGGCTGCCACTTCCGGATCGATGCCGACCGCACGCGTGACCAGATTCTTGTTCTGCGAATGGCGCGCCTGCTCGGGCGTGATGATGCCGGCGTCGATCTGCTCCTGCAGCAGCGAATGGTCGCGCGTGATCTGCTGAAAATCCTCACCTCGCATGCGGTACAGCCGCGAATCGCCAATGTGACCGACAGTCACCTTGTTGTCGTGGAACACACCGACCACCAGCGTCGTGCCCATGCCGGCGTACTGTGGCTGGCTCTGAGCCGCTTGGTAAATGGCGGCATTGACACGCGCCATTTCCGCCTCGACCTTGACATGCGCCCAGGACTTGCCCGAAGCGTCTTTGCTGCTCGGTTCTCGTTCGATAAAGGCCTTTTCCAGTTCAGTGCCGAGCAGCGCTGTTGCCATGCCGCTGGCGACCTCGCCGGCATTGTAACCACCCATGCCGTCTGCCAGCACGGCGAACCCGCGCAGCGGATTGGCCATGACGGAGTCTTCATTGTTCGAGCGCACCATGCCAGGATTGCTCTGGGTGACAATTTCGAGAACGGCAGTCATATCCATGGCTCGGCCCTCAAATGCTGATATCGACGCCGGAATCATCGGCGGCGGCGCTGCCGCCGGTCATAGTCATGCAAGTGCGAACGTCCCGCGCAAATTCTGCACCGGTCTGGTAGCGCGTGTCCGGATCCTTGGTCATCGCCTTGTCGATGATCGCCACCAGGCAGTCCGGCAGACCGGGATTGATGCTGCGAATGTCCGGATGCGGTTCATTCGCAATGCGGAACATCAGTTGCGCCATCGAATCGCCCTCAAACGGCAACTTGCCGCAGGACATCTGATACAGCATGACGCCCAGCGAAAACAGGTCGGAACGGCCGTCGATCTTCTTGCCCGCCAGTTGCTCGGGCGACATGAAGCTCGGCGTACCCAGCACCATGCCGGTCTTGGTCTTGGAAGAATCGGTAATGCGCGCAATACCGAAGTCGGTCACCTTGACCTGGTCGGAATCCGGCTCGTACATGATGTTGGCCGGCTTGATGTCACGGTGCACGACATTGTATTCGTGCGCGTAGGACAGTGCATCGGCAACGCGCGCGACGATGCTCATGACGCGCGGCAGCGGCAACAGATTGCCCGGCTTGGAGTAAGACACCAGATCCTTGCCCTTGAGGAATTCCATCGCGATGTAGGCGAGATCGTGCTCTTCGCCGGCATCGAACATGGTGACGATGTTGGCGTGGTTGAGTCGCCCCGCAGTTTCGGCCTCGCGGAAGAAACGCTCCTTGACCTCCACCAGTTCGTCGGCCTCGAACTCCTGCGACAGCGCCATGGTCTTGATCGCTACCACACGGTTGATCTTCGGGTCGCGCCCCAGATAGACCACGCCCATCGCTCCCTTGCCCAGTTCCTTCTCGATCTCGTAGCGGCCGAGCATCGGCTTTTCCACATTGCCGGCGGTATCGATCAGGCTGGCATTGCTGCGCCCGCCGCCGCCACCACCGAGAATTATGGTCTCCGAAAGCTGCTTGGCGCGATTCACGCGGGACTCGATATCACGGAACTTCGGGTTGAAATCGAATATGTAACGAAACGCCGCCTCAGCCTTGTTGAACTGCCGCTTGCGTTCGAAATCGAGCGCAAGGTTGTACATGTTTTCCATCAAGGCCTCGTCCATCGGGCACTTGCGAAACTTGTCGAAGGCCATATCAAGCTGCCCCTGGCCCTGGAAGGCCAGGCCCAGCATCCGGTTCGACTCTGCCGAATCGGCATCCGACTTTTCCTTGCCGCGCTCGGAAACCAGAAAGCGTTTGGTTGTCAGCAGCAAATGGCCCACCAGGAGCAGAGTGGCCGGCACCATCAGCTGCAGCCACATCAACTGTGTCGTCATCAACGCAAAATGGATGGTGATCAGTGCCACCAGCAAACCTGCGGTAATCCCTGCCGCCATGCCGGCCTTGATCCTCGGCAGCAGGCCGATCAGGTAGGCGGCGATCAGCAGGAATACCAGCTTTTCGACCCAGAAGCCCCAGGTCGGAGCAACGAAGAAATGTTCGGAGAGCAGGCTGGATACGGCATGCGCCTGCATCAGCACGGCAGGCATGGCCGGGCTGACCGGGGTGACGAACACACTCCCCACCGAAGATGACGTCGGTCCGATCAGGACGATCTTGTCGCGATACTTTTCGTAGGGAATCTTGCCGCTCTTGACGTCGAAGAACGAATCGACCTGAAACGCGGGGCTGCCGTCACGGTCCTTGTAATAAAACGTCAGCATCCGCGTATCGATGTCGGTGCCGACCTTGAGCTTGCCCAGCTTGACCGAGTTGCCGGCGGTCACCTGAATGTCCGCCACTGTCAGATTGTGGCTCCTGGCTGCCACCAGCAGTGACAAAGAAGGATAGGCCTGATCGAAGTGGCCCAGAACAAGAGGCTCGGTACGAATCGCACCATCCAGATCCGCAATCACGTTGAGGTGGCCGATGGCAGTCACTACCTTGCCCAATGGCTCGATCACACCGGCATCGACACCCAGGGTCGGCCAGGGCGGCGCCTCTGCAGCTCCGGTCAGCTTCACCGCATTCTTCTTCACATACTCGGGCAGATCCTTGTCCGGCCGACCACGCGGCTCACCCAGCACGAACAGCATCGGCAGCGCCACATTGCCCGCCTTGGCGAAGGCTTCCGCCAAGCGGCGGTCCGTATTCAGCTTCTGGTCCGCTTCAAGAAGTATCGCCTCGATCTGCGGGCAGGATGAAGGGGCGGCTACCGGCGCCGGAGCAGGAACGGGGGCCGGCGCTTCACCTGCCGCGGGCGCTGCGGGCGTTGCGGGGACAGCAACAGCCGAAGGCACGGTCACACCGCAGGTCTCGATCAGTTTGTTAACATAAGCCAAGCCTTGATCGCGCTGCGGCTCGGAGTAGAACACCGTGGTGGCGATTACTTTGGCTTTGGCGGCGGCGAGCTTGTCCACCATGTCAGCCATGATCTCGCGCGACCACGGCCAGCGGCCGATGTTGTCGAGACTGGGCTTGTCGATCGCAATCACGGCGATCTTGTCCGACGGCGCGCGCGAGGTGGCTGCCACACCCATGTCATAGGCCTTGCGTTCCAGACCCTGCAGCAGTTCGCCATTGCCCAGAATCAGCACGACGACACTGACCACAACACCGAAGAACCAGTCACTCTTCCAGAAGTCTGCCTTCTTCATCGGTCGCTACCCTGTATGAGAGCCCTCATTAAAACAGGACAATAAACCCAATTCTTACAGTCCTGCATCAACTCCGTCAATCAATTTCATGACATCCGGCCCCGGTCGGCAAGGTCACATGCGGATTCTATGCGGAAAAAAGCCGCTCCGGCTTCCACCGGTGCGGCTTTTTGGCGTGTCGTCGGCGCCGACTCTTACTTCAGCAATGCCTTTAACAGCTTGCCCATTTCCGACGGATTGCGCGTCACGGTGAAACCACATTCTTCCATGATTGCCAGTTTGGCATTGGCCGTATCGGCTCCGCCGGAGATCAGCGCACCGGCGTGGCCCATGCGCTTGCCGGCCGGTGCCGTGACCCCGGCGATAAAGCCGACGATGGGCTTTTTCATGTGGGCTTTGCACCACACCGCCGCATCAGCTTCGTCCGGACCGCCGATTTCGCCGATCATGATCACCGCGTCGGTGTCCGGGTCATCGTTGAAGGCCCGCATGATGTCGATATGCTTGAGGCCATTGATCGGATCACCACCCGTACCAACCGCCGTCGACTGGCCGAGGCCGATCTCTGTCAGTTGGGCCACCGCTTCATACGTCAGCGTGCCGGAGCGGGAGACCACGCCGATGCGACCCTTGCGATGAATGTGGCCTGGCATGATGCCGATCTTGATTTCTTCCGGCGTGATCACGCCCGGACAGTTGGGGCCGAGCAGTAGCGTCTTCTTGCCACCGGCGGCTTCCTTGGCCCGCATCTTGTTGCGCACCACCAGCATGTCCCGCACGGGGATGCCCTCGGTGATGCAGATCGCCAGATCGAGGTCGGCTTCGCAGGCTTCCCAAATGGCGGCGGCGGCGCCGGCGGGCGGCACGTAAATCACGGAAACCGTGGCGCCGGTTTGCGCCTTGGCTTCCTTGACCGAGCCGAAGATCGGAATGCCGAAAATCGACTCGCCGGCCTTCTTCGGGTTCACGCCGGCGACAAAGCAGTTCTTGCCGTTGGCGTACTCCTGGCATTTCTCGGTGTGGAACTGGCCCGTCTTCCCGGTAATTCCCTGGGTGATGACCTTGGTATCTTTGTTGATCAGGATGGACATATCGGTTCCTTAGTGCTTGACGGCGGCGACGATTTTTGTCGCCGCATCTGCCATGGTGTCAGCGGAAATGATCGGCAGGCCGGAATCCTTGAGGATCTGCTTGCCGATGTCATCGTTGGTGCCCTTCATGCGCACCACCAGCGGTACGCTGAGATGCGTTTCCCTGGCTGCGGCGACGATGCCGGTTGCGATCGTGTCGCATTTCATGATGCCGCCAAAAATGTTAACCAGAATGCCATTGACCTTGGGATTCTTCAGCATGATCTTGAAGGCTGCGGTGACCTTCTCGGTGGTGGCGCCGCCGCCCACATCAAGGAAGTTGGCCGGTTCGGCGCCAAACAGCTTGATGGTGTCCATGGTCGCCATCGCCAGGCCTGCACCATTCACCAGGCAGCCGATGTTGCCGTCGAGCGAAATATAGGAGAGGTCATGTTTTGAGGCCTCGATTTCATCGGCATCCTCTTCATCCAGATCGCGATAGGCCACGATTTCCGGCTGGCGGTAAAGCGAGTTTGAGTCGAAGTTGAACTTGGCGTCGATTGCCTTGATGCCGCCATTGCCTTCGAGAATCAAGGGATTGATTTCCGCCAGGCTGGCGTCGGTTTCCATGTAACAGGTGTACAGCTTCTTGAAGGTGTCCACCGCCTGTGCCACAGAGCCGTCTGGCACGCCGATGCCCCGCGCCAATTCGGTCGCCTGTGCGTCGGTCAGGCCGGTAGCCGGATCGACAAAAACCTTGATGATTTTCTCCGGCGTGTTGTGAGCGACTTGCTCGATATCCATGCCACCTTCGCTGGACGCCATCATGGCAACCCTCTGCGTGACGCGGTCGGTCAGCGCGGCAAGGTAGTACTCGTGCTTGATGTCGGCGCCTTCCTCGACCAACAGGCGGCGCACTTTCTGTCCCTCGGGACCGGTCTGATGCGTCTTGAGCTGCATCCCGAGAATGGCTTTTGCATAAATCCGGACTTCGTCGGGAGTCTTGGCGACTTTCACGCCACCGCCCTTGCCGCGTCCACCGGCATGGATCTGGGCCTTGACCACCCAAACCCGGCCACCGAGTTCCTCGGCAACCTTGACCGCCTCGTCGACGGAAAAAGCCGGCTTGCCGCGCGGAACCGTCACGCCGAACTTTTTCAGGATTTCCTTGCCCTGATATTCGTGGATCTTCATGCGTCTTCCTTGTTGTAGGTAATTCGTTGATCGGGGCCGACATGGATCCGGAAAACCAGGTGTCGGTCTTGTTGCAGCGAGGTCGCGCGGGAAAAACCGTCAACCCGTCTCCGAAGTCGTCGTACGCCGCCGCAGGGGTGATAAAGCAGAAGCGACGCTATTGTTGCGGCGCGGAATACTAACATAAGCATACTTAATAGAGGCTTACAAGCGCTGATTTCTGGCCTGCGCATGCCCTCCGGCGTGCCACACTGGCGGGCATCATAATGACTGACGGCTCGCGGTACCCTCATGGTGCGCTGCCTCTCAACCGCAGGAGATCTCGATGAACCGCCCTCGCTTTCTGTTGGCTCTGGATCAGGGCACCTCCAGTTCGCGCAGCATCGTGTTGGATACTCAGGCCCGCATCGTGGCGATGGCACAGCGTGAATTCCGCCAGATATTTCCGCAGCCGGGCTGGGTCGAGCACGATCCCCGCGAAATCTGGAGCAGCCAGCTGGCCACTGCCCGGGAAGCGCTGAAGAAGGCCAACCTCGACGCTACCGACATAGCCGGCATCGGCATTACCAACCAGCGCGAAACCACCCTGGTATGGAACCGCAGCACAGGCGAACCGCTGTGCAATGCCATTGTCTGGCAAGACCGGCGCACCGAGCCAACCTGCGCCGCGTTGCGCGAGCGTGGCCTGGAAAGCTGGGTGCGCGACAGGACCGGCCTGATCATCGATGCCTATTTTTCCGGCACCAAGCTCAAGTGGATACTCGACAATCACCCCGGCGCACGCGAGGCGGCACGCCGCAACGAACTGGCTTTCGGCACCGTGGACTCCTGGCTGGCCTGGCAGTTGACGGGCGGCGCCGTACATGCCACCGATGTCAGCAACGCCTCGCGCACCATGCTCTTCAATATCCATCACAACCAGTGGGATGAAGACTTGCTGGCGATGCTCGACATTCCGCGTGAAGTGTTGCCTGAAGTGCATGCCTCAAGCCATCTTTACGGCCATACACCCGCCGATCTGTTCGGTGCGCCGATCGCCATCGGCGGCATCGCCGGCGACCAGCAAAGCGCCCTGTTCGGCCAGGCCTGCTTCACCTCCGGCCTGGCCAAGAACACCTACGGCACCGGCTGCTTCATGCTCATGCATACCGGCCAGCATTGCCAGACCAGCAACAACGGGCTGATCACCACCAGCGCCGCACAGATCAACGCGACGCCTGAATACGCCCTCGAAGGCAGCGTGTTCATCGGCGGCGCCGTGGTGCAGTGGCTGCGCGATGGCCTGCAGGCAATCAAGAGCAGCGAGGCAGCGCAGAGTCTGGCCGAAAGCGTTCCCGATAGCGGCGGCGTGATGTTCGTGCCGGCCTTCACCGGCCTTGGCGCGCCCTACTGGAAGCCTGATGCGCGCGGTGCCATCCTCGGACTTAGCCGTGGCACCACCGTGGCGCACATAGCCCGCGCGGCGCTGGAAAGTATCGCCTTCCAAAGTGCAGCGCTATTGCAGGCCATGAGTCGCGACCTGGCCGATAGTGGCGGCATTACGGAACTGCGCGTCGATGGCGGTGCCTGCATCAACAACCTGCTGATGCAGTTTCAGGCCGACCTGTTGGGCATTCCCGTGGTGAGGCCAAAGGTCATCGAAACCACTGCACTGGGCGCCGCCTACCTGGCCGGCTTGTCTTGTGGCGTCTATGCCGGCCTCGATGAACTTGCCGCGCACTGGCAGCCGGAACGCACTTTTTATCCGACTATGTCGCGGCGCAGCGCCGCTGAACTCATGCAGCGCTGGGAACATGCGGTGGCGCAGACGGCGCTGTAGCATCGCCGTCCCGCCAGCGCCGACTCTTGTCAACTGCCGCATCCGGTTTCCTGCAGAGCCTTGAGTCCTGGCAACCTGAGCCGCCGTCAAACCGCGACGTCATTCCCGTCATGACGATACCGGGGCAAGCGGATGGTCGCAAGTCAGTCTGTCGGAGAATTTCATCCGCTTCCAAAACGTTAGAATAGTCTACCGTCTATCAAATGAACGTCGAACAACTTCCATACCACAAGGAGAAATTATGAG
The DNA here is from genome assembly GCA_026399415.1 of Rhodocyclales bacterium. Lineage (GTDB taxonomy): Bacteria > Pseudomonadota > Gammaproteobacteria > Burkholderiales > Rhodocyclaceae > Sulfuritalea. The sequence continues at coordinate 6,088 of JAPLQZ010000261.1, read as the reverse complement.
AACCATTTCCGATATTCTCGGCTCGCGCAAAGGTCACGTGATTTCGATCGGGTCAACAAATACCGTGCATGAGGCGCTCGTGTCGATGGCAAAGCACAATGTAAGCGCGTTGCTGGTGATGGACGAAGGCAAGTTGGTAGGAATTCTTTCCGAGAAAGACTACGCCCGAAAGGTGATTCTGCAGGGGCGTTCGTCAAAGAAGACCAAAGTTGCGGAAATCATGGTCGAGCATGAGAAGCTCCTTTTCGCGACGCTGAAAATGTCCGAGCAGGAAGCCATCCGGGTGATGTCGGAGAACCAGATCCGCCATCTGCCCGTCAGGGATAGCAAGAAAAAAGTGGTAGGGGTTGTCTCGATCCGCGACTTCAACTTCTACGCGGATCCGGAAAACGAGGAGTAAATCCCACTGCGCCGACTGCGTCCCGCTGCGCCGAACGAGGGAAACTTCTGGTCCGCCAAAAGCAAGGCAGCGTAACCCGAAAGCCGCCAATCCCGATGCTACGCCCGGGGCAGCCACGCGCACACTCATGCACGCGCGGCGAGAGGCAAAGAAAACCTATTGGCTGGCAGTCAGTTTGGTGTATTTCTCCATCAGTTCGTCCTGCGATTCGACATGAGCAGGATCGTTCGGAATGCAGTCGACCGGGCACACAGTGCGGCACTGGGGCTCATCGAAATGGCCTACGCACTCGGTGCATTTGTTCGGGTCGATGACGTACATATCGTCGCCCGCCGATATTGCTTCGTTGGGACACTCGGGCAAGCAAACGTCGCAACAGGTGCAATCGTCGGTGATAATCAGGGCCATGGCTGTTTCCTTGTCTATTGAATGGGTTGTTGCCTAATCATCGCCTCCAGCCAAGCCAGATAACGACGCAAAATTTTAGCATATCGAAAACGCTATCCCGGCTCAGTCGTCAGCCTCTTGCGCTGCGCCTTCGGCTTTGGCTTTCTTCTTCACCGTTTTCGGATCGACCGTGAGCGGGCAGTAGATTTCGACCCGGTCACCTTCCGCAAGTTTGGTATCGAGCGCGGTTACTTTGTTGAATACGCCGACCTTCTGCTTTTCCAGATCAATCTCGGGAAACTGTTTGAGAATGCCGGAATTCAGGATGGCGTCCTTGACCGTGGCGCCGTCGGGTTGCTCGACAGGCACCACTACCTGGCGGCGCAGCGTGGCGTAGGCGACTTTGATTTTCATCGCTCGCTCCTAGACGCTATGGGCGCCAGCCATCTGGATGCCCTTGCCGGCGCGAACATCGATCATTCGCTTGACGACCACGAGCAGTCCAGTGACGAGAAAACCACCGGGTGGCAGGATCATCATCAGCACACCGGTGTCCGGCGGCAATATGCGCATTTCCATGAATTTGAAGGCAGGGCCAAGCAGCAGCGCGGCGTCGGCGAACAGAGTGCCTTGACCAATGATCTCTCGCACAGCCCCAATCGCCGTGAGGGCGATAGTGAAACCGATACCCATGAAAATGCCATCCAGGAGCGAATTCATTACCGGTTCCTTTGAGGCAAAGGCCTCAAGGCGAGCCAAGGGCAGGCAATTGGATACGATCAACGCAATGAACAAGCCCAGCACCTTGTAAAGTTCGTGCATCCAGGCATTCATGGTGAGATCCACCAGCGTCACCATCGACGCGACGATCAGGATATAGACCGGAATCCGCACTTCCTGGGTGATCCGGTTGCGGAATATCGCCACCAGGAGATTCGAGGCGGCCATCACCGCCGCTGTCGCCAGACCCATGCCCAGTCCATTGGTGGCACTGGTGGTCATGGCCATGGTCGGGCACATGCCCAACAGCATGCAGATGACGCCGTTGTTGTCCCACAGGCCATCCTTGACGATTCTGCTGTATTCCGTCGCCATTACTTCACCTCCATCATTTGCGTCTTGTTGGCGGCATAGAATTCCATTCCGCCGCGGACCGCGCCGACCACGCCGCGGGGCGTGATGGTAGCGCCGGCGAACTGGTCGAACTGGCCGCCGTCCTTCTTCACTCTCCACTTATCGACAGGCGGATTGCCAAGAGACAATCCTGTGAAGCGCAGAATCCAGTCGCCCTTTTTCTCTTCGATCTTGTCACCCAGTCCCGGAGTTTCCTTATGGGACGTAACGCGCGCACCGAGAATCCGGCCCTCGACATCCAGGCCCAGCATCACTTTGATCGGACCACCATAACCCGAGCCCTGAACTTCGTAGGCAACGCCGGTGACCTTGCCTTCTTTCAGGGCGCGGTACACAACGATTTCCTTGCCTTCGGCGTTCTTCATGTTGAGGGCGTCCTTGACCGGATTGTTGTCGTGCAGGTTTGCCGGGATCACCTGGGCCAGCGAGTTCAGCCTGTCCTCCATGGCGCGGTCGACGATGGCCGAGGCGGTGAGGAGGTCGGTGAGCGCGAGCAAGATGCCAAACCCCAGGCAGAACACGCCAAGGATCACCGCGTGCTTTAAAGAGCCGTCCTTCATGATTTCACCTTGAGCGGCAGCGGTTCGCCCTTGCGGGTACGGCCAAATCCTCGCGGCCGGGTATATTGATCGATGATAGGGGTAAGCGAATTCATCAGCAGTACCGCAAAGGCCATGCCCTCGGGGTAACCGGCGAAGGTGCGAATAATCCAGGTGAATAGCCCAATCCCGATGCCGAACACCAGCTGGCCCTGCTTGGATACCGGCGAAGTCACGTAATCAGTGGCGATGAAGAAAGCGCCGAGGAATGTGGCTCCCGACATTACCTGCACGGTACCATCGGTGAAGCGGGCCGGATTGACCAGATTGAACACGGTGCCCATAAGGAATAGGGAACCGATCACAGTGACGGGAATGTGCCAGGAAATGATGCCCCGGGCCATCAGAAACAGGCCTCCGGCGAGAATCAGCAAGGCCGATGTTTCGCCCATGCTGCCGGCGCGGTAGCCGAGCGCCATGTCCATCAGATTGGGAACCTGGGTGATCGACTGCGTTACCGGAATGCCTCGTGACAGCTCCGTCTTGACGAAGCCCAATACCGACGCTGAACTCATCGCATCGAGCGGCTTGCTGCCGAAGGTTATGGCAAATGCATCGGCCAGGCCGAGCGCGTTGGCGGAGAATAGCGGATGCGGCACGACCCACGTGGTCATGACGACAGGGAAGGAAACCAGCAGGGCAACGCGGGCGACCATGGCCGGGTTGAAGGCATTCTGGCCCAGCCCACCATAGGCGTGCTTGGCGAGGTGAATGGCAAACACCGCACCCAGCACACCGGTCCACCATGGGGCCCACGGTGGCAGGCTCATGGCCAGCAGCCAGCCGGTCAGTACCGCTGAACCGTCTCCCAGCGTCGAGGTCGCCGGACGGCCCGAAAGCGCAACGCAACTCGCCTCCGCCGCAGCACACGCCCCGACGGTGACCGCAAACAACAGAATGGCCGGCCAGCCGAACAGGTAGAGGTTGAAAAGCGTTGCCGGCGCCAATGCCAGAAGCACCGTGGTCATGGTCTTCTGGACGCTGTTGGCCGAGTAGGCGAACGGCGCGGTTTTGCTTGGGTAGAGGGTACTCATGTGCTGGCCTTATCGTCTGCGGCGGTGGCGCTCTGTTTTTTGGCGGCCATGGCGGCTTGCTTCGCGGCCATGGCGGCTTTCTTGGCTTCGTCCGCCTTTTCGATGCGTATGCCGTGTTCCTCGGCCAGTCTCTTGGTGCGCTCGATCTTGGTCTGTTCGCGGTCCTGTTCGGCGAGCATACCTTTGGCATAGTTGAAATAGTGCACCAGGGGAATGTGCGAGGGACAGACCCAGGAACAACTGCCGCAGGAGAAGCAGTCCATCACGCCAAGTTTGGCGGCGACATCGAGATGATCCTTGCGGATGTGGGGAGCCATCTCCACCGGCGACAAGCCGCAGGGGCAGACGGTGATGCAGACGCCGCAACGGATACAGGGGCTGGTTGGCCGTTCTTTGACCTCCGCAGCGGTAAGCGCCAAAATGCCCGATGTGCCCTTGACCACCGGCACCTCCAGGCTGACCAGCGGCGCGCCCATCATCGGACCGCCGTTCACCAGGCGCGCGGGCTCGCTGGTAAAGCCGCCGCAGAACTCAACGAGTTTCGCCACCGGCGTGCCGATCGGCACGTCAACATTCTTCGGTTCACGTATCGCTTCACCGCTCACCGTCACCACCCGGGACACCAGCGGTCGTCCGTAGCGGACCGCCTGCTGCACTGCACGCGCCGTGGCCACGTTGTGCACCACTACCCCGAGATCGGCGGTAAGTTTGCGCGAGGGCGTTTCGAGGCCGGTAATGGCCTGGGTCAGTTGACGCTCCGCGCCCATTGGATATTGCACCGGCACACCAACCACCTCGACGTTGGGCTGCGCTGCCGCCGCCCGGGTCATGATCTCGATCGCCTGCGGCTTGTTCTCTTCGATGGCGATGATGACTTTGGGCGCGCCCAGTGCATGCGCCATGATGCGGGCGCCGTCGATCACTTCCTCGGCGCGCTCACGCATCACGCGGTCATCGCAGGTCAGGTAAGGCTCGCATTCGGCTCCATTGAGCAGCAGCAAGTCAATCTTCAGCTGGATGCCCAGGTTCAGTTTCACGGCCGAGGGAAACGCCGCGCCGCCCATGCCGACGATGCCCGACTGGGCGACGCGATCCTTGATCGCCTGCGGTTTGACCGAGAAGGGATCGTCAATCGGCGCCGGCAGATCTGCCCACTCGTCCTTGCCGTCGGGTTCGATAATGATGGTGAGTTGCGTCAGGCCCGAAGGATGGATGGCCAGGACCTGAGTGACCGCCTTGATGCGGCCCGACGTGGGCGCGTGATGGGGGGCCGACACCGTTCCCTGACCACGCGCAATCATCTGGCCCTTCTTGACCAGATCACCTTCACTGACCAGTGCTTCGGCCGGAGCGCCGATATGCTGCTGCAGCGGAATGTAGAGCAGATCGGGCATCGGCAGGGCGACGATGGGCTTCTCGCTGCACAGTTCCTTGCGATACTCGGGATGGACTCCACCGCGGATGGGGAAAAGTTTCATGTCTCGGTGCCGCTCCTTTAATGCATTTGCCCGATATCGGGCTTGGGCCAATGCCATGTGCCCAGTGTCACCGGCACCTTGCACATCTTGATTGCATCGGTCGGGCAGACCTTGAAGCACTTGGCGCAACCGTGACAGGAATCGACGATGATCGTATGCATGTGCTTGCTCGCGCCAAGGATGGCGTCGACCGAGCATTCCTTGATGCAGCGGGTGCAACCGATGCACAAATCCTCTTCGATGATTGCGTATTCAGGTCCCTTCTCTTCATGCTCGGAAAGGTCGGCGGTGACGCCCAGCTTCTTCGCCAGCGCTTCGGCCACAGCCTTGCCGCCAGGGGGGCACAAGGTTACCGGCGCTTCGCCCTTGGCCAGCGCCTGTGCGGCCATGGCACAACCGACGAAGCCGCATTGGCCGCAATTCGACCCGGGCAGCATGGCCTTCAGTTCTTCCTCGACCGGATTCTCTTCAACGGCGAGGAGGCGCGCGGCCACGCCGAGCAGTCCGCCCAAGGTGACGCCCATGACTGTAAGACTTCCGACAGCGATCAACATAGCCTATCTCCTAACCCGCACCCATGCCTGAAAATCCCATAAACGCCAGCGCCAGCAGGCTGGCCGTAATAAACCCGATCGGTGGTCCGGCAAACAGGCGCGGCACTTCGGCCACCGCCAAGCGCTCGCGCAGCCCGGCGAACAGCACCATCACTAGGCTGTAGCCAATCGATGAAGCAAACGCGAATACCGCGCTTTGAATGAAGTTCATCTTGCCTTCGACCAGCAGCAGGCAGACACCGAGAACGGCACAGTTGGTGGTAATCAATGGCAGGTAGATGCCCAGCATCTGGAATAGCGGCGGCGATACCTTCTTCACCACCGCCTCGGTAAACTGCACCGATGCCGCGACCACCAGGATGAAGGTCACCGTGCGCAAATAACCCAGGCCGTAGGGTTCCAGCAAATACGCCTCGACCGCCCAGTCGATCAGTGCCGAAACCGTGATGCAAAACGTGGTTGCCATGCCCATGCCGACCGCGGTATCGACCCGCGTGGTGAC
>JAPLQZ010000013.1 GCA_026399415.1 Rhodocyclales bacterium | reverse complement strand
GTCAGCATGCGGTTCGCCATCGCTGCGCGACTCCACCAGAGCCAGGTCAAATACCCCGCGACAAGCATCGCCGGCAGGTCGGGCAGCCAAAGCCACTGTACTTGCTCCAGAAACGCTAACACGCCGTGCGCCAGGCTAAGCCCAACCAACCCTCGCAGCGCCCACGCAGGACGGCGAAGCACATAGCCGCGCACCGATGAAGAGGTAAAGAAAGGCAACATGCGATGCGCCACGCCAAGAAAAACCGGCAGCAAAAAGCCCCAGACGACCAGCGAGATTCCCAGACGCGCCCACCCCATCGCACCACCCGCAAAAAATACCAGAAAAGCTCCGAGCCCCGCTGCGCCGAGCCAGCAGGCAATGGTAACAACCATGATGTGCTCGCGCTCCGTCGCCCGCTGCCGGGCAACCCGGGCAAGCGTCAAGGCCACGGTGATCCAGCCGCCCAGCGCCAGCGCGAGGCCCATGACCAGCAGTTGCGGCAACAGCAGTGCCGCCCAGACCAGAAGCCAGCCACAGGCCAGCAAAACAAAGGCGGGCAAGAAATTCCGCTGCGTCAATTCCCCTGCTCCCTGCCAGCGCGGCCCGGCAGTAAGGATGAAGCCGAATATGAACAAGGGAAACACGCCACAGGAAGTCAACAACGCGTGCAGCAAGGGCGCGGGAAACAGGGTCAGCAACGGCCATGCCGGTGCCGGCCAAAACCCGGCGTAGCGGCCACCCAGTTCGAGCGACCAGAACACCATCACCGCCAGCGCCTGGACGGCGCCAGTGAGAAACATCACGCGGTGCGGCGCAGCAAAAAACACGGGGAAGCGCATTATGACTGCCGCCTCCGATGCGTTGCATGGTAAGGTTCCAGTGACAAACCCGGAGTATCCCCCTGCACGAGACCATGCACGAAACCATGCACGAAACCAAGCTCGACATTCCCCAGATTCTTTCGCGCCTGCCGCTGTTCCAGGAACTTGCCCCGGAGCAGATCGCCGTGCTGGAAACGGCGTGTCGTGAGCGCCGACTTGCCAAAGGCGAGATGCTGTTTCAAAAAGGCGATCCGCCGAAGGGTTTTTTCGTGGTTGTCTTCGGCCAGCTCAAGCTGGCTTTTCCTTCCTCGCAAGGCAACGAAAAAGTGGTGCAGATTCTGGGGCCGCGGCAGAGTTTTGGCGAGGCGATGATGTTCATGGATCGTCCCTACCCGGTATTTGCCGAAGGCCTGATGGACAGCCTGCTGCTGCATATCGGCAGCGTCCCGGTCTTCGAACTCCTGCAACGCGACCCGCTGTTCGCCCGGCGCATGCTGGCAGGGCTCTCGATGCGACTGCATTCGCTGGTGCAGGATGTTGAAACCTACTCCTTGCGCTCCTCGGCACAGCGCGTGGTCGGCTATCTGTTGCAGCAATGCCCACAGAGCGAACCCAGCGAAGGCTCGTTCGACATTTCGCTGCCGACCTCGAAGCAGGTGATCGCTTCGCGCCTCAATCTGACACCGGAAACCCTCTCGCGAATTTTTCACGATCTCTCGGCCAACGGACTGATTGGTGTCAGTGGCAAGCAAATCACCATCAATGATGTAAAGCGGTTGCGCGAATTTGATCTCTGAAGCTCTGGTAACGCCTGACCGCACCGATCAGATTCCAGCCCATCCAGGCAAATGAGGCGGCAAAGGCCACTCCGGCCAGGCGGGTCAACCCGGGTAGCCAGACAGCAGACAGCAGCAGCACGACAGCAAGCACATGCAGACGCAACTGACCCGTCATGGCCTCGGCCGGAATCATTTTTTTCATGTTGGGCACGGCAGACAAGGGCGCACCCAAGCGCTGCAGGTGCAGCCAGTTGAGGAAGGGCACGATCTTGTACATCATGCCGGTGATGGCCGAAACGAACACTCCGGCGAAGGCCAGCACGCCCAGCCAGACCACGAATCGGGGATCGGCACCGGTCTCCGGACGCAGCACCAGCGCAGCCGCAGATACAGCGAACGCCAGCATGGCCAACATCGCAACACGAAAGTAGATGGACGTCGCGTCATGGATTTTTCTGCGGCGCGTGTACTGCAGCCACAAGGTGATTCCCGCATAGGCCGATAGAAGCAGAAGCAGGGGCAGCGCGATAGCCAGCGACCACCGCGCATCGCCGAAAAATATCCGCGATGACCAGGCCAGCAGCAACAGCAGCAGCAGAGGGCCGAACCAGCGGGAGAACGACGCCGGATAGGGCCGCGTCAGCTGAAACATCGGGACCACGTGGTAGGACACGCCGGCCAGCAGCATCAGTGCCCAGCCACCGAGGCCCCATGCCAGATGGATGTTGGTCAGCTCGACAATGGGCACGGAAAGACCATGCACCAACGCTTCGGCCAGAAGCGAGCCCAGCAGCACGGTAATCGCCAACCCCCCGATCGCCATGCGCATCGCCCACAAAGTCACGCCGGTGGCCGGTGTTCGCCACAGGGCCAGTGCAACCGCCACAACAAAGCCGCCCAGCGCCAGGAGAAACAGGGGGACCGCAGCGGACAGCAGAACGGGGCGGCTGAACAGCAAGCCCGCGACCAGCAGCAGCGTGGCCAACAACAGCACGGGTTGCACTGTGTTGGCGACCAGCTTCGGACGCCAGACATTGCCACCCACCGCCACGGCTATGAACTGAAACAGCGCTCCGCACATGGCCTGCAGCATGAAGCCGAGAGCGATCAGATGCGTCAGCGCCAATGCCTCCGGAGTCCACCTTGAAGCAAAGGCATCACCGCCCGACCATGCCAGAAGAATCCCGGCCAAGACTCCAAACCCGGGTGCCGCAAGAAAAAAGCGGTATGGCACCGAAATCGGAGGCGCCTGATCGAAGGAAAGGCTGGGGTGCATCCGATCAGCGGTGGTCAACCGGGAAGTTTGCGAATCCGGATCTCGCGCGTTCCGTCGGCGCGAAGATCTTCGCTCCAGGCGTAGCCATTTTTGCTCAGGATACTGAACAGCGGATGCGGCTGGCAATACAGCAGCAGCAGCAGGTCGTCGCCCTCGGCAAGCGTATCCAGGGCTTCCATGGTCCGCTCCATCGGCTCCGGCGGCTGCATTTCGCGCCCGTCGATTACCGTGGTCATGACGCCTTCAAGCGCTCCGCCAGTGAGGCGCCCACATCCGACGCACCCAATACGTTGTCGCACATCGGATAGAGGATATTTTCCTCCTTCATGTTGTGCTGCTGCATCAATATGAGCAGGGTCTCGGCGGCACCGCCGAACGTATCGCCATCGCGGGAAGCCAGTGCCCCCTGCATCTGTGCCAGCAGATCGCGCATCTGGCGATGCTCGCCGCGCATGACTTCGGTCGGACCAGAGGTCATCCCGGTCGCAGCCTCAAAAGCCGGGAACAGAAGTTGTTCCTCGCTGGTGAAATGAGTTTCAAGCTGGTCGCGCAGGAGCGCGAAAGCCTCGTCGCCTGCCGCCCAGTCGCCGTTGGCGCAAGTCTCTTCTGCGGTGGCAAACAGTTCGTCGCAGTGCTTGTGATGCTTGAACAGCGGGGCAGTAATCGACATGAGGCAAACTCCGGTTGAACAGTTGCAGATTCTGGGCATCGCCGCGTCCGACGACATTGACCACCGTCAAGAGCGCAGCTTATTCAGGGATTCAGTACCCCTATACGCTACCTGGATATCCGGTCGCCGAAGCGCCGGACGGCTGGCCTGTCGGATACCGTCAGCTGCGGGTCACGGCTCCAGAACATAGGTACCCGGCGCATCGGCCAGCGCGGGGAGCTTTCGCGTCGCGACAGGTGGCGCCGCGACCAGCTTGCCCGACTGCGGCTTAAGCCATGCCATCCAGTCTTCCCACCAGCTACCACGGTGAAGCTCCGCCCGTTCGCGCCAGTCCTCCGGCGTGTCGTGTCTGTCGACGGTGCCCACGTGGTACTCGCGCTTCGGTGGATTCACCACCGGATTGACAATGCCCAGAATGTGGCCTGAGCTTGACAGCACATAGCGGCGCGAGCTGGCGACGAAGTTGTTGATGCGGAAGCCCTGCCGCCACGGCACAATGTGATCATCCTCGGCCGACACCGTATACAGTGGCTGGGAAATCCGCCCGAGATCTATGTTCTCGCCGGCCAGGTTCAGCGCATCCTTCTTGATCAGCAGGTTCTCGAGATAGAAGTTGCGCAAATACCAGCCATGCATCGCTGCCGGCATCCGGGTCGCATCCATGTTCCAGAACAGCACATCGAAAGGCGGCGGCGTTTCGCCAAACAGGTAGCCGCGCACCACGTAATGCCAGACCAGACTGTTGGAACGCAGCAGGCGGAAGGCGGAGGCCATTTCCTTGCCGTCGAGATAGCCTTTTTCGGCCATCGACTTTTCCAGGAACTTGATGCTGCTCTCGTCAAGGAACACTTCGATGTCGCCCGGCTTGTGGTAATCCACCAGCGTCGCCAGCAGCGTCAGCGTCGCCACCGGTACCTCATTTTTTCCGTAACGGGCGTTGGCCCACGCCATCCAGGTCGTCAGCGCCGCGCCGCCGATGCAATAGCCGACGGCATGGACTTTGGCTGAACCGGAGATGCCGCGTGCCGTTTCGATGATTTGGCCGATGCCTTCCGTCAGATAGTCGTCGAAAGTCACATCACGCATCTCTGCCGTCGGGTTCTTCCAGCTGGTGATATAGACGTCGAAACCCTGATCGACCAGAAACTTCACCATGCTCTTCTTGGCGTTGAGATCAAGGATGTAGAACTTGTTGATCCACGGCGTGACGATGACGATGGGCGTCTCAAAAACCTTCTCGCGGGTCGGCGTGTAGTGCACGACCTCCAGCAGTCGGTTGCGGAACACCACTTTGCCCGGTGTGGTTCCCAGATCCTTGCCGACGGTGAAATCCGTCGGACGCGCCATCTGCACGTCGCCCGCCTGAAAGTCCGTCACGAAATTGTTGAAGCCCTTGAGCAGGCTCTCGCCGCGGGTTTCCATGGCCTTCTGCATGGCTGCCGGATTGGTCAGCAGAAAGTTGGTGGGGGCCACGGCATTGAGCCACTTGCGCCACCAGAACGCTGCACGGCGCCGGTCGCGACTCGACAGACCGGGCGTGTCATAGAGCATGTCCTGCACCTGGCGGGTCATCATCAGGTACCACTCCTTGACGATGTCCCAGCTCGCCGAGTCGCTCCACAGCGGATCGGCGAAGCGCGTATCGTCGGGATTCGGCGAGACGACATCCTTGCTCGGCATGCCCAGTGCGCGGTGCCAGGAATGCGTCTGCAACTCCCACAGCTTGGTCGCGACTTCGGCCAAGGCCTCGGACATTTCCTGCGGATGGGACAACCAGGCCAGTTGCGCGTGCATCAGGGGGGTTGCGATGCCGATCGGATCAACCTTGGCCTCGACTGCCTGATTCACCGCTCGCCAGGCGGCCTGGGGGGTTGCCGGTGACTTGGACTGTTTCGTCGTGCTCATGACCATTCTCTCCACTTCAGAAGGGCCGCGCTCGGTCCCGCAGCCGCATGGTTCCATTGTGCCCGATGCCGGTCAGGTATAGTTCCGATTGCCTTTGATCTTGATCAACGTTCCCCTTCTTTAGTAGGCTAGGCTGGAAACCTCACTCGGAGGATCAAATCCCATGTTCAAGCACATACTCGTTCCAACTGACGGATCGCAGCTTTCATCCGATACGGCAAAGCGTGCGATCGCGTTTGCCAGAGAAACCGGGGCAAAGGTGACTTTTTTCTTCGCCAAACCGGATTACCCGGTCGCTTTTTATGGCGAGGGCGCGCTGATCGACCCCACCACACCCGACAAGTTCGCGGAAATGGCCGAACAGCAGGCGAAAGAAATTCTCGCCGCGAATGAAGCCGCGGCCAAGGCTGAAGGAGTGGTCAGCGCAGCCGCGAGTTCTGTCAGCGATATTCCCTATGAGGCGATCATCGCTGCCGCCGAAGAGGCGGGTGCGGATCTGATTTTCATGGCCTCGCACGGTCGGCGCGGCATCAGCGGCCTGCTGCTCGGTTCTGAAACGCAGAAGGTCCTGACGCACTCGAAGATACCGGTACTGGTCTACCGTTGACTCGGACCGGATCGGGGGATCAAGCATGCTGAACTCGGCGCTGTTAATCATCCACGACGAGCACCGGTCGCTTGCCGCAGTCATTCATGGGCTGCGGTACCTTGTTCGCGAAACGCGCGAGAGGAATGCCAGGCCCGACTTCAGGCTGCTCTGGGCGATGATTTTCTATCTCGAAGAGTTTCCGGAGAAGCTGCATCACCCCAAGGAAAACGCCTATCTGTTTGCCAGGCTGCGCCAGCGCACCCATGAGGCCGACGCGGTGGTCGCCGAACTTGAACGGCAGCACATCGCCGGTGCCGGCCATGTGCGTGATCTGGAACTCGCGCTCGGTCACTACGAAGCCGGAATGCCGGATGGACTGGAAAGGTTCTCGGCAACCGTCGAGAAGTTTGCCGAGGAAATCACGAAGCATATGGCGCTTGAAGAAAGCACCGTGATTCCGCTGGCCAGGAAATACCTCACGGCAGAAGACTGGGTCGAGATCGGCGCCGCCTTCAGTGAAAACGGCGACCCGCGCTTCGACGCCGAGGCCGATCAGGATTGTCGCGACCTCTTCAGCCGCATCGTCAATCTGGCACCGCCCCCGATAGGCGTAGGTCCCGCCAGAAAGCAGTAATTCCGCGAGCCAGCAAGTTCGGACCGGGCTACTTCCCTGCGTCGTCTCCTGAATGAGGAACAACGCCCACTCCCTTGTTTATCTCGGCGGCGCTGAGCAGGAGGAACCACGTCATCAAACTGGATGCCGCGCAAACGGCCCAGAAACCAAAGAACCCTATCGAGTAGGTCGCGATTTTTGAGAGGTGCACCGGCTCGCCGAAAAGATACAGTTCCTGCGGGTCGATGACGGTAAAGAAAACACCCTCGGCAATACCGGCAACCAGAAACGAGGGCCACAGTACCCGGAAAATCTTGTACATTTTTCTCTCCTTCGCGGTCCGGAGGAAGCGCCTACTTCGCGCTTCGGATGTCTGCGGGCGCGGGGATTGCTCCCTGCGTCGCCGGTCTGCCAATGACCGTTTCACCATTCGCCGGCAGAATCACATTGCCCATCAAACGCCAGGTCTTGCGCTCATCTTCCAGCAGAACCAGCCAATGCCCGGCAGCCGGCAGGCGTACTTCGCCGGAATAGAGGTCGCCATTCTTCACCAGCACCCGCGACTGATCCAGACCGGCACGCGTGGGATGCGTAATGGTCAGCGCCAGCGTCGGCGGCATGACGAAAGCCTTGTCGCGCGCCTCCATGCGTACCGACAAGGTATCGCCGGCAATCCGCACGCCTGCGACCAGCCCCATTTTGGTCGCCTGCTCGCTGCGGGCGATGGTCTGGTTGGCGGAGAGGCCCTTCCGGTAATAGTCCTCCGTAACCAGGCCGTCGTTGCTCACCACGGCAAGCCAGGCCGTGTACAGCGCCGCAATCACCACAATGGACGGCCCCGCGGCCAGAATCCACGGCCAGGGTTCGCGGTACCAGGGACGAGCGACGGCGGTGTTCATCGTGTGTTCCTTCATGGTTGCAGGAAGGCAGCCTTTTCGTGCACTGCCACCTTCTCGTCGACGAGAGATTTCACGTCGAAGAAGATCTGATTAGAGCCTTTCTTGCCGGACTCCGGCGGCACGCGCACCTGCACGGTGAAAGTTCTCGTCGCTGCTGCCGGCAGTTCCAGGATGCGCTCACCGACCATGTCTATTTCGGGCAGGCCCGAAACGCTCACGGCATAGCGGTGCGGCTCTTCGGAAACATTGATGACATGCAACCGGTACACGTTCTCGATCAGCCCGCCTTCGACCTCGCGCGCCAGGATGGCGCGGTCGCGGATGACATCCACGCGCAGGGTGGCCTTGGTGGCGATACCCCAGACAAAGGCCATGCAAATCGTGGCGAGAATCGTCGAATAGATGATCACCCGCGGCCGGACGATGTGGCTGATGATTTCCTTCCAGCCCCAGTGCGCCTCGATCGCATGCTCGGTGGAATAGCGGATCAAGCCTTTCGGGTAGGCCATTTTCTCCATGACCTGATCGCAGGCATCGATGCACGCCGCGCAGCCGATGCATTCGTACTGCAAGCCGGCGCGGATATCTATCCCGGTCGGACAGACCTGCACGCAGATACCGCAATCGACGCAATCGCCCTTGGCGATCGATTCCGGAACAATCCCTTTCTTTCTGGCGCCGCGCGGTTCGCCGCGTTCGGGATCGTAGGTAATCGTCAGCGTGTCGGGATCGAACATCACGCCCTGAAAGCGCGCGTAGGGACACATGTGCTTGCAGACCTGTTCGCGCATGTGACCCGCAAACAGGTAAGTAAAGGTGCCGTAAAAGATCATCCAGAAAGTTTCCCACGGCCCCAGCGAAAAACCCCACAGCGAGGCCCACACAGTCTTGATCGGCGTGAAATAGCCGACAAAGGTGAACCCGGTCCAGAACGCCAGCAGTCCCCAGCAACTGTACTTTGCAACGCGAAGCCACAGCTTGCGTGCGCTCATGGGCGCGGCATCGAGCTTGATCCGCGCGTTGCGCTCGCCCTCGATCTGCTGCTCGATCCAGGTGAATATTTCCGTATACACGGTCTGCGGACAGGCATAGCCGCACCACAACCGCCCGCCCACCGCGGTAAAGAGGAACAGGGAATACGCCGAAATGATCAGCAGCACGGCGAGAAAAATCACGTCCTGGGGCCAGAACACCAGGCCGAAAATGTAGAACTTGCGTTCCACCAGATCGAACAGCACCGCTTGCCGCCCGTTCCAGGGCAGCCAGCACAGACCGTAATACACCACCTGGGTGAACCAGACCAGTGACCAGCGCCAGGTAGCGAAGATGCCGCTGACGGCGCGCGGATGCACTTTCTGGTGAATTTCGTAGAGGCTCTCCTCGACGAAACTGGGTCTGCTCTCCTGCGTCTGACTGGCGGGGGTGGAAGCCATGATTATGGTATTACTATATTCTGATAGACCTGACCAAGAATTCCCCGGCACCACGAACCGCGGTGCCGGGGAAGGTAAGCCAGTTTACTTCTTTTCCGCAGGTGCCGCTGCCGCCGGGGCAGCCGCAGGTGCCGCAACCGGCGCTGCGGCAGGAGCCTCCTTGACGCCGCCACCGAGCCCATAGACATAGGCCGTGAGCAAGTGCACCTTGGCTTCGCCGAGAAACTCGCCCCAAGCCGGCATGCGATTGACTCGGCCGGTGGTAATGCCATTGATAATCTCGGCCTCTGAGCTGCCATACAACCAGACTTTGTCGGTCAGGTTCGGCGCCAGACCGACGGTGCCCTTGCCGTCCGGTCCGTGACAGGCGCTGCACGCAGGAGCAAAAAGTTCCTTGCCGCGCTGGACGCGAATCGAGTCGGAGGAAAGACCGGACAGCGAGCGCACATAGTGGGCAAGGTCCTTGATCTGGTCACCGTTCAGATCGGGCTTGAGACCCTTCGGCGGCATCATGGCGTCACGGCCTTTGATGATCGATTCCTTGATCTGCTCAGGCGTACCGCCAAACAGCCAGTCGTTGTCGGTCAGGTTGGGGAAGCCGCGGGCGCCCTTGGCATCCGAACCGTGACACTGGGCACAGTAGGTCAGGAACAGGCGCTGGCCCATTTCCCTGGCCTCGCTATTGGCCGCGACCGCCATGATGTCCTGCGACTGGAATTTCTTGTAGATCGGCCCGTACTGGTCCTCGGCCTTCTTCATCTCGCCGTCATACTGCCCGGTGGAAGACCAGTTGAACTGACCCTGATAGGTGCCCAGACCGGGGTACACCGCCAGATAGAACAGCGAGAAGACTATCGTGATATAGAACAGCCAGCGCCACCAACTGGGCAGCGGGTTGCTGAACTCCTGCAGATCTTCGTCCCAGACATGCCCGGTGGTCGCACCTTCAACGTGCGTGGCCGAACTCTGCATCCAGAGAAAGACCCCGCAGCCGAGAATGCTGACCAGCACAATGCTCACTACATAAAAATTCCAGAAGCCGCTGACAAAATCACTCATGATGATTTCCTTTCCTGATTCTCCGTGACCTGCGGCGCCGGCGGCACAAATTGGCTGTCATCGTCGAGCGGCAGCATGGCCGCTTCGTCGTATGTTTTCTTGCGCCGGTCCGAATACGCCCACCAGACGATGCCGACGAAAGCGATGAACGCCAGCACCGTGAAGAGGGAACGCAGGTCGTTGATGTCCACCCGATTACCTCGTTTGCTTGAGCGCGGTGCCCATGCCCTGGAGGTAAGCGATCAATGCGTCGAGTTCGGTTGCGCCCTCGATGGCCTTCTTCGCCCCGGCGATATCGGCATCGGTATAGGGCACGCCGACCGAACGCAGCGCCTTCATCTTGGCGTCGATGACATCGTCCTTGAGCGGACGATTCAGCCAATAGTAGGCGGGCATGTTCGACTCGGGCACCACGTCGCGCGGCTGCAGCAGGTGCGTGCGATGCCACTGGTCCGAATAGCGGCCGCCCACGCGCGCCAGGTCCGGACCGGTGCGCTTGGAGCCCCACTGGAACGGATGGTCATAGATAAACTCGCCGGCCACCGAATAGTGGCCATAGCGTTCTGTCTCGGCGCGAAACGGACGAATCATCTGCGAGTGGCAGTTGTAGCAACCTTCGCGGATGTAGATATCGCGTCCCGACAAACGCAATGCGTCGTAGGGCTTGACCAGTTCATTGGTCGGCGTGGTGGTGGATTTCTGGAAGAACAGCGGGACGATTTCAAGCAATCCCCCCACGCTCACGGTAAGGACAGTCAGAACGATAAACAACCCGACGTTCCGTTCAATTTGGTCATGGGTCAACATGATGTATGGCTCCTTATTCTGTGCGATCGGTCAGTGGGCCGCTGCGGGTGCGAGTACCGGCGCATCGACTGCCTTGCCACCAGCCATGGTCAGGAACATGTTGTAGGCCATGATGAACATGCCGGAGAGGAACAGCAGGCCTCCCAGCAGGCGTATGGTCCAGAACGGGTAGGTCGCCTTGACCGACTCGACGAAGGAATACGTCAGGGTCCCATCCAGATTCGTCGCGCGCCACATCAGGCCCTGCATCACGCCGGCGATCCACATCGAGGCGATGTAGAGCACCACGCCAATGGTGGCGATCCAGAAGTGCACCTCGATCAGCTTCTTCGAATGCATTTCGGGCTTGCCGAACAGGCGCGGCAGCAGGTAGTAGATCGAACCGATGGAAATCATCGCCACCCAGCCCAGCGCGCCCGAATGGACGTGGCCGACGGTCCAGTCGGTGTAATGCGACAGCGCGTTCACCGTCTTGATGGACATCATCGGGCCTTCGAAAGTCGACATGCCGTAGAAGGACAGCGAGGTGATCATGAACTTCAGGATCGGATCATCGCGCAGTTTGTGCCAGGCGCCCGACAGCGTCATGATGCCGTTGATCATGCCTCCCCACGAAGGCGCCAGCAGGATCAGCGAGAAGACCATGCCGACCGACTGCGTCCAGTCCGGCAGCGCGGTGTAGTGCAGATGGTGCGGGCCGGCCCACATGTAGGTGAAGATCAGGGCCCAGAAGTGCACCACCGATAGGCGATAGGAGTAGATCGGTCGACCGGCCTGCTTCGGCACGAAGTAATACATCATGCCGAGGAAGCCGGCGGTGAGGAAGAAGCCCACCGCATTGTGGCCGTACCACCACTGCACCATCGCATCCTGCACGCCGGCGTAGGCCGAGTAGGACTTGGGCGTCAGGATGCCGGCGGCGAACACCGGAATCGCGGCGCTATTGACCAGATGCAAAACAGCGACAGTGAGGATGAAGCCGCCGAAGAACCAGTTCGCCACGTAGATATGCGAGACCTTGCGCTTGATGATGGTGCCGAAGAACACCACCGCGTAGGACACCCAGACCAGGGTGATCAGGATGTCGATCGGCCACTCGAGTTCGGCGTATTCCTTGCCTTGGGTAAACCCCAGCGGCAAGGAAAGCGCAGCCAGCACGATGACCAGTTGCCAACCCCAGAAGGTAAAGGCCGCCAGGGCCGGCGCGAACAGGACCGCGTGGCTGGTGCGCTGCACGGCAAAATAGGACGTGGCAAAAAGTGCGCAGCCGCCAAAGGCAAAAATCACGGCGTTGGTATGCAGCGGACGCAGGCGCCCGTAGCTCAGCCATTCAACCACGTTCAGTTCCGGCCAAACCAGTTGGGCGGCGATGATGACGCCGACCAGCATGCCCACGATGCCCCAGATTACGGTCATCACAGCGAACTGGCGCACGACTTTGTAGTTGTAAGTCGCTTGCGATTGCATGATGGATTCACCTCACATTAATAAAAAGAAACCGTACACGCTGCCGCGATTGACGCGACGCAGCACAAGAATTTCAGGAAGTATTACATTTCAAGCATTAGTAACCATTGATGTAGATCAAAATACATTCAACCTAAACAAATCGTGATCTTCATAAGGATAATCGGATATTGTTATCTTAATATAGACGATGCGAGGAGTGGGATCCAGAACCCTGACGCAGGTCAACCTTTGTGTCCGCGTGGCGAAGCCGGAAATAGCAAAAAGGTGGCTCGCGCCAACCTGCCGGCTCGTGGCGAGTCAAGCCAGGGAAGATCGGACGCCGACGACAGAATCGCTCGGGGAAGACTGGGGAAGCGTCAAGCGGCGGGGTTCATTCGCGCCACCGCTTCCAGTTGCCGAAGATCGATCAGCGAAACCTGGCGCCGTTTCGTTGCGATCAGGCCTGCGTTCTGGAATCGGGTCAGAAGGCGACAGACTGTCTCTTCGGCGATGCCGAGATAGTTACCGATGTCGCCGCGGGACATGCTCAGGTTGAATTGAGTCGGGGAAAAATTGCGGGCGGCGAAGCGCCTTGAGAGCCCGATCAGGTACTCGGCCAGGCGTTCTTCGGCGTTCCTCCTGCCGAGCAGCAGCATCAGTTCCTCATCCTGGCGAATCTGGCCACTCATTATTTTCATCATCTGATACTGCAGAGATGGGATCTTTTGCGCCAGTTCATCAAGCCGCTCCGCCTCCACCAGACAAACAGACGTCGTTTCGAGTGCCCGCGCTTCGCTGCTGTACTCGCCCGATGCGAGCGCGCTCAAGCCCAGGAGTTCACCTGCGACATGGAAACCGGTGATTTGCACGCGGCCATCCGGTGTGCAAACCGACGTCTTGACCGACCCGCCGCGGATCGCATAAATGAAGTCAAAGCGGTCTCCCGCCCTGAAGAGAAGTTGCCCGCGCTTATAGGTCTCCTTGCGCTTGACGACGCTCTCCAGCAGGGTCATGTCGCCACCATGCAGGCCGAGCGGCAGGCATAGGCGATAGACGCCGCACTGCTCGCAGGCAAATGGCTCGCATGCCTGATGGAGCGGCGAGGGAATCGGTATTGCCTTCGAATCGGGCATGACTTTCATGCTCTCCCTGATGCGCAATCGGGTAATGGACGCATGCTTTAAACGTCCGTCGTACGGGCACTACCCGCGCGCCGACCCCGGGTTCCCCGCGCCTGGGAAAGGATTGCGGGTCCACTGCCGCGTTGGGTACCCCTGGATTCCAGTGCGGCAAACGGCAGTTCCGTAAGTCTATATTTCCCGCTCTGAACCGCGGCCGCAAGCTTTCCCAGGGTCTGCTGGTTCAGCAGTTTCACAATTCTCGTCTTGATCGGTTTCCACTGGGTGTGCATGGGGCAAGCCGTCTCGTCGCCGCATACCTTGAGTCCGAGCACGCAGTTATCGGTCAGGCCCGGACCTTCGATCAGCGTGAGAATCTGCATCAAATCGGTCTTTTCGCCGCCCTCGCACAAACAGACGCCACCCTGCCGGCCGCGAAAGGAATGGATCAGTTTGCCGCGGCTGAGGCTTTGCATGATTTTCGCAAGATACGGCGGAGGAACGCCGAGGTGCTCGGCGGCCGTGCGGATCAGTACGGGAACGCCACGCGGCTGGGTTGCCACGAAAATGAGAGCCTGAATGGCGTATTGGCTGGTGCGGGACAGAATCATCGTCGAAGTCTACCGGCCTCAAATAACGGGAAACAGCAAAAAAAAGGGTGCGCAGCGCGCACCCCGAACCCCAACAGAGAGCCTTTGGGCGACGGCACGAAGCCATCACCATAAAACCCGCTTGGAGTATGGTTATTTGTCACCGGCCGCGTTTTGATCTGTGTCAACAGTGCTGCGTTTTGTGAGCACATCGGTCATGTCGTCATCCATCAGGACACGGTGGCCGGGGCCTTCGAGGTCCTCGTACTGCCCGCTTTTCAATGACCACCAGAATAATGCGGCGATGACGAAGACCAGCACCAAGGATAGCGGAATCAGGAGATACAGGATATCCATTCAGGCATTCACCCTCGCTGCAGACGCAAGGCATTGAGAACCACCAGCAGCGAACTGGCCGACATGCCGATTCCGGCCATCCAGGGCGTCACCCATCCGGCCATGGCCAAGGGGATCGCCAGCAGATTGTAGGCGAAAGCCCACGCCAGGTTCTGCTTGACGATGCGCACGGTACGCCGCGCCAGCGCCAGCGCCTCCGGCAGCGCCTGCAGATCATTGCCGAGCAGCACCACATCGGCGTTGGCCCTTGCCAGATCGGCGCCACCGCCCATGGCAATCGACACTTGGGCCTGCGCCAGCACCGGGGCGTCATTGACGCCGTCGCCGACCATGGCCACCGTCTCGCCGGCCACCTGCAGGGCCTTGAGCGCCGCATGCTTGTCCTCCGGCGAGAGTCCGCCGCGCGCATCCGGAATGCCCAGCGAGGCGCCTACGCGTTCAGCCGCAGCCGGCGTGTCGCCGCTGAAAATTGACAGCCTGATGCCTGCGGCAGCGAGTTTGGCCGCCATGGCGGACGCCTCCGGGCGAAGGCTATCGCTGAGGCGGAAAAATGCCTGCCAACCATCCGCATCACCCAAGGAAATCACCGTATCGCCAGCGCCGACTATTGCTTCGATGCCGGCAGGAAGCGGCGCGCCATGTTTTGCGCCAACAAATTCCGGACGTCCCAGCCGCCAGACGCGTCCCTCGATCGCACCCTCGACGCCCGCACCCGTGGTGGCGCGCGATCCACCCACCTCAATACCAACATTCGCCCCGGCATCCACACCGCCGGCAACCAGCGCCCGCGCGATGGGGTGTTCGGAGCCGCGCTCGAGCGCCGCCGCCAGCGCCAGCGCACGCGCGGCATCGCCACAAACCGGTATCACCTCGACCAATTCCATCCGCCCCTCGGTCAGCGTCCCGGTCTTGTCGAAAATGAAATGATCGGCGCGCGCCAGCGCCTCGATCGCGTGACCGCGCGTCACCAGCACGCCACGCGCCGCCAGCGCACCGGTCGCCACGGTCAATGCGGCCGGTGTCGCCAGGGACAGCGCACAAGGACAACTCACCACCAGCACCGCGACAAAGACCCACAAGGCACGCGAGGGATCGATCCACCACCAGGCCAGCGCCGTTGCCACCGCCAGCATCAGCAGGGCAACGATGAAACGGCCGGCGACGCGATCCGCCATTTCCACCAGGCGCGGCTTTTCCGCCGCGGCACGCTCCATCAAACGCTGGATAGCCGCCACGCGCGTCTCCGCGCCGACGCGTTCAACGCGCATCACCAGCGGACTGGCGGTATTCACGCTGCCGCCGATCAGCGCGTCGCCGGTCCGCTTGGATACCGGGCGGCTCTCGCCGGTCAACAGCGATTCGTCCGCCGCACTTTCGCCGTCGAGGACGAAGCCGTCAGCCGGTACCGTCTCGCCGGGCCTGATCTGCACCGCGTCGCCCGTGCGCAACTCGGCCACGGCGACCCGCTCGCCCGCCGCATCCACGCCGCTGCATGGCCACGTCGCGAGGCGCGTGGCGAAGGCCGGAATAGCTCGGGCCAGAGTCTCCACGCTACGCGCCGCCTTCTGCCGCGCCATCATTTCCAGGTAGCGCCCGGAGAGCAGGAAGAAAACGAACATGGTCACCGAATCGAAATACACCTCGCCGGCCGCCGACAGCGTGGCCCAGACGCTGGCCGCAAAGGCGGCGCCGACGCCCAGCGCTACCGGCACATCCATGCCGACGCGACGCAGCTTCAGATCGCGCCGGGCGCTGACAAAGAAAGGCGCCGCGGAATACAGCATCACCGGCAGGGTCAGGATCAGGCTGGCCCAGCGCATCAAAGCTTCGATGTCCGGCGTCATGTCGCCATCGGCGAGGTACACCGGCACCGCGTACATCATCACCTGCATCATGCCGAAGCCGGCGACGAACAGCCGCCACAGCGCGGCCTTGCGCTCCTTCTGCGCCAGTTGCTCGGAGCGCCCGATATCGTAGGGATGGGCGCGGTAGCCGATGGCGGCAATCGCTTCGAGGATCGCCGACAGCTTGGTGACGCGCTCATCCCAGCGCACCCGGGCGCGGCGCGTGGTGTAGTTGATGTCGATGGCGGTCACGCCGGGCTGGCGGCGCACATGCGACTCATTGAGCCAGACACAGGCGGCACAGGTGATGCCTTCGAGAATCAGCGCCGCTTCCTGTTCGTGTTCGCCCGCCGCGCCCTCGGCGCGGCGCACGAAGTTTTTCTGCACATCGGGATGATCGAACAGGCCGAAGTCGGCGACGATCTGCGGCAGCGCCTCGCGCTGGCTTTCCGGCATCGCGTCGCGGTGACGGTAGTAGTCGGACAGGCCATTGCCGACGATGGCCTGCGCCACCGCCTGGCAGCCGGCGCAGCACATCTCGCGCCTGACCTGATCGATCTCGACCGGGAACTCCGTACCCACCGGGATCGGCAGGCCGCAGTGATAGCAGGGCTCTCTATCGGCCACGATCAGGCCGAGTCTTCAACGCCGAACTTACTTCGGCGCCATGCGGATGGCGCCATCTAGACGTATCACCTCGCCGTTGAGCATTTCGTTTTCGATGATATGCCGTACCAGCGCCGCATACTCGTCGGGCCGGCCCAGGCGCGAGGGGAAGGGCACCATCTTGCCCAGGGCGTCCTGCACTTCCTGCGGCATGCCGAGCAGCATCGGGGTCTCGAAAATTCCCGGTGCAATGGTCATGACGCGAATGCCGAACCGGGCCAGTTCGCGGGCGATCGGCAAGGTCATGGCGACGATGCCGCCCTTCGACGCAGCGTAGGCAACCTGCCCGATCTGGCCGTCGTAGGCCGCGACCGAGGCCGTGCTGACAATCACGCCGCGCTCGCCGACGGCATTCGGCGCGCCCAGGCTCATGGCCTCGGCGGCAAGGCGGATCATATTGAACGAGCCGACCAGATTGACCGTGACTGTCCGGGCAAACGTATCCAGGGCATGTATGCCGTTCTTGCCCAGAACCTTTTCCGCCGTCGCGATGCCGGCGCAATTGACCAGCCCGTGCAGGCCGCCGAAAGCGGCCAGTGCAGCAGCCACGCAGGCCTTGGCACTGGCCTCGTCGGCGACATTGGTGCTGACGAAGCGCGCACTGCTGCCCAACTCGGCCGCCAGTGCATTGCCGGCCGCCTCGTTGAGGTCGGCCAGAACCACTTTGGCGCCCGCTTCCACCAGCATCCGTCCGGTGCCGGCGCCAAGACCCGACGCCCCGCCGGTGATGATGAATACACTGTCCTTGATCTGCATGATTTTCCCCTAAAAGAAACAGGGCCTGCCGACCGGAAAGGAGGCAGGCCCAAAGAATTGGTGCTGTTGGCCGGAATCGAACTGGCGACCTACTGATTACGAATCAGTTGCTCTACCAACTG
This sequence comes from Rhodocyclales bacterium, assembly GCA_026399415.1. Classification (GTDB taxonomy): domain Bacteria; phylum Pseudomonadota; class Gammaproteobacteria; order Burkholderiales; family Rhodocyclaceae; genus Sulfuritalea. The sequence goes on along the minus strand of JAPLQZ010000013.1, from coordinate 3,061 downwards.
AGCTACAACAGCGTCCTGAAAGGTCGCGAATTATACCCGCAGGCCCCGCGGCATGGCAACGCGGAAAACAAGCGGTCGCCGTCTGTCACCTGACGAATTGCCTTGCGCCGGTTTGCGCGCAATTGATAGACTGGGCACACGCTCAAACCACCGCCCCGAACCCTGCCGGCCTTCTCTTGTGCGGCCGACCAAAGGAACACGCGATGAGCTCGCAAGCGATGTAAACGACTAAACCGTGGCCTCCGTTTTAGATGCATGTAGTATCATCTCTACATTAGCGCAGGAGATGCCGCCATGACGATTACCACACTGTCCAGCCGCAAGTTCAACCAGGATGCCAGCGGTGCCAAGAAGGCGGCCGCGAAAGGCCCGGTATTCATCACGGACCGGGGACGGCCGGCGCATGTGCTCCTGACCGTCGAGGCGTACCGGCAACTGACGGGGCTGCATGCCAACATCATCGACTTGCTGGCGATGCCCGACGCGGCCGAAATCGAATTCGACCCGCCTCGCCTCCCCGGCGACATGCACCGGCCAGCCGACTTCTCCTGATGTATCTGCTCGATACCAACGTCGTTTCCGAACTGCGCAAGGCCAAGGCTGGCAAGGCGGATCGGAGTGTGGTCGCCTGGGCGACCGGCGTGCCCGCTTCCAGCCTTTTTCTTTCCGTTATTTCCATTCTGGAATTGGAGACGGGCGTGCTTCTGGTCGAGCGACGCGATTCCGCGCGGGGCGCCATCCTGCGAGCATGGCTTGCCGAGCATGTCTTGCCATCGTTCGCCGGCCGCATTCTGGCCATTGATACCGCCGTCGCACAGCGCTGTGCGAGACTGCACGTTCCCGATCCGCGCGCCGACCGCGACGCACTCATTGCCGCAACCGCACTTGCCCATGGCATGACGGTGGTGACACGCAACGTTGCCGATTTTGAGCCAACGGGGGTCCAGATTCTCAACCCCTGGACGGAAGTTCCCGAATGACAGCCCACCCCGATGGCCACCGTGCCGCCAGCACCGACTTTCCGAGTACGTTAAGTTAACGCGATTGCTCATGCCATGAAGATCGCCGAATTACTTCAGTCGCTTACGGACGCACAAGTCCACTATGTGCTGGTCGGCGGATTGGCCGTCCAGTTGCATGGTTTTTTGCGCGCCACCTTCGATATCGATCTGGTGCTGGCAATGAACGACGAGAATCTGGTGCGATTCATCAATGTCGCGAAAAACTATGGTTTGCAGCCCGGCATCCCGGTGCCGATTGAATCTCTCAGGAATGCAGAACAAATCGACCAATGGCATCGCGAAAAAGGCATGCTGGCGTTTTCTTTGAGGGAGCCACAAACCGCGGGAAGCGTGGTGGATGTGCTGGTGCGTCCCGATGTAACATTCGAGAAGTTGTTCGCCAATGCGGTGGAGGGCCACTTGTTCGGCCGGCGTGTGCTGATCGCCTCAATTGATGATTTGCTGGCAATGAAGCGCATCGCCAACCGGCCCAAGGATCGAATCGACATCGAAGCTCTCGAAAGAATTCTGCGCGGAGAAGATCCGAATGACTGAAACAAAACCACACCAGCGCGCCTCGATTTCGGAAACGCTCATGCTTGCCCGCCTTGCGCAGGCCGAACAAATGCGCGAGTTCTTCATCGAGATGTGGCTACAAAATCCAGCCATGGCCAGACAGGCCGGCGCCCGAGTGCAGGCAATGCTGTCGCCGCTTGGCGCCGTTCCGCCAGCGCCGGCTTTTCGTCGGGGACGGTGAAGTGAAGGAACAAGCGATGCACACGATGACGTCGTGTCCAATAAAGCGACCCTGGCCCCTTTTGCACCTTTTGCACTAAGAAGCCAGAGATGAAACCGTGGACTGTCCGCTATTTACTGACCTGGCTTGTACTGCTGCTGTTCTCGCCGTCTGTATTTGCAGCGAACTATTTCACTAGGGCGACCGGTGTGAACTGGAACGCCAACGGTACATGGTCAACCGCCGCGTGCGGCGGGGCGTCGGCGGGCGCTGCGTTTCCCGGCTCAACCAACACGGCGGATACGGCGACCATTTGCCAAGGAAACACCATCACGCTGAGTGCCAACACCGCATTTGCCATAGCATCGCTCACATTCAATGGCGGTGCCGCTGCAAGCAATCTCACGATAACCGGCCGGACACTGCTTGTGACTGGCGCCGTTACCATGAATGCGCCGACCACTGCCGCTATCACAAGCACTCTCACAATCAACACGGGTATTCTCGGTACTGGCGCCAATCCGGTGGGAAGCGTCAGCATCATCGGGAGCGCCACCGTTAACAGCACTGCACGGATCGTAGTAACTGGCGGTTCCATCACCACAGGGAGCGTCGCCATCACTGGAGGCGCCAGCGCCACCGGCGTTGCCCTGATGAGCGTGACTACCGGCACCATCACCAGTAACGGGGCCATCACCCTCAATGGTACGGCAGCCAATGCCCGGCTCACCTCCAGCAGCACCAGCACGATCAACGTGGCAGGCAATTTCAGCAATGGCGGAACATTGACGCATACGAATGGCACTTTTGTTTTCAACGGGACAGTGGCGCAGGCTATCACCGGGGCCTCAACGAGTTCGTTCCGCAACTTGACGATTTCAAATGTAACTCAGCCGGTTTCCATAACGCCCACTACAAATCTGATGAATGTAGCCGGGACGCTGACGATGAACGGGGCGAATACGATCCTCACCCCGAATGCCGCAGTGGTCATCAACAATGCGGCAGCAGCGGGAACGATAATTGGCGTTGGCGGCGGAACCGCGCAGGTGACCAAAACGGGTGCGGACGCATTTGCAACCCAGTACAAGTTCACCACCAATACCTTGACCAACCTGACCGTTGAATACAGCGGTGCCGCGACTCAGGCCGTGAGCACCGGCGTGGGCACTTATGGGAACCTGGAGATTACCAATACCACCGGGGTGACCGCCGCCGCCAATTTTAATGTGAGCGGAACGCTGACGATGAACGGGGCAAATACCGTCCTCACCCCGGCGGCGGCAGTGGTCATCAATAGCGCGGCGGCAGCGGGAACGATTAT
>JAPLQZ010000288.1 GCA_026399415.1 Rhodocyclales bacterium | reverse complement strand
TGATGCCAGGACGATACTTGCTTGTCCGGACGCCAACGGCACTCCTTTTGGCAAGACAGGTGGCGTGTTGACTGCTTCGCGCGGGGCTGTGTCCGCCCTGGGGAGGCTTACCGCGACAGGGGTTCCCGGCGGCTCGGCAAGTACGACAAAACTCCGCTCAAAGTTGCTGCCGCAGCCCAGGCGAATACGAAACTGGAGGACCGGCTGGGTCAGCCCCAGCGACGTCGATAGATGTAGGCGGTCACCCTCGACCCTGATGCGGATCCTGTCGCGACCATCGTCATCGCTCCCGGGCAACACAGTGGCGCAACCTGCTTGCGCGGAATTTTCCAAATCTCCGAGAATCGGAATAGCGATATTCAGACGCTGCCCGATAACGGCTCGCCCCTCGACTTCGCCCAAGCCCAGTGCGAAGACCGAACTCGCGCAGGAAAAAGCCGCCAGCGCTGCAAGCCAATACATCATGGCGTCGTCACGGATATCAGAACATCGCCTCGTCAAGTTTCAGCGCACTCGCCCCGCCCTGCGTCACTTCCTGCGCCAGTCCGGCCACTGCGGCCATGACGTGGTCCGCGTAGAAATGCGCGGTGGCGATTTTCGCCGGGAAGAAGGGATCGGCATCGCCCGCCGCGATCTTGCCCTGCGCCACCAGTGCGGCGCGCGCCATCATCCAGCCGCCGGAAACAATGCCCATCAGCTTGAGGAAAGGCACGGCGCCGACTGCGACGGCGCGCACATCGCTGCCGTAGTTGGCCACGATATAGTCGGTGGCCTGCTGCAGCGCCTCGATGCCGCGTCCCAGCGCTGCGGCGATGGCAACAAACTCGGCCCCCGCCTGCTTCGTCACTTCGTTCCGGGTCTGCTGCATCATGCCCATCACCGCCTTGATCGTGGCGCCGCCTTCGCGGGCGATCTTGCGGCCCATCAGGTCGTTCGCCTGTATCCCCGTGGTGCCTTCGTAGATCGTCGTGATGCGCGCATCGCGCATGAACTGCGCGGCGCCTGTTTCCTCGATGAAGCCCATGCCGCCATGCACCTGCACACCGAGGTACGCCAGTTCGTTGCCGGTCTCGGTGCTCCAGCCCTTGACCACCGGAATCATCAGATCGACATAGGACTGATTCTGAGCACGCTCTGCAGCGTCGGGATGACGCGCCGCGGCATCATGCGCGGCGGCCACCGAATAGGCCAGCGCGCGCATGGCTTCGACCTGCGAACGCATCAGCATCAGCATGCGGCGAATGTCCGGGTGCTTGATGATAGCCACGCCGCTCGCCGAGCCTTCGATGGCGCGCCCCTGGACCCGCTCGCGGGCATAGGCCACGGCGTGCTGGTAGGCACTCTCGCCCAGCGCAAGGCCTTCGAGGCCGACCGCGAAGCGCGCCGCGTTCATCATGACGAACATGTACTTGAGGCCGTGGTTCTCCTTGCCCACCAGCGTGCCGACAGCCCCCCCGCTGTCGCCCAGGGCCATCACGCAGGTCGGGCTGGCGTGGATGCCGAGCTTGTGTTCGATGGAGACGCAATACGCATCGTTGCGTTCCCCCAGCGAGCCATCCGGCTTGACCATGAACTTGGGCACCACGAACAACGAAATGCCCTTGACGCCCTCCGGTGCATCCGGGGTGCGGGCGAGCACGAGATGGATGGTGTTCTCCACCATGTCGTGATCGCCGTAGGTGATGAAAATCTTGTTGCCGAAAATGCGGTAGGTGCCGTCAGCCTGAGGCACGGCACGCGAACGGATCGCCGCCAGATCCGAGCCTGCCTGCGGCTCGGTGATGTTCATGGTGCCGGTCCAGTTTCCGGAAATCATGTTGGGCAGGTACATCGCCTTCTGCTCGTCGGTGCCGGCCAGTTCCAGTGCTTCGATGGCACCCAGCGTCAGCAGGGGGCACAGCGAAAAAGATATGTTGGATGACTTCCACATCTCCTGCACCGCCGCCGAGACCACCTTGGGCAGCCCCTGTCCGCCATGCTCCGGGTTGCCCGAGAGCGCGTTCCAGCCGTTGTCGACAAACTGCCGGTAGGCCTCCTTGAAACCCTTGGGCATGGTCACCGACTTGTCGGCCCACCGCGCACCTTCCTGATCGCCGCTGAAGTTGAGCGGCGCCAGGACGCCCCCCGTAAACTTGGCGGACTCGCCGAGAATGGCTTCGACCACGTCGGCCGACGCCTCCTCGTAACCCGGCAAGGCGGCGACCTTGTCGATGCTGGCCAGTTCGGTCAAGACAAACTGCATGTCCTTCAGGGGGGCGATATAGGTGCTCATCTTCTTGCTCCGTGATGATTTCCTGTCAAAGTGCGGCGACCAGTTCCGGCACTGCCTGGAACAGATCGGCGACCAGACCGTAGTCAGCTACCTGGAAGATCGGCGCATCGGGATCCTTGTTGATCGCCACGATCACCTTCGAGTCCTTCATGCCCGCCAGATGCTGGATCGCCCCGGAAATGCCGATGGCGAAATACAGTTGCGGGGCGACGATCTTGCCGGTCTGGCCGACCTGGTAGTCGTTGGGGACAAAGCCCGCATCGACGGCGGCACGGGAAGCCCCCAGTGCGGCACCCAGCTTGTCGGCCAGCGGCTCCAGCAGCGCGTGGTAGTTCTCGCCGCTGCCCATGCCGCGGCCGCCCGAGACGATGATCTTCGCCGCCGCCAGTTCCGGCCGCGCCGACTTGGTCAGCTCGCGGCCGATCAGCTTGGCCTGCCCCAGATCGGAGCCGGCAGCGAGCGCTTCGACGGCCGCGCTGCCGCCCGAGTTGGCGGCGGCATCGAAACCCGTGGTGCGTACCGTGATGACCTTGGTCGCGTCGCTCGATTTCACCGTCGCCAGGCCGTTGCCGGCATAGATCGGACGGACGAAGGTATCGGCATCGACCACCGCGATGATTTCCGAGATTTGCGCGACGTCGAGCAAGGCGGCTACGCGCGGCAGGGTGTTCTTGCCGTTGCTGGTGGCCGCAGCAATGATGTGGGTGTAGCCGGATGCATTGGCGACAATCAGGGCGGCCAGATTCTCCGCGGTCTGATCGGCGTAGTGGGCGGCATCGGCAACCTTGACCTTGGCCACGCCGGCAACCTTGGCTGCCTGTTCGGCGACTGCGCCGCAGTTGGCGCCGGCGACGAGGACATGAATCTCGCCGCCGATTTTTGCCGCTGCAGTGACGGCATTGAGGGTCGCCGCCTTGAGGGCGGCATTGTCGTGTTCTGCTATGACGAGGAGGCTCATGCGATCACCTTGGCTTCGTTCTTGAGTTTGTCGATCAGGGTTGCGACATCGGCTACCTTGATGCCGGCGCTGCGCTTGGGCGGTTCGACGACCGTGACGGTGGCCAGACGCGGGGCGACATCGACACCGAGGTCAGCCGGCTTGACGATCTCCATCGGCTTCTTCTTCGCCTTCATGATGTTGGGTAGCGTGGCGTAGCGCGGTTCGTTGAGGCGCAGGTCGGCGGTGATGACGGCCGGCAGGCTCACTTCGATGGTCTCGAGGCCGCCATCGACTTCGCGGGTGACGGTCGCCTTGCCATCGGCAATCACCACCTTGGAGGCGAAGGTGGCTTGCGACCAGCCCAGCAGCGCGGCAAGCATTTGCCCGGTCTGGTTGGCGTCATCATCGATGGCCTGCTTGCCGAGAATGACGATCTGCGGGGCTTCCTTCTTCACCACGGCGGCCAGCAGTTTGGCCACCGCCAGCGGCTGCAGTTCGACATCGGTTTCAACCAGGATCGAACGGTCGGCGCCAATGGCCATGGCGGTGCGCAGGGTTTCCTGACAGGCGGTGACGCCGCAGGAGACAGCAATCACTTCCGTGGCCACCCCGGCCTCCCTCAGGCGGATGGCTTCTTCCACGGCGATTTCGTCGAAGGGATTCATCGACATCTTTACATTCGCCAGATCGACACCACTGCCGTCTGCCTTGACGCGAATCTTGACGTTGTAGTCAACCACGCGCTTGACCGGAACGAGGATTTTCAAGCGACTCTCCTTAAGT
>JAPLQZ010000012.1 GCA_026399415.1 Rhodocyclales bacterium | reverse complement strand
TTGTTGCGGGTGCGGCTGAAGAACCAGGTCTTGCCCGTCTCCAGGGTCAGGTTCAGCGTCTTCTCGTCCATGAAGGCGACCATCAGCACCTCGCCGTTGTCGACATCCTGGATCACGGCGGGAATCAACCCGCCCATTTTTTCAAAGTCGATCTTGATCATGAAACGCTCTTCCCTTCTGCGATGAGTGTCGATCGATGCCGCTACCTTGCAGGATGCCGGCGACCGATGGCGCCCTTCATGGGCGCAAGCCGCACAGTTTAATCGATCAGGGCCGTTGCATCGCCGACAAAGCCCCTGGCGGGGGCTACAATCGGGCGCCCTGCTACCAAGAGGACAAGGCAATGGATGCACGCCCCGACGCAGCGCAAGAGCCGCTGCTGCCAGCCGTCGAAATCGAAACCGGGCCGCGGCCGGTTCGCGCCGTCATCTGGCTGCACGGCCTCGGCGCCGACGGCCACGATTTCGAGCCGGTCGTCGGCGAGTTCGACCGGCAGCGGCTGCCGCCGACCCGCTTCGTGTTTCCCCACGCGCCCATGCGCGCCGTCACCATCAATGGCGGCTATGTGATGCCGGCGTGGTACGACATCCTCTCCATGGATTTCGCCGACCGCCGCGAGGATGCGGACGGCGTGCGCCAATCGGCCCGGCAGATCGAAGCCCTGCTGGCGCGCGAAAATGCCCGCGGCATCGAGGACCGGCATATCGTGCTGGCCGGATTTTCGCAGGGCGGCGCCATCGCGCTGCACACGGCACTGCGTCATCCGCGCCGTCTGGCCGGCCTCATGGCCCTGTCCACCTACCTGCCGCTGGCGGCGACGCTGGCCGCCGAGGTCGACGCCGCCAACGGTGACATCCCGGTGTTCATGGCCCACGGCCGGGACGACCCGGTGATCCCCTGCGAACTCGGCCAACGCTCCGCCGAGAAACTGCGGAGCATGGCTTACCCGGTGCAGTGGCGCGCGTATCCCATGGAACATGCGGTGAACATGGAGGAGATCCGCGACATCGAAACCTGGCTGCGTGAGGTGCTGGCCGACTCCGCTGGTGCCAACGCCACCAAGCAGGAGGCGCCCCCGCAAGACTGAGCCCGGCGGCTACGGGAACCGGTTCATCGGATACGGCCAGCAGGGCGACATCGGCTGCATGGCCTGCAGGCGATACAGGCTGGCCTCCTGCTCGATGCGCTGCAAACAGACCTGCTCGCGGCGCTGGGCCTCCACGGCCATGTCATCGAAGATGCGGGTGCGCTCGGCGGACACCATGTGATCGAGGACTTCGACCGGCACACCCTGCGCGGCCAACTCGACGATCCGGCTCGCCGCCAGGCGGTAGTGCGAACCCGAGGCCCTGATGCGAGCAATGATTTCTCCGGCCCCGATGCCCTGGCGCGCCAGTGCCACGACCTGTTCCAGCGGCAGCGCGGTGACCGGCTGCGGCAGGCGCGCCTCCAGTTCCGCCGCCGTCATGCGTTCGATCTTCGGCGGCACCGCGGGCGTGTTGGCGCAGCCTTGCAGAAAAACAGCCAGGGCGGCGGAACGCAGGAGGAAACGAAGAGAAGTCACCGGCGGGGCCGGAGCGGCATTGGCTGTCACCATATGCCAATGATACCTGCCCGACTGCTGACGGTGGATTTGTCAGAACGCCGAACGTTAACGATACGGCAGTGCCGAACGCAAACTATCGACCATGGTTGGTTTCCGACGATCGAAAAGCCAACTTTACTAGCTTTATACCAACCCAGCGGGCTAGACAATCTGTTCCGGAATCACTGCCATCGCCTGACCGCCGGGGACAGTCGGAAGAGCTTGGTAGTGCCTCAGTTGACATCGGGATTCCGACTGTGTTGATCGGGCGTTTTGCCGATATGATAGCGCTGTCGCCCGGTTGTTCCAGGGGGGCACAAAATAGAGCTGGCTTATCGGCTGACTTCCCCAAGGAGAGATATCATGAAAATGTTGAGTAAATTCATTTTTGGTGCATTGGCAGGTCTAGGACTGGTGTCCGCAGCGCACTCCGGCTCATATGGGCCGGGGAACCCGGCGACGCTGAATGCGGTTCCCGCTGGCTTCACGCTTTGTGCGGGAAACGGCAAGGTATGCAAAGTTCCTGCCGGTGCCACTGGGTATGTGGTTTATGGCAAGGGAAGCAAGTTCAACACCGCACAAGGCACGGGAAACTTCAGCTGTCTTCCGAAGGGTTTCGTGAAATTTCCCTCCGCCAGTACACCGCAGGATTTGGGGGTTGACGACCCTGTGCCGGGCGGCGACAAGGATTGCTACCTGATGGCTTCAGGTGGAGGGACACAGCCCGCAGCGCCCGTAGCGCCCCCACCGCCCGCAGCGCCGCCACCGCCCGCAGCTCCCCCACCGTCCGCAGCGCCCGTAGCAACCGCTGCCGGCAAGTTGGTAGCGTCGGTTCCCAGCGGAGCGGTCGTATGCGCGAGCGACGGCAAGGTGTGCGATGCCGTCGGCGACTGGAGCGGAGTGTATGGCGTGCCTGGCAAGTTTGCGCCCATTGCCGGCAAAGACCGGTTTACCTGTCTTCCTAAGGGCTTCGTGAAAGCTCCTTCTGTGAGCACACCGGTGGATACGGGGGTTGACGACCCTGCTCCCGGGGTTGGAAAAACCTGCTATATCCTCGGCAAGATAGCTCCCCCGCCGACTACCACTTCCACGCACTCCAGCGCGGCAAGCGCGCCCTCATGCCAAACCGCATGGGATGCCAATGGAATTAAGCCGAATGCGAACTGCATCTATAGAACTCAGAGCGGGAAAGACTATGGATCCGCATGTCCATCGGAGGTCACATGTAGCTGCCAGTGTGCCGCCAATAAGTCGAAGAACTGCATGTTCAGTGGCAAGACGATTCGCCAACCGGAGTGCAGGCCAGGTTCTTAATGGTCCCGGCCGGGCCGGGCCAAGCATCGCGCGGCCTAACCTTTCCGCGCAGGCGTGAGTAGAGCGCGACGAGCTTACATAGTCGGTTCAGGAAAGCGGCCCCCGTGGGTCGCTTTCTTTTTTGGCGGTGAGATGCTTGGTTGCGTGTCTGCTCAACACAGATGGCATTGAACTGCGCCATCGACCGCATCGTCTACGCAAACCACCTACCCCGCTCCGGTAGAATCCCGGCCCCATGACCCCTTCCTCCCTCGAACTCCTCGCCCCCGCCAAGAATGCCGATTTCGGCATCGAGGCGATCAAGCATGGCGCGGATGCCGTGTACATCGGCGGGCCAGCCTTTGGTGCGCGCGCCGGTGCCGGCAACAGCGTGGCGGACATCGAGCGCCTGGCGGCGCATGCCCATCGCTATCGCGCCAGGGTCTTCGTCACGCTCAATACGATTCTGCGCGACGAAGAACTCGAAGGCGCACGGCAACTGGCCTGGCAGATTTTTGATGCCGGCGCCGATGCGCTGATCGTGCAGGACATGGGTCTGTTGCAACTCGACCTGCCGCCGATCCAGTTGCATGCCAGCACCCAGACCGACATCCGCACGCTGGAGAAGGCGCGCTTCCTGCAGGATGTTGGCTTCTCGCAGATCGTGCTGGCGCGCGAACTGTCGCTGAAGGAGATCGCGAAGATTTCAGCCGGTTTAAGAGTCGGCGCTGGCGAGACGGCGACGCTGGAATTCTTCGTGCATGGCGCGCTGTGCGTCGCCTACAGCGGCCAGTGCTACCTCAGCCACGCCCACACCGGGCGCAGTGCCAATCGCGGCGAATGCTCGCAGGCCTGCCGCCTGCCCTATACGCTGGAAGACGAGGCCGGCCGCATCGTCGCCCACGACAAGCACCTGCTGTCGATGAAGGACAACGACCAGAGCGCCAACCTGCAGGCCCTGATCGAGGCCGGCATCCGCTCGTTCAAGATCGAGGGGCGGCTGAAGGACCTTTCCTATGTCAAGAACATCACGGCACACTACCGCACGCTGCTCGACGAATTTCTGGAGCAGTCGCCGCAATACGGCCGCGCCTCGTCCGGGCGCTGCAGCTTCACCTTCACGCCGCGCCCGGAAAAGACCTTCAACCGCGGCGCCACGGACTACTTCGTCAATGAGCGCCAGGTCGACATCGGCGCCTTCGATACGCCGAAATTTTCCGGCGAGGCGATCGGCGACGTCAGCCGCATCGGGCCTGACTGGTTCGAGGTGGCGGCAAGCGCGCCGCTGCACAACGGCGATGGCCTGAGCTATTTCGACAGCCACCGCGAACTGGTCGGCCTGCGCATCAATCGCGCCGACGGACAGCGACTTTTTCCCAACCAGATGCCGGACGATCTGGCCATCGGCACAGCGCTCTACCGCAACCGCGATCAGGAATTCGAGCGCGCGCTGGAAAAGAAATCCGCCACGCGACGCATCCGCGTCGGCATGCAATTCGGCGAAACGCCGGAGGGTTTTGCGCTGCAGATTACCGACGAAGACGGCATCACGGCAGGCGCGACGCTGGCCCACGCCAGGGAACCGGCGCAGAACGCCGAGCGGGCCATGGTGGCGCTGGGCGAGGCACTCGGCAAACTTGGCGGCACCGATTTCACCGCGACCGAAATCGTGCAGAAACTTTCGCAGCCCTGGTTCCTGCCGGCTGCCTCGATCAACGCCCTGCGCCGCGACGCGGTTGCCGCGCTGGTGGCGGCGCGTGCCGCCGCCTATGTGCGTCCGCCGCGCGCCGTGGCGGTGGAACCGCCCGCACCCTATCCGGAAAACGAACTCTCCTACCTCGGCAACGTGCTCAACAGCGCGGCCCGCGCCTTCTACGAAAAGCACGGCGTGACGCTGATCGCCGACGCCTACGAGACCAATACCGAAAAGGGCGAGGTCTCGCTGATGATCACCAAACATTGCCTGCGCTACAGCTTTAACCTTTGCCCGAAAGAAGTGAAAGGCATCCGGCCCGACCCGATGACGCTGGTCAATGGCAAGGAAAAGCTCACCCTGCGCTTCGACTGCAAGCAATGCGAAATGCATGTCATCGGCAAATTGAAGAAGGGCCGGCAGATCAGCATCCTTCCGGTCGCGCATTGAGCGGGCTGCACGAGTCGGCACTGGTGGGACGCCGCAGTCAACCACGCAGAGCCGCGCAGCGGCGAACCATGGTCACCCCCTCGCCTGGCGAGGGGGCCGGGGGGAGTGCGGTCCAGTGACCCGCCTCATCCTCGCGCCGATGGAGGGCCTCGCCGACGACGTCCTGCGCGCGGTGCTGACCGGCGCCGGAGGCTATGACTGGTGCGTCACCGAATTCGTCCGCGTCACCACCACCGTGCTGCCGCACTCCTGTTTCACCCGCCTCAGTCCCGAATTGAAAAGCGGCTCGCGCACTGCGAGCGGCACGCCGGTGCGCATCCAGCTGCTCGGCTCCAATCCGCAAGTCATGGCCGCCAACGCGGCGCACCTGGCGCTGCTCAATCCGGCCGGCATCGATCTCAATTTCGGCTGCCCGACGCCGCTGGTGAACCGCAATCGCGGCGGCGCGGCGCTGCTGGGCGAGCCCGAACTGTTGCAGCGCATCGCCGGCGCCGTGCGCGCCGCCGTGCCGCAAACAATTCCGGTCACCGCCAAGATGCGTCTGGGCATCGAGGACACCGACCGCGCACTGGACTGCGCGCTGGCGCTGGAAGCCGGCGGCATGCAGGAACTGGTGGTGCACGCCCGCACCAAAGCCGACGGCTACAGCCCGCTGGTGCGCTGGGAGTGGATTGCACGCATCCGCGAAGTGGTGAAGTTGCCGATCATCGCCAACGGCGAGGTGTGGAACGTCGCCGACTATCGCAACATTTGCGCCGCCACCGCTTGCACCGACGTCATGCTCGGCCGCGGCGCGGTAGCCGACCCGCTGCTGGCGCGGCGGATTCGTGGTGGTGGCGACGGCGTCGAGGAGCACGCGACGACGGACGACTGGGAAGCGATCAAGCGCATGATCGCGGAGTTCTGGGCGCGGGCGCAGGTGAAGCTGCCGCCCCACCTGTCGCCCGGCCGCCTCAAGCAGTGGCTGGGCATGATGCAGCGCAGCTACCCCGCGGCCGCGCTGCTGTACCGCGAGATACGCGAATTGCGCAGGGCGCCCGAAATCAGTCTGGCGCTGCAGCGTTGCGGCCTGGTCCTCGCCGTGGCGGACGCGAAGCGGAACTGACGCCGAGGGAATCGAGGGCGCTGGTGATGTCGAGATGGATCACGGCGTCGAACTGCCCGGACAGCGACGCGTAAAAGTAGTGGTCCTTGCGCTCGGTGCGCGGCAGGTGGATGACGCCGACCGCGCGCTCCAGTCGCCGCGCCGCAAACTCCGCGGCGAGCGCCGGCGCACCGCGGAAAATCAGCAGCACGGCGGGTGGCCCGCTACGGCGCAAAACTTCGTGCCAGCTCCCACGCAGGGCAGGCCTCAAACGCGAGACGCGGTCGCGCGCGCCCCACTCCGGCGCCGCGCGCACCCGACCGCGCCAGGTGGACAGACCGACCAGCACCGCCTGCTCGCCATGGCGCTCGCGCATCAACTGGCCGACGCTGAGCTCCTTCTGTACCGCCTGGCCGGTAGCGCGCGCATCGCCCTGATGCAGGTTGTGGCCCCAGACCACGACCCGGCCCTGCGGCCCCATGCGCTCCAGCACATGGTCGACGGTGCCGGCCATGTGCTGCTCGCGCAGGTTCCACGAGCCCACGCTCTCCCCGCGATACAAGGCCCGGTAGTAGCTCTCGCCGCCGCTCACCACCCGCGCGCTCTGCCATGCGAGAAAGTCATCCTCGTCCACTGATGCAACCGGCATTTCGGCGAGCTGTGCCGCGGCGCCCTCGGCGCAGGAAGGCGCGCGGCCCGCCACCGCCTCGCGCCCGTAGAGCATCGGCTCGGGCAGGTAATCGTCGAAGCAGAGATAGCGCTGGCGCGCAGCAGCCGCCGCGGCAATGGAGTGCCGCGCAACGTGGCGCACCACGGCATCAGCCGACTCGGGAAGGCTGTAGAGATCCATGCCGTACAGCCGCACAGGAGCTGCATGCGAGGGACGGACGCGGTTGATGGCGCGCAGGACTTCGACGAAATCGCGGATTTCGCTGTTGCGCGTCGGCCAGTCGGGAAATCGCGCGAAGCTGCCCAGCGCGGCAGCAGCATCGGCGTCACGGCCCTCGCCGCGAATGTAGGCATCGAGACGCCGCACCGGCTCCCAGGGCGCCTCCAGCACCACCGCGCCGAAGCCCTGCTCTTCGATCAGGCGGCGGCTTATTCGTACCCGCTCGCGGTAGAACTCGCGGCTGCCGTGGGTGGCCTCGCCGAGCATGACCACCCGCGCACCGGCCGTCATTGCCAGCAGGGCGTCGTAGTCCTGATCGCCGCCGGTCAAAGGTTGGGCCTGGCTGGAAAATCCCGACAGACCCCACAGCAATCCAAGGGCCAGTCGCAGCATCAAGCTCGCGCCCCATGAACATGACATGCCGCCGCTCCCTGCCCGTGCGGAAGAGTTGCCGCTAGGCGGCAGCCGCCTGCACCACCGGGACACTGCGCTGGCAATGATCGGCGATGGCCTGCACCAGGCGCGGCAGCAGCGCTTCCGGCAGGTCGTGGCCCATGCCGTCGATCACCAGCAGCGACGCGCCGGGAATCTGCTGTGCGGTATCGCGGCCGGCCGCGAGGGGCACCAGCGGATCGCTGGCACCGTGGATCACCAGCGTCGGCACGGCGATGGTGCGCAGCAATTTGCGCCGGTCGCCGGAGGCGATGATGGCCAGCAACTGGCGCACGGTGCCGGCCGGCTCGTAGGCCCGCCGCACGCTGTGGCCCACGCGCTGGCGCAATTCTTCGCGGCTCGACGGATAGCCGGGACTGCCGATCACGCCGAACATTTCCACCAGGTGGTCGATCACCGACTCGGGATTCTTCGGGTCGGCGGGCCGGCTCAGCAGCACCTTGCGCGCCGGCTTGCTCGGCCGCGAAACGCGCCGGTTGCCGGAGGACGACATGATCGACGTCAGGCTCAGCACGCGCTGCGGGAAGTGCGCCGCCAGCACCTGGGCGATCATGCCGCCCATCGACACGCCGACGATGTGCGCGCGCTCTATGCCCAGCGTATCCATCAGCCCGACCGCATCACCGGCCATGTCTTGCAGGGTATAGGGCGTACGTACCGGCAGGCCGAGCGCGGCGGCGGCCATGGCCAGCAGCAGATTGGCGCGCTTCTTTCCCGGTGTGCGGGCAGACAGACCGCAATCTCTATTGTCGAAACGCACCACGCGATAGCCGCGCGCCACCAGTCCGTGGCAGAAGGCATCCGGCCAGCCAAGCAACTGCATGCCGAGCCCCATGATGAGCAGGATAGTCGGTTGCGACGGATCGCCAAGTGATTCGTATTCGATGTGCAGCGACTGACCGGTCATCGTTCAATGCACCGCCGCGCGGGCCGCGGCCTTGCGTCGCGGCGCCTTCGGCGCTGCTGCAACGACCTTGCGGCGCGCTGTCGTCGCTGCCAGTGGCCGCGGCTTGCGCCTTGCCGGGGGATGCACCAGCGCCAGGTATTGCTGAAAGCTGTCGCGCAGGCACTGGGCGAAGACGCCGGGATCGGGCACCTGCTCGTAGCAGGCAGTGAATGAGACAACGATCATGTCGTTGTAACTGGTCACCGAAAACACCAGCCCCATGCCGTCGGAAATCGGCATGATCGCCGACACGTAAGTCAGACGGGCGCCCTGCAGATAGAGCGGCACCTGCGGTCCGGGCACGTTGGTGATGGCGCAGTTGGCCAGCGGCGCCCAGTCTCCAAGCAGGGCCGAGGCCGAGCGCAGCATTTTGCTGGTGGCGGCAATCGCGGCGGAAGGGGCATGTTCCGCGAGGTCGATCAGTTCGCGTGCGCTGATGGCCTGCGCCATGACGGTCGACGACGAACTGGTGGCATGGATGGCGGCCAGCCGTTGCACCGGATCGGCAATATCGGTGCCGAGCCCGACGCGCACCCAGGCAAATTTCGCCTGCCCGACCGCCTCGCCCGCTTTGTCACGCATTGCGCGCACGCCCACCGGCGTCGCCGCGACCAGGCTCTCCTCGGGCAACTCACCCTGCATGTCGAGGTAGCGCCGCAAGCCACCGGCACAAACCGCGAGCACCACGTCATTGACCGTCGCCCCATCGACCAGGCCGCGAATGGCCTTGAAATCCTTCAGCGCAAAACGGCGCGTCTCGAACACGCGGTGCGGCGACACTTCGCTGTTGAAGCGCGTCATGGGAAATTCGTGCGGCTCCCCGAGAAATTCGCCGACCAGGGTTTTTGCCGCCGACTTCAGCGTTGTCCAACTGCGGCGCACCGGCTGCGCCATGCGCAGCGGAAAGGTGGCCAAATTCAGACCGGCGCGACAGAGCAGGCCGAAACTTCCCGGCGCCGACTCGGGAAACCAGGGCGCGGGCGGCGCCGGCGGCGGCGAATCGGGCGAGATGTCGTGCAGCAGGGTGGTGATTTCGTTGTTGCGGGCAACGTCGATCGCGGCATGATGGATTTTCAGCAACACGGCGAAACTGCCCAGCGGCAGGTCGAGAAAACTGTCCAGCCCTTCGATCACATACATTTCCCACAGCGGACGCTGCAGGTCGAGCGGGCGCGCGTGGATGCGCGAGGCCTGGATGCAGAACTGGCGCCAGTCGCCGGGCTTGGGCAGGGCGATGTGGCGAACGTGATATTCGATGTCGAAGTTCTCGTCCTCGATCCAGTACGGGTAGTCGAGATCCAGCGGCACACGCAGGATCTTCTGGCGAAAGATCGGCAACTGGCCAAGCCGGCTCTCGACATGCGCACGGATCTGCTTGAAGCGCACCATGCCGCCGGTCGCGGTGGACTGGTCGTAGATATGCAGCAGTGTGACGTTGGAGTTGGCGTGGGCGCTGTCCGAATAGATATAAGCGGCATCGTGTTCGCTGAGTTGTCGCATTCGATTCCTTCGATGAGATTCAAGCCGCCTGGGCAGGCGCGTCGACCCGCGACGCGCCCGAAGTCATGTGCCACACGCGGCCGAGCATGCGCTGCGGGTGAAACGGCTGCCAGTCTTCTTCCGGCTGCGCCAGACGATCGGCGACGATGGCCAGCACGATGCCGTTGAAGCCCAGCCCGAGATGGCTGCCGGGCACCTGGATGTTTTCGTGGAAGGCCGGATCGCCGTCGATGGTGGCCTCCTGCGGTGGCACCACGCCATCGCCCAGCGAGTACAGGCAACTGGTGGGAATCGCCAGCCGGCGCTTCTCGCGCAGCGTCTTGGCCCGCGGCTGCATCACATGTGCCGCGGCGCCGAGGCGATGCGACACCAGCCGGTAAAGGGCTTTCACGGCGGGAGGCGACTGACTGCCGGCGGCATCGACGCTGACCGGGCTGCCCAGGGTGATGATCGAACGCACGCATTCGAGCGTGCTCTCGGCGCCATAGAGCGAAAACACGCCACCCAGGCTCCAGCCGACCAGGCTCACCTTGCGTCCGGCGATGTGATGCAGATAACGAATCTTCTGCGGCAGGGCGCTGGCGTGCTTGCTGCGAAAACCCAGATTGCGCCCCAACCCCCAGGTGTGCACGTCATAACCCTTGCTCTGCAGAAACAGCTTGAGCGCGATCAGCGACTTTTCGTCGGCGAGAAAGCCCGGCAGCAGCAGCACCGGATGTCCGTCGCCGCGCGGCGCCTGCAGCAGCAACGGCAGCGAAGCAGGCAGCAACGCCATTTCGAGCAGCGCGCGGGGCTCCAGGATCGAGTTCAGCGCATGGGGTGAACCGACGTGGGCATGGCGGACGACGGCGCGGCGATGGGGCATGGCAAGCGCTCCGGTCATTTCGCGGTCGCGGCTGCGCGTGGACGCCGGGGCCTGGCGCGGGCTGCCGCCGGCTGCGCCGCTGCGGCCTGGCGCGGTGCTCTTGCGGGCTTCTGCATGCGCTGCTTCAATTCCTCGAAGGCATCGAGGAAATCGTCGGCCAGTTGCCGCGCGTCGGGCACCGCGCAACGCGCGACGACGAAGCCGAGGCACAGCCTGCCGGCATAGCTCATCAGCGTGATGTTGAGGCCGACGCCATGTTCGACGATCGACAACGGCCAGTAGCCGCTCATGCGCAGCCCATCGACATACAGCGACACCGGGGGACCGGGCACGTTGGACACCAGCACGTTGGCCAGCACCGGCAGCGTATCGACGACGCGGCTGCGGCCATACAGCGCGGCCAGTGCGCCGAGTATCCAGGGCACGCCGATCAGCGGGAAATCGGTCGGTATCACCGATTTGGCGCTGCGCGCCACCGCCTTGGTGGCGCCGGCCGAGTCGCGAATGGCCCGCAGGCGCTTGACCGGGTCGGCCACGTTGGTCGCCAGGCTGACCAGGCTCAGCGTGGCCTGGGTGCGCATCTCGGTGTTGCCCTGCTCACGCAGCGAGATCGGCATCGAGGCAATCAGCGACTTGCGCGGCATCGGTCCGCTGCGCTGCAGGTAGCGGCGCAGGGCGCCGCTGCACAGGGCGAGGACAACGTCATTGACGGTCGCCTCGTTGGCGGCGGCAATCGCCTTCAGCTCGTCGCGCGGCACCGCGGCCGTGGCAAAACCGCGCTCGGGGGTGATCGTCACGTTGAATGCGGTGCGTGGACCAAAGGAGACGCTGCGGCGCAGCTGGCCAAGATCAGCCGCCTGCTCCGTCCCCGCCTTGCCGCGCGCCCGGCCGGCGGAACTCCTGACGATGCCCGCCAACGTTCGCACCACGCCCGGCAGTTCGCGCACCAGCTTGATGTATTGCGCAGCGTCGTGACGGAAAGCGGCCGCGATCAACGCCGGTGTTCCCGGTTTGCCTGCGGCCGGTTTTGTGCCGGATGCGACCGGCTGCGCCTTGCGCTTCCGCGCCGGCACGACATCGGACGAGGTATCGAACAGCGCGCCGGCCAGCGCCACGCCGGCCTGGCCGTCGAGCATGGCGTGATGGATCTTGAAATAGTAGGCCTTCTCGCCGCTGGCGAGGCCCTCCAGTACATACAGCATCCACAGCGGACGCGAACGGTCGAGCAACTCGGCATGCAGGTCGGCCACCACGGCCTCCAGCTGCGCCCAGGTGCCCGGCTTGGGGATGCGCACGCGGCGGACGTGATGGTCAAGATCGATCTCGCCCTGCAGCCAGACCGGATTCGCCAGTTGCAGCGGCAGGGTCGCCAGACGGCGACGCAGCACCGGCACCATGCGGCTCTCCATCATGTGCCTGACGGCGGCAAAGAAGTTGCCCTGGTAGCCTGCCGGCACCTCGAACAGATGCAGCGAGCCGACATGCATCGGCGTCGCCGCGGTTTCGAGATTGAGAAAAGCGCCATCGACACCGCTAAGGGTTTCGATCCCGGAATCCCTGCTATGTTTCCCGCTCATGCACTCCCCTGTCGGAACGCTGCCTTGTGCCGCCAAGCTGCTGGCTCCAGCAGGCCCGGGCACCCTTTCCGGATCAGTATAATCCGAACACGCCAGCCCACTTGCCCTCTAGAGGCAGGACTCTAAAACCCCTTCACCCGCCCTGTCAGCCGGGCATACCCGACGAGGACCCGCTCATGAAACACTTCCGCGACCGCACCGCGGTCATCACCGGCGCTGCCAGCGGCATCGGCCTCGAACTGGCACGGCGCGCTGCCCAGGAGGGCATGCAACTGGTGCTGGCCGATATCGAATTCAGCCGGCTGGAAGAAGCCACGGCAACGCTGGGCCTGCCCGCCGAACGACTGCTGCTGCAAAGGACAGACGTCAGCCGCGAAGATGAAATCGCTGCGCTGGCCGACGCCGCCTTCGCCCGCTTTGGCGGCGTGCATCTGCTGTGCAACAACGCCGGCGTCGGCTTGACGCGCGTCACCTGGGAGCACAGCACGGCCGACTGGGAATGGGTGCTCGGCGTCAATCTCTGGAGCGTGATTCACGGCATCCACCACTTCCTGCCGAAGATGCTGGCGCAGGGCGACGACGGCCACATCGTGAATACCTCGTCGGTCGCCGGGCTCTTGTCCACGCCGGGCATGGCGGCCTACAACGTCAGCAAGCACGGCGTGGTGACGCTGTCCGAAACGCTCTACGGCGAACTCGCCGCGGCCAAGGCGAAAGTCGGCGTCTCGCTGCTGTGCCCGGCCTGGGTGCCGACCGGCATCCACCAGTCCTCGCGCAACCGGCAGGATCGCTACGGTTCCGCCGCGCCCGCCGCCGGCCTTTCCGCCGCCTACGAGGAGCGCATGGGGCAGGCGGTCAAGTCCGGCCGCCTGACCGCCACCGACATGGCCAGCGCCGTGTTCGACGCCATCGGCGAGGGACGCTTCTATGTCATCCCCCACCGCAAGATCAACAACGCCATCCAGTTGCGGATGGACGACATCATGAACCAGCGCAATCCGACGCCGCTGGCATAACAGGAAAACCCCCAATGAAAGCCCTGATCTGCGAAGCCTATGGTCCGATCGACAATCTCGTCATCAAGGACATCCCCTCCCCCGTGCCCGGTGCCAGACAACTGCTGATCGAAGTCAGGGCCGCCGCCGTGAACTTCCCCGATGCGCTGATGGTGCAGGGCCTCTACCAGGTCAAGCCGCCGCTGCCCTTCACGCCCGGCGCGGAGATTTCCGGCATCGTCAAGGCCGTCGGCGCCGAGGTAAAACACTTCAAGGCCGGTGACCGGGTCATCGCCATCGTTGGTCAGGGCGGCTTCGCCGAGGAATGTCTGGCCGACGCCGCGAAAACAATGTCGCTGCCGGCGGGCATGGATTTCGAAACCGGTGCGGCGCTGGTGCTGACCTACTGCACCTCGCTGCACGCACTCCGCGACTGCGGTCATCTGCAGGCCGGCGAAACCCTGGTGGTGCTGGGCGCCGCCGGCGGCGTCGGCATCGCGGCAATCGAGATCGGCAAGGCCATGGGCGCGCGGGTGATCGCCGCCGCCTCCAGCGACGACAAGCTGGAACTGTGCAAGAGAGTCGGCGCTGACGACACGGTGAATTACAGCACCGAAAACCTCAAGGACCGCATCAACGAACTCACCGCCGGCAAAGGCGCCGACGTCGTCTATGATCCCGTAGGCGGACCCTACACCGAGCCGGCGCTGCGCGCCCTGGCCTGGCACGGACGGCTGCTGGTGATCGGCTTCGCCGCCGGCGATATTCCGAAAATTCCGCTCAACCTCGCACTGCTCAAGGAGCGCTCGATCGTCGGCGTGTATTGGGGCGACTCGACCAAGCACGACCCGGCCGGCCATCTCGCCAACCTGCACCAGCTCCATGCATGGTTCGCCGCCGGCACCATTCGCCCCGTGGTCAGCGAACACTTTTCGCTGGCGGCCGCCGCTGATGCAATCGCAAAAATCGCCAACCGTCAGGTCAAGGGAAAAATAGTGGTGCTACCGAACACCTGATCGACACTAGTGTGCGATCTGCTGGAGGGACTCGACTGTCTGCCAGCGCTCCTACATCAAGACCCTCTGACTCTCCGTGTAATGGATCCGTGGTCTTTGTTTCATTTGCAACACTTCTTCTGCTTATGCAATCTCTAGTGTGTTGCATCCACCGGTTGAGTCCGCAGCCTCCAAGCGGTCATTGATCCAGGCAAAACTGCTCGCAGTGAACTCTGATCTGGGCGGGCCGGAATTTTGCTTTAGAGTGCAAGTTCGCCTTTCCCGACAATCCTCGAAAAGCCATGGTCATAGATAAGAGCATCGTTCGACGCTACGTGATCCTGTCCGTGCTTGCGTCCACTCTTCCGGTACTGTCAATCGGACTGCTCTATGATCGTTTCACGGGAAATGCGCTCGAACAATTGCTCGGCGAGAAGATCTCGACGCATCTGACGGCAACCGCAAACCGGCTCGGTGCCTACATCGAGGCGCGGCGCTACCAGATCGAGACGCTGGCCAATTATCCGGGAATCTCGGGTTTTGCAAGTGCTCGCAAGGGCGAGACAAGCGACGAGGTGGCAGCCTTGTTGCAGATCGAATCCGACCTTCCGGATCTCTACGGCATTCTCTTCTTCGCCGCCGACGGCCGCCTGCAGCTTGCGGTGCCCGGCCAGGCGGCATCGGGTCCGCCCTACTGGGCCGACCGTCCCTTCGCAACTGCCGGGCTACCGAAGACGACGCTCGGCGAAACCGAGATCATCGGCCCCATGCCGGCGACCGGCGGCGATTCGGGTTGGCTGTTGTTGCGTCACCCGCTGCGCGGCCGGCAAGCCGACCAGATCACCGGCTATATCGCCTTGCACGTCCGCCTCGCCTCGCTCACCGAACAACTTGGCGCCAACGCCGCGGCAGGCGCCCTGCAGCCCTTGCTGCGAACGCCCGCCGGCGATTTCAATACGGTCGGCCAGGCGGCTGCCGCTCACGGGGAAATTGTCGCCGGTCCGGAAATCCTGCCTGGCTGGCGTCCGTTGCTCGAAGTCGAATCGATGGCCGTGCTCAAGTCCTTCGCGCTCGAACGGCGGGTGCTGCTGATTGCGGCGCTCGTGAGTGCCGCGCTGATCGTGTTACTTTTCTACCGCCTGTCCCAGCAGTTGCGCAAACGAATCGGTCTACTCCTGAGTGGGGCCAAGGCGATTTCTTCGGGACAACTCGACCATCGGATTGCCGAGCACGGAAGCGACGAAATTGCGTCCGTGTCGCACGCCTTCAACGCCATGTCAGGCAAGCTCAAGGAGCATCTCGAGCGCGCCGTGCGCCTGGAGAAACTCGCGGTGCTGGGCGAATTTGCCAGCGGGATTGCGCACGAAATTCGCAATCCGCTGGCGGCCATCAAGACCAGCGTTCAAGCCCTGGCGCGGCGCGAGAGCGACCCCAAACGCACACAATTGCTGGCGGAGATGGAGGGAGAAATCGATCGCCTGGCGCGGGTCGTCAGCGATCTGGTCGACTTCGGGCGGCCTCGCCATCCAGCTCCGGGAGCGGTGTCGGTTCGTGAATTGGCCCGGCGGATCTCGGCGATTATCGAGCCGGAAGCACTGGTGCGCGGCGTGCATTTCAGCTGTCAGGGCAATCCCGATCTGGAAGTGTGGGCCGACCCGGACCATCTGCAGCAGATCGTCCTCAACCTGGCCCTCAATGCCGTCCAGGCTACGCCGGCCAAGGGCGCCGTGATTTTGCGCGCGACGTCCGAAAACGGGCAGGTAGCCATCGAGGTCCGGGATACCGGTTGCGGCATTCCAGCGGAACTCCTGGGCCGGGTCAGCGACCCCTTCTTCACCACCAAAACCAAAGGGGTCGGTCTGGGACTCAGCATTTCGCGCCAACTGTGCGAATTGAACGGTGGACAGATAGGTATTGACAGCGCGCCCGGACACGGTACCGTGGTTCGCGTTCTGCTTCCCATTGCCAAGCCATGCCAACCATCCTGATCATTGACGACGAGAGCAGCCTCGTCAGTTCCCTGTCCTTTGCGCTCGAAGAAGAAGGCTACACGGTCCATGGAGCCGGTACCGCGCTGGCTGGATTGAACGCCGTGGCCGAGTTGCGGCCCGACCTGGTGCTGCTCGATCTGCGCCTCCCCGACCGGACCGGGCTGGAAGTCCTTGAAACGATGCAGCGGACCAACGGCGCGCCACAGGTCATCATGATCTCGGCCCACGGCGACACGCGGGCGGCGGTGAAGGCCGTCAAGATGGGAGCCGCAGACTACCTCACCAAGCCCTTCGATCTCGATGACCTGCTGCACACCATACGCACGGTGCTCGAACGTGGCCAGATGGCTGTCGAGATCGATTTTCACCGTCGTGCCGCATTACGCAACACCGGGCTGGTCGGCGCAAGTACGGCGATGCGCGAACTGGCCGCC
Organism: Rhodocyclales bacterium; assembly: GCA_026399415.1. Lineage (GTDB taxonomy): Bacteria > Pseudomonadota > Gammaproteobacteria > Burkholderiales > Rhodocyclaceae > Sulfuritalea. The sequence continues at coordinate 16,055 of JAPLQZ010000012.1, read as the reverse complement.
ACCGTCGAACGCATTGCGGCCAGCAATGCCACCCGCATTCTGGTGCTGGGCGAATCCGGTACCGGCAAGGCGCTCGTCGCCAAGGCCATTCATGCCGGTAGCGCTCGTGCCGGCGGGGCCTTCATCGAGATCAACTGCGCATCGCTGCCGGAACAATTGATCGAAGCCGAGCTGTTCGGCGCGGAAAAAGGTGCTTACACCGGCGCCCATCAGCGCCGCGTTGGCCTGGTCAGTCTGGCCGACAAGGGCACGCTGTTCCTCGACGAGATCGGGGAAATGCCGCTCAACCTCCAGGCCAAGCTCCTGCACTTTCTGGAAGACGGCCAGTACCGGGCGATCGGCTCGACACGTTCCGCGCAGGCCGATGTCCGAGTCGTCGCTGCGACGAACCGCGACCTGTCCGCCGAGGTAAGCGCCGGACGCTTCCGCGAGGATCTCTACTATCGCCTCAATGTCATTTGCCTGAAGGTTCCCGCCCTGTGCGCCAGAGGGGGCGATGCCGTACAGCTGGCGGAGCATTTCGCCCATCACTATGCCCACGAGGAAGGGGTGGCGCCGATCCGGATTACCGACTCCCTGGGAAAACTGCTGGCGGCCTATCGCTGGCCAGGCAATGTGCGCGAGCTGAAAAACCTGATCGAGCGCCTGACCATCCTGTTCCCGGGGCGGGAGATCGGCATCGTGGATCTTCCAACGGAGATTGCCGTCACCGGGCCGATCGATCAAGCAGCGACGGTTGCCGGAAATGCGGAAGCGTCCAGTCGCACCAGCGCATCCATCGGCACTACCCTCGCTGATACTGAGCGCGATCTCCTTCTCTCCGCCCTCGAGCGGTGTGGCGGCCACAAGGGTCGTGCAGCGGATCACCTCGGTATCTCAAGGCATGCCTTCAAGCGTCGCCTGCAAAGACTTGGCATCGCTTGAGCGGTTTCCGCTCATGGCAAATTAACGCCGATCACCCGTGAGCGGTTTCCGCTCATCCTCAGGCCCGTATTGAACGCGCGGGCCACGGGCTGCATTCTCGAATTACTCCTCTTCGCTTGTCCAGCAAGCGCTTCGCCTTGCGGCCCGAGCGCATGGCATATGTCTTGCGATACCTCCCCGTGCTGGCCAGTGAACACCGCCGTTAACAATCACAATAGGCGCTGTCATGATCCAGCCATCGGAGGAGAAGATGTTGTTTTCATTTTGTTTCCGCAAGCACCTTACTGATCCGCTGCTCGCCGCCGGGCGATGTGCCGCATGGCGAGTTCGGCTGGCGATCGGCCTCGCGGTAATCGCCTGGCCCATTTCTGGCCAGGCTCGCATCGAATTCGGTGCTTCACCACGGTCGGCCGACGCCACGGTCGGCTGCATGTTTCCGCTCGCCGGACGCGCGGCGATTTATGGCCGCGACAGCATCGCCGGCATGAAGCTGGCCCTGGCCGACCTGGCAGCCGAATTGCCACCTGGCACCGCCCCGAAGCTGCGCATTCTGGTCGAGGACGACCGCTCCAAGGCGTCGGTGGCGACGCGCATCGCTGAAAATTTCATCACCCGCGACAAAGTGCGCTTTCTCTGCGGCGTCGTCAGTTCCGGCGTTGCCCAGGCCGTCAGCCGCGTCTCGCGTGCGCGCCAGGTAATCATGATCGGCACCGACCATGCATCATCACGGCTGACCATAGAGGATTTCCACCGGCATTATTTTCGGGTCTCCAACGACACCTACACGTCGATGGCGGCCGGCGCCCGCTATCTCGCCAATCTGCAGAAAACCAGCGGCTGGCGACGCATGGCCTTCATCGGACCCGATTACGATTACGGTCATATCGCCTGGCGCGATCTCGAAGATGCCATGGCCAGTCAAGGCGTCCGCTACGAGATGGCCGGCCACCTCTGGCCGCGCCTGTATGAACCCGACTACACTGCCTACATCGCCGAACTGAAGGCAGCCAAACCTGACGTCATCGTGACGGCGCTGTGGGGCGGCGATTTCATCGCTTTCCTCAAGCAGGCGCTGTCTTCCGGTCTGCTCGACAAGACCCGGCTGGCCAACTTCGATACCGGCGGCAATTTCGACGTGCTCGTTTCCCTCGGCGAGCAGGCTCCGAGCGGCCTGATCCTCTCCGCGCGGCACCACAACAACTGGCCGGAGACCGCCCGTAACCGCAAGTTCGTCGACGATTTTCATCATCTCGAAGGGCGCTTCCCCACCTACGCGGCCGAAGGCGCCTATGCCGGAATCATGGCCATCGGCCGGGCGCTGGCGCTGGCCGGCAAACGGGCCGGCAACGAACAACTGATTCGCACCCTCGAGGGCTTGCACCTGAGCCTGCCGGAAGACCCCGAGGGGTATGTGTCCCACATCGATGCGGAAACCCACCAGATCGTCCAGGCCCAGGCCATCGGCGAGGTCGTGCCCAACAGTGCCTTTGCGCCGGCCAAGGTCATGCTCGGCCGCTGGGTCGTGTATCGCGCCGAAGAATTGCAGCCGCCACTCGACCTCGTTCGTTCCCGCCGCGTTCGTGCGCGCGGCGACACCGGAAGTCCCGCCCCACCACCCATACCAACTCAATAGGAGTCGTCCATGCAAGCCTCGCCGCAGTTCTCTCGCCCCAGTTTTCGCCTTTCCGCCATCGCCGCCGCGCTTGCCTTGGCAGGAGCGGTCTCGACCTCCGCCCTTGCCGCCGACAACGGCAAGTATCGGATCGGCATTGTCACCTTCCTGTCCGGGGCGGCGGCGGGGCCATTCGGCGTGCCGGCGGCGAATGCGGCCAAACTCGCGGTTGAGGCTCTCAATGCCGGCAAGCTGCCGGCTCCTTATGGCAAGAAGGGCATCAACGGTATCGAGATCGAAACCGTGATCATCGACGAGGCCGGCGGCGCCACCAAACAGACCGAAGAATTCCGCAACCTCGTGCAACGTCAGAAGGTCGATGCCGTGATCGGCTACATATCCTCCGGCGATTGCATCGCCATCGCGCCGGCGGTCGAGGAACTGGGAGTCCCGACCATTTTCTTCGACTGTGGCACCTCCAAGGTTTTCGAAACCGTCAAGAATCCCAAGTTCCTGTTCCGCACCGGCCTCGACGCAGTGGTAGATAACGTCGCCGCGGCGCGCTACATCGCTGAAACGCGGCCGAACGTCAAGAGCGTCGCCAGCATCCAGCAGAACTACGCGTGGGGCCAGGATTCCTGGAATGACTTCATCCTCGCCTTCAAGCAGATCAAACCTGAAGTCAAGGTGGTTTCGGAACAGTGGCCGAAGCTCGGACAAGGCCAGTACGGCGCAGAAATTTCGGCCATTTCCGTGAGCACTCCGGATCTCATTCACTCCAGCTTCTGGGGCGGCGACATGGAAGCGCTGATGCTGCAAGGCGGTGCCCGCGGCCTGTTCGACAAGTCCGTCGCCGTGCTGACCGCCGGCGAGACCGGCGTCGAGCACTTCAAGGCCAACGTCCCCAACGGCACCGTCATTGGCGGCCGCGGCCCCTTCGGCGCGTTCGCGCCGAAGAACGCGCTCAACGACTGGTTCCGCCCGGCCTTCACGGCGCAGTTCAAGGAGCCGCCGACCTACCCAGCCTACAAGATGGTGCAGGCCATCCTCGGCCTCAAGGCAGCCGCCGAGAAGACCGCCAAAGCAGGCGCCATGCCCACTGCCGAGAATATCGTCCAAGGCCTGGCCGGGCTCAGCTTCGAAGCGCCCAGCGGCACCGTCATCATGTCCCGCTCCAAGGGTCACCAGGCAGTGCAGAGCGTCTCCTTCGGCGAGTACCAGTTCGATGCCAAGTCAGGCAAGGCCAGCGTCGCCAAGGTCAAGACCTATGCCGGCGAATGCCTGATGCCGCCGGACGGCAGCAATGCCGCGGACTGGATCAAGGCGGGTTTTCCGGGCGCCAAGTGTAACTAGACCAGGACCAGCTATCGACTGTAATCCGTGTGGCAGGGCGAGGCATTTTGCCTCGCCCTGAAGGGAGTTTCATGACCAGTTTTTTTGCGATCCTGATTGACGGGGCGATCTATGCCTCGTGGCTGTTCCTGGTGGCGGCAGGGCTGACCATCATCTACGGGGTGATGCGCGTGCTCAACATGGCGCACGGCAGTTTCTACGCCATCGGCGCCTATTCCGCGGCCTCGCTGGTGGGCTGGTATTTCTCCGGCGAGCATGGCAACCCCTACTGGAGTTTTTTGCTGCTGATCGGCTGCGCGCTGGTCTCCGGCGCCATCGTCGGCGTCATTATCGAGAAGGGCTTGCTGCGCTTCCTGCATGGCCGCGACGAAATCCTGATGGTCATCGTCACCTACGCGCTGCTGTTGATTCTTGAAGATGCCACCAAGCTGATCTGGGGCGTCGACCCCTACTTCGCCTACCAACCCTACCGGCTGCTCGGGCAGACGGCAGTCGGTGGCAGTTTGCGCTTTGCCAACTACGACCTGGTGCTGATCGCGGTTTCCATTCTGGTCGGACTCGCCGCCTGGTTCGTGCTCAACCGGACCAACAAGGGCCGCCTGCTGCGCGCGGTCATTCACGATCGCGAGATCGCGATTGCCATGGGCGTCAACGTCAATGCGATGTTCGCCGCGACCTTCGCCATCGGCTCGGTGCTCGGTGCGCTGGCCGGGGCACTGACGGCGCCGGCAATTTCCGTCACGCCGGGGATCGGCGTCGAAGTCATCGTGCTGGCTTTTGCCGTGGTCGTGGTCGGCGGCCTCGGCAGCATCGGTGGCGCCGCCGCCGGTGCCATCCTGGTCGGCCTGTCGCGTTCCTTTGCGGTCCATGTCGCGCCGGAGTTCGAGCTATTTGTCATCTACGGCGTGATGTTTCTGGTGCTCGCCATCCGTCCGCAAGGGCTGTTCGGGCAGACCCTGGCCAGGAGAATCTGAATGTCCCTTCGCAACTGCTTTTCCTCGCCGACCGAACCGGCGCTGCTGTTGGCCGCAGCCGTTTTCGCCGCCGGCGCGTGGCTGATGCCGGCCTGGCTGGCCTTTCTGCTCACGCTGGCCCTGGCCAAGGCGCTGGTGGTGCTCGGCGTCGTCATCCAGATGCGCGCCGGACTGGTGTCATTCGGCCAGGCGCTGTTCTTTTGCATCGGCGGCTACGGGGTCGGCCTCGCCGCCCAGTACCTGGGCATCGGCGATGCCTTTGCGCTGCTGGCACTGGGGACGGTCGCCGCGATCCTGCTGGCGCTCGCCTGCGGCTGGCTGTTGACGCGCTACCGCGAAATTTTCTACGCCATGCTGACGCTGGCGCTGTCAATGGTTCTCTACGGCGTGCTGGTCAAATCCTCCGCACTGGGTTCGACCGACGGCTTCAACGTGGTACCGCCCAGTTTCCTCGGCTGGGTACCCGAAGGCGATGCGAGGAAGCGGACCATGTATCTGCTCACTGTCCTCGTTGCCGCTGTCGTGGCCATCGGTTTTCACCGCTTCATGGTCTCCAGCCTGGGCCGCGTCACCGAGGCCGTGCGCGAGAATGAGATTCGCGTCGACTTCCTCGGCATCTCGCCCCAGGGCGTGCTCTTCGTCAACTACGTGGCGGCGGCCGGCGTCTCTGCCCTCGGCGGCGGGCTGACGGCTCTGGCTAGCGGCCACATCGATCCCGACATGGCGATCTGGACCACCTCGGGCGAGTTCGTCTTCATCGCCATTCTCGGCGGTACCGGCCACGTCGCGGCGCCCTTCATCGGCGCCATCGTGTTCTCGGTGATCCGTACCTTCGCCATCCAGGAGGCGCCCCATTTCTGGCAGATGACCCTGGGCGTGATCCTGCTCGCCCTCATCCTGTTCCTGCCCAAGGGGCTGTGGAGCCTTGTGGCGCGCGACAGGAAGCGGGAGGTGGAAGCATGAGCGCCCCCCGCCGGGCCGCCCCAAGGGGGGCGCAGCCAACATACGGAGCCGCGCAGCGGCGAACCACCGTCACCCCCTGCCTTGGGCAGGGGGCTGGGGGAAGGTAGTCCAATGAGCGCGATCCTGGAAACGCGTGGCCTGACGCGAACCTTCGGCGCGGTAGTCGCCGCCAATGACCTCAACGTCAGCATCGGCCAGGGCGAGATCGTCGGCGTGATCGGCTCCAACGGCGCCGGCAAGACGACCTTCATCAACATGGTCACGGGTTATCTGCCGCCCAGCAGCGGCGACATTCTCTTCGACGGTCAGTCGGTCATCGGCCGCCAGCCGCGCGACATTACCCGCCTTGGCATGGCCCGTTCCTTCCAGGTGGCCCAGCTTTTCCCCAAGCTGACCGTGCTCGAGAACGCCCTCGTCTCGCTGGTGGCGGCCGAAGGCCCGCAGCCATCCCTCTTCCGTCCCCTCGATACCCCCGAGCGGCGAGAGCGGGCCGACGCCATCTTCGCGGAATTCGGCGTGACCCGCTATCGCGACGCGCTGGTCAGCACTGTGCCGCAAGGTGCGCGCAAGCTGGTCGATATTGCCATGGCCCTGGTCAGCCGGCCGCGCATGCTGCTGCTTGACGAGCCGACCAGCGGGGTCAGTTCAGAGGAAAAGTTCGCCCTCATGGACACGGTAATTGGAGTAGTACGCCAGCATAACGTCACCGTGCTTTTCGTCGAACACGACATGGAAATCGTCGCGCGCTACGTGACGCGCCTGATGGCCTTTTATAGCGGCGAGATCATTGCCGACGGGCCGCCGCGCAGCGTACTCGGCGATGCCCGGGTGCAGGAACTCGTGGTTGGCCATCACCTGGATATCAATGCCGTGCTGGGAGCCGCCGCATGAACGCCGCCCTTGAAGTTCGCTCGCTTAACGTCGCCATCGACCGCATCCCTGTCCTGCGCGATGTCTCGCTGGAAGTGCCGGCGGGCAAGATGGTCGGCCTCATCGGCCGCAACGGCGCCGGCAAGACCACGCTGATGCGCGCCATCATGGGCCTGATGCCCCGCCATGCCGCCCGCCTCGCCGCCGACGGCGAGGATCTCCAGTTGTTGGCGCCATATGCCCTGGCCCGCCGCGGCATCAGCTACATGCCGGAAGATCGGCGCCTGATTCCCGCCCTGACCGTCGAGGAAAACGTTCTTCTGCCGGCCTGGGCCAACGGAATCCGTGAGGCGGCCACTCGCCTCGAATGGATCTACGGGCTGATGCCGGAGGTGCTCGAATTCCGTACGCGGCGCGCCATGCAGCTTTCCGGAGGCCAGCAGAAGCTGGTGGCCCTGGCCCGCGCCCTGATGCCGGGGAACAAGCTGTTGCTGCTCGACGAGCCTTTCGAAGGGGTGGCGCCGGTGCTTTCGCGCCGCCTTGTCGAGGTTATCGGCGGCCTGCGGCAGGAAGGTCTGTCGATCATTCTCTCCGAATCGGACGACACGCACAGCGCCGAACTGGTGGACCTGGCTTATCGCATCGAGCGCGGCGTTGTCCGCGCATCCTGAACTCAACACTGTCTGAAAGAAGGGAATCCTCATGTCGCAATTTGCCTTTGAAACCACTCCCAAGATCATCTGCGAACAAGGTGGCGCCGATCGCCTTGGCGAAATCGCCCGCAGCCTCGGCATCTCCCGCCTGTTTCTGGTTACCGACGCCGGCTTGATCAAGGCCAAACTGATCGACGGGGCGGTTGCCTCGCTCGCCGCCGCCGGCGTCACCACGATGGTGTTCTCGGATGTTCTCGCCGATCCGCCGGAAACCAGCGTGCAGGCAGCCGTTGACGCGGCCCGTGCGGCGGGCGTCGACGGCGTGGTCGGTTTTGGCGGCGGCAGTTCGCTCGATACGGCCAAGCTGGTGGCACTGCTGGTGCGCACACCGCAGACCCTGCCCGACATCTACGGCATCGGCCTCGCGCGCGGGCCGCGTCTGCCGCTGATCCAGGTGCCGACCACTGCCGGCACCGGTTCCGAGGTCACGCCGATCTCCATCCTGACCACGCCCAGCCACGAAAAGAAGGGCGTTGTCTCGCCGCTGCTCTATCCCGATGTGGCGCTGCTCGACAGCCGCCTGACGCTGGGCCTGCCACCCGCCGTCACGGCCATGACCGGCGTCGATGCCATGGTCCATGCCATCGAAGCCTTCACTACCCGGCTGAAGAAGAATCCGCTCTCGGATGCCTTGGCCATCAAGGCGTTGCAACTGCTCTACGCCAACCTGCTGGCCGCCGTAAACGACGGCAAGGACGCGACGGTGCGCGAGAACATGCTCGTCGGTTCCCTATTCGCCGGCATGGCCTTCGCCAATGCGCCCGTGGCCGCGGTGCACGCGCTGGCCTACCCGCTCGGCGGCCATTACCACCTGCCGCATGGACTGACCAATTCGCTGGTGCTGGGTCCCGTGCTGGAGTTCAACCTGCCGGCGGCCAAAGCCCTGTATGCCGAGCTGGGTCGCGCCATCCTGCCGGAACTGGTTGCCGCCAGCGACCAGGTGGCCGCCACCGCTTTCGTCGCGGCCATCCGCGCACGGGTCGCCGCCATGCCCTACGCCCAGACCCTGCGCGAGTCCGGCGTCAAGCAAGACGATCTGCCCATGCTGGCGAAGGACGTCATGAACATCCAGCGCCTGCTGGTGAACAACCCGCGCGACATGGCCTATGACGACGCCCTGGCGATTTACCAGGCTGCGTTTTGAGGAAGCGCCGACATGTCCCTGCGTGATCAACGTCGTTCCGATTACCGGCATTTCCAGATCATTCCCACCCGCTGGATGGACAACGATATCTATGGACATGTCAATAACGTCAACTACTACAGCTACTTCGACACGGCGGTCAACCAGTACCTGATCGAATGCGGTGCTCTCGACATCCATCAGGGCGATATCGTCGGCTTCGTGGTCGAGACCTCGTGCGGCTATTTCCGTCCTCTGGCCTTTCCGGATGCGGTGGCCGCCGGAATCCGCGTTGCTCGGATCGGCAACTCAAGCATCCGCTACGAGGTCGGCCTGTTCCGCAATGACGACGAAGAGATCGCCGCCGCCGGGCATTTTGTCCATGTTTACGTCGATCGCCGGAGCGGCCAATCGGTGCCGGTACCGGCGACCACCCGCGAAGTATTGGCCGCAATCCTGACCTGATTCCAACTCTTCTGAAGGAGCTCAACCATGCAACTCAAAGACGCTTCGCTGCTAAAAAGCCTTGCTTTCATAAACGGTGCCTGGGTTGGCGCCGATGACGGCGCCACTCATGCCATCTGCAATCCGTCTACCGGCGCCGAAATCTCTCGCGTGCCCGACCTCGGCGCCGCCGAGGCCGAGCGCGCCATCGCCGCCGCCGATGCTGCCCTGCCGGCCTGGCGGAACAAGACCGCCAAGGAACGCGCCGCGCTGCTGCGGCGCTGGCACGACCTGATCATGGCCAACCAGGAGGACTTGGCCGTGCTGATGACCCTTGAGCAAGGCAAGCCTCTCGCCGAAGCGCGTGGCGAAGTCGCCTATGGCGCCTCCTTCATCGAATGGTTCGCCGAGGAGGGCAAGCGCGTCTACGGCGACGTGATTCCCGCGCCCACCGCGGACAAGCGCCTGGTGGTGATCAAGCAACCGGTGGGCGTGACGGTGGCCATCACGCCGTGGAATTTTCCCATTGCCATGATCACGCGCAAGGTCGGTCCGGCCCTGGCCGCCGGCTGCACGTCGGTGGTCAAGCCGGCCGAGGCGACTCCACTGTCGGCCCTGGCTCTGGCGGAATTGGCGACCCGCGCCGGCATCCCTGCCGGCGTTCTGAACATCGTGACCACCGCGCGTCCCGCAGTGGTCGGCGAGGTGCTGACGTCGAGTCCGATCGTCCGCAAACTCTCCTTCACCGGCTCGACGCCGGTTGGCAAACGCCTGATGGCTCAATGCGCCGGCACCATCAAGCGGGTGTCGCTCGAATTGGGTGGCAATGCACCCTTCATCGTGTTCGACGACGCCGATCTCGACGCGGCGGTGCGCGGCGCAATGGCTTCGAAGTACCGCAACGCCGGCCAGACCTGCGTCTGCGCCAACCGCTTGCTGGTGCAGGATGGAATCTACGACGCCTTCGCCGCCAAACTGGCGGAAGCCGTGGCGGCGATGAAGGTCGATGACGGTCTTGAACCTGGAGCGCAGATCGGTCCGCTGATCAATCAGGCGGCGATCGCCAAGGTCGAGAAGCTGGTAGCCGACGCCGTTGCCAAGGGTGCCAAGGTGTTACTCGGTGGCGGCCGACATTCCAGAGGTGGAAATTTCTATGCGCCAACGATTCTGACCGAGGTGACTTCGGCGATGGACCTTGCCCAGGAAGAAATCTTCGGGCCAGTGGCACCGTTGTTTCGCTTCAAGACCGACGAAGACGCCGTGCGCATGGCAAACGATACGCGCTACGGCCTGGCCTCGTACTTCTACTCGCGCGACATCGGCCGTGTCTGGCGCGTCGCCGAGCAACTCGAGTACGGCATGGTCGGCATCAATGACGGCATCATCTCGAACGAGGTGGCACCCTTCGGCGGCATCAAGGAGTCAGGCATCGGCCGTGAAGGTTCGCATTACGGCATCGATGAGTATTTGCAGGTCAAGTATTTGTGCTTTGGCGGCCTTTGACCCCATCTTTCGAGGTTGTCAATTGATGCCATTGCATCTCAAGCCTGATGTTTCCGAGGGTCAGCTATCCGGCAAGCAGCGGACCTTCGTTTTGTGCAGGTCCGCGCACGGCAAATGAGCGCGACTGGCCGCGAAGAGCCAGCGAGATCAGTTCTGCAATTCGTTCAGCGGTTCCGGGTGCCGATCAAGAAGTCGAAACAGATTTGTCACCGCAGGTAGCGGACGGGCAGCGCAACTCACGCCTGCTGCGAACTCTCCAGGTCGCGCCAGCGGCACTTGCCCTTGCTCTCCTTGTCGATTTCGCCGAGCACGCGGGCATGGTCGGCGAGTTCTTCGGCGCTGGCGCGCAGCACCATCAGCGGCGGACGCTGGCGCGTGCCGCCCATGGAATAGTCGACGGCGGGGCTGTCGAACTCGATCTCCAGTGAGTTCTGGCCGCGCGTCATGGCCAGGTAAACCTCGGCCAGCAGTTCGGCGTCGAGCAGCGCACCGTGCAACTGGCGGCCGGAATTGTCCACGCCGAATTCGGAGCACAGGGCGTTCAGATTGTTCTTCTTGCCCGGCCGCATCTCGCGCGCCATGCGCAGCGTGTCGATCACCTCGCCGCAAAGCTGCTCCATGCTCTCGTGCTGCAACAGGCCCAGTTCGTTGTTGAGAAAGCCGATGTCGAAGGCGGCGTTGTGAATCACCAGTTCAGCGCCGCGGACGAACTCCATGAAGTCGGCGGCGACCTCGGCGAACTTCGGCTTGTCGGCGAGGAAGTCGTCGGACAGGCCGTGGATTCGTTCCGAGTCGGCAACCGGACGCCCCGGGTTCAGATAGGCATGGAAGCGCTGACCGGTGAGTTGGCGACCGCGCAGTTCGACGCAACCGATTTCGACGACGCGATCGCCGGTCTTGAAATCGAGCCCGGTGGTTTCGGTGTCGAGTATGACCTTGCGCATTTGCCTCCTAGCCTCCGTTGCGGGCGAGGTCGACGCCGCGCCGTGCCAGCACGTCGGCACGCTCGTTCTCGGCATGACCGGCATGGCCCTTGACCCAGATCCATTCGACCTGATGCTGGGCTGCCAGCCGGTCCAGTTCGCGCCACAGGTCCTCATTCTTGACCGGCTGCTTGCCGGCGGTTTTCCAGCCGCGCCGTTTCCAGCCGTGTATCCATTCGCTGATGCCCTTTTGCACATACTGCGAATCGGTATGCACACGCGCCTGCACCGGCTTCTTCAAGGCACGCAGTGCTTCGATCACCGCCATCATTTCCATGCGGTTGTTGGTGGTCAGGGCCTCGCCGCCGAACAGTTCCTTTTCGGTCGTGCCATGGCGCAATATGGCGCCCCAGCCGCCGGGGCCGGGATTGCCGCTGCAGGCACCGTCGGTAAAGATTTCGATCATTGATCCACTCGCTGCGTAACGGTTACCAGGGCCTTGGCGCGCGCCATGCGGTCGCTCCAGGTCGGCGTGATCAGGCGCATGCCTTGCTGGCGCTTGACGGCCTGAACGATATACACCGCGCCGGCAATCGGCCACCAGCGGTCGCCGGCGGCATCCATGAACTGAAAGCGGCGCAGCCATTTTTCCTGCGTCACGGCGGGTGCGTAACAGCCGAAGGCGCCCGCCTGCATCTCGAAGCCGAGCAGCGAGAACCAGTCCTTCAGGCGCGGCACGCTGAGGTAGGCGCCGCGCCACGGCGGCAGCGCCTGCCGCCGCGACAGCTTGCGCCTGGCGCCCCACAGGCTGAAGGGATTGAAACCGGTGACGATCACATGCCCCTCCGGCACCAGCACGCGCTCCACTTCGCGCAGCACCTGATGCGGATTGGCGTCGAATTCCAGCGTGTGCGGCATCACCACAAGATCGATGCTGTTGGCCGCAAAGGGCAGATAATGCAGATCGGAGCGCACCTCCGACGCGCCGGCGTAGCGTCCGTCATCACAACGGAAACGCAGCGACATGCGGTTGGCGCGCAGGAAATCATGGGTAGGCAAGGAAAGCTGCACCGCATTGAAGCCAAAAATGTCGGCGACCAGCAGGTCGTGCTGCTGCTGTTCCCAGTTGAGCACATACCGGCCGGCCGGCGTTTCCAGCCAGTCTTCGAATCCTTGAATTGACATTGTGCAGTATTTGGAGAAAATCGCTTTATGACTGAAATACTCGGACTGCGCGCTTTCGACGACAACTACATCTGGCTGCTGCGCGCCGGAGGTCACGTTGCGGTGGTCGACCCGGGCGATGCCGCGCCGGTACTCGCCTACCTGGAACGGAGCGGCGACCGCCTCTGCGCCATTCTGTCTACCCATCATCACGGCGACCACGTCGGTGGTCTGGCGGAACTTCTCTCCCGCTTTCCCGTCCCCGTGTTCGGCCCGGGCCTGGAGAACATCCCCGGCGTTAGCCACTCGCTGGCCGGCGGCGAACGCATCGAACTGCCGGAAATTTCGCTTCACCTCGACATCATCGCCGTGCCCGGACATACCCGCGGCCACATCGCCTATTATGGCCCAACTCTCAACGGCCACGGCGCGGTCTTCTGCGGCGACACGCTGTTCGGCGCCGGCTGCGGGCGGCTGTTCGAAGGCACTCCGGCACAAATGCAGGATTCCCTGGCCAAACTCGCCGTGTTGCCAGCGCCGACTCTTGTCTATTGCGCCCATGAATACACCCAGAGCAACCTGCGTTTTGCCCTGGCCGTCGAACCGGGCAGCATCGCCGTGCAGCGGCGCAGCGAAAACGTAGCCAAAGATCGCGCCGCAGGCCGCCCGACGATCCCGACCAGCATCCGCAGCGAACTCGAAACCAACCCCTTCCTGCGCTGGGATGCCCCCGCCGTGCGCGCTGCAGCGGCAAGCCGCCTCGGACGCATTCCGGCCGACGCGGTGGAGACCTTCACCGCCATCCGCGAATGGAAGAATCGCTTCTGAGAAGGAGGGCCGAGCCATGACCAGCCGCCGCCGCTTCATTCAAACCCTCGCTGCGATCCCGCCGGCACTGTCTTTCCGGAACGTCTGGGCCGCTCCCGATCCTTCGCGGCTGGCGCTGATCATCGGCAACAGCAGCTACCACGATGCGCCGCTGGTCAATCCGGCCAACGATGCCAAGGCCGTCAGCGGCCTGTTCACCCAGGCCGGCTTCACCGTCGATTCGCACCTCAACGCCAAGCGCACCGACATGATGGCTGCGATCGAACGCTTCGGCGCGGCAGTCAAGAAGCCGGAGACCAGGCTGGTGGTGTTCTACTACGCCGGCCATGGCGCCCAGCTTGACTGGCGCAACTACCTCTTGCCGGTCGATGCCGTGGTGGAAAAGCAGGAGCACATGAAGGAGCGCTGCGTCGATCTCGGCCTGTTGCTCGGCCAGTTCAGTGCCGCCAAGGACAAGACCTTCGTCGTCATCCTCGATGCCTGCCGCAACAACCCCTTTGGCGCCTCCTATCGGCCCGAGCAGAAGGGCCTGTCGCAGTTCGACGCGCCGGTCGGCAGCCTGCTCGCCTACGCCACCTCGCCCGGCAACGTGGCCTCGGATGGCGACGGCGCAAACGGCCTGTACACCGAGAACCTGGTGCGCGAATTGTCCAAGCGCGGTACCCGCATCGAGGACGCCCTCAAGCGCGTCCGGCTCAATGTGCGCCTGGCCTCGCATGGCGACCAGATTCCGTGGGAGACCACCTCGCTGGAAGGCGACGTCTTCATCTTCAACGAAGGGCAGAAGAAGTTCACCGAAACCGAGATGGAAAAGCTGGTCGAAGCCGATGCCACCGCACGGGCGCGCATCAAGTCCTCGAAGAAGATTGACGACTGGGTAGGCTACCTCAACACCTTTCCCAACGGCCGCTTCGCCGAGATCGCCCAGATGCGCCTGACCCGCCTGTTGGCGGAAGACGAGAAACTGGCGGCCGAAAAGCGGCAAAGGGAAGAGCAGCAGCGTCTCGAAGTCAAGAACCGGATGGAACAGGAACGCCTGGATCGCGAGCGCCAGCGGATTCTTGAGGCCGAGCGCGCCGCAGACGAGCGCAAGCAGCAGGAGCAACGCCAGCTGGCTGAGCAAAAGCGCATCGAGCAACAGAAAGTGGCGCCGGCAGCCACGGCGAAACCCGCTCCGGTTCAGCCGGCCCAAGCCACTCCGACGACGGTGTCCGCTCCGGGTCCGGCACCCGCATCGCCCCCGACGGCGGCACCTTCCGGCGCGCCCATGATCGATATCCGGGCCGGCGTACCGGTACCAATACTGATTGCACCCTCCGCCAATCCCTTCTCCGCCGGGCGCTATCCGCTCGGCCGCATTTTCACGGTCGGTGATGTGGCCACCTTCAGACAGTCGGACATATTGACCGGCATCGAAGAGCGAACTTACTCACCGCGAGTAACGCGGGTGGATTACGACGAGGACCGGGTTGAATTCAACAATGGCAACACCATCACGGACCTGATGGGCAACTCCATCAAGAACGGACCGATCGAGTTCGACACGCCGGTGCAATTCACTCCGGCAGAGTTTCAGGTAGGCAAGAAATGGACGGCAGCCTTCCGCCGGACGCAAAGAGGCGTGACAACCAATGCCTACTATGATATGCAAATCATCAAGAGGGAAACCATCAGCGTGCCGGCGGGAACTTTCGATACCTTCAGGATCGAGGGGCAGGGCTGGAACACTACAGTAGGTGCGCGCCTTGAGGTTCGATTCTGGCTGGTTCCCGGGCTGATTTTCGGCATCAAGCGTGAATTTGTCACCCACAACAAGATGGGTCGTTTCGGCCAGACCGAAGTACATGAACTCGTCGCCCTGCGCCAGCAAGCCATCGCTTTGTAGCGGAACTCGCGCAGGACCGGCATAGCGCCCTGATCATCCAAAGCAGCGCTACCCGGGTCAGATGCGGCAAAAGACGCCGACCTCGCCGCCGCGGATGATAAGATTCGCCGCCTTCACGCGCACCTTAGCCGGTGCCTCTCCCGCCAATGTTCCTGTTGCGCTGCCTTTTCCCCCCGCTGCTGCTTCTGTTGATCGGTTCCGCACATGCCCAGCAGGCGCTGCAACTGACGGCGGAAATGGCGTCACCGCCCGGCCTGTCGTTCAACACGGCGCTGCCGCCAATGCAACTGCCAGAAGAGTCGCGGGAAGTGAAAGACGACCTGCCGCCGATGCCGACCATCGACCTCACCACGCCGCCCGACGACTTGTGGCAGCGCATGCGCAACGGCTTTTCCATGCCGGACCTCGACAGCCCGCTGGTGGCCGACCGCCAGGCCTGGTACCTGAACCGGCCCGATCTGCTGAAGCGCGTCTTCGAGCGCAGCCGGCGCTACCTGTACCACATCGTGGTCGAACTCGAAAAGCGCGGCATGCCGACCGAACTGGCCTTGCTGCCGATCGTCGAAAGTTCCTTCAATCCGCTGGCCTACTCGTCAGCCCGCGCGCTGGGCATGTGGCAATTCATTCCCGCCACGGGCAGGACCTACAAGCTGCAGCAAAACTGGTGGTTCGACCAGCGCCGCGACATCGTCGCCTCGACCGGCGCCGCGCTCGACTATCTGCAAACCATCTACGAAATGCACGGCGACTGGCATCTGGCGCTGGCCTCCTACAAC
>JAPLQZ010000122.1 GCA_026399415.1 Rhodocyclales bacterium | reverse complement strand
GCAGCCCTTCTTGGTGCCGGTGAGTTCGAGCTTGTCGCGCAGCACGTCGAGCAGTGTCTCGTTGTCCTTGATCGAGACGTTATGCTCCTGTCCGTTCACCTTCAGGACAACATTGCGATGCAGTTTCATCTCAGTTCCCCCCCTTGCGCGCTCGTTCAACCGCTTCGTTCAGAGCATCCACGGTCAGCGCCTTGACCAGATCGCGCCGGTAGTCGTCCGATCCACGCACGTCACAGATCGGCAGTGCATCCTGGGCCGCCAGCCGGCCGGCTTCTTCAAAGACATCGTCTCCGGGCTTCCTGCCTGCCAGGAAGGCGCTCGCCTTGGGCGACACGCACGGGATGGGGGCCACGGCACCCAATACGATGCGGGCCTCTTCGATCATGCCTCGCGCATTGAGCCAGAGTCCCGCAGCCACGCCGGCCACGGCGATGGCGTTTGCGCCACGGAGTCCAAACTTGCGATAGGAGAGCCCGCAAGAAGACCGCGGGAACGGAAGCAGGATGTGGGTCAGGATTTCATCGTGGCGGAAAACAGTCAGCCGCGGCCCGGCAAAACAGTCGCGAACGAACAGGCGTCGTTTCGAGGTGCCGGCGTTCAATTGAACCTCCGCATCCGCGACGACGAAAACTGGCGCCAGGTCCGAGCACGGAACCGCCCGCGCGATGTTTCCGGCCATCGTTGCCAGGCTCCGGACCTGCCAGCCCGCCATGCTGCCGATCGCGTCCACCAATGCCGGAAACAGCTCCCGGATCCGCTCGTGGCGGGCCGCCGCTGTCGGCGTAACCATTGCCCCGATGCGCAACCCGTCCGCCGTCTCCTCAATGTCGTTGAGGCCGGGAATCCGCCGCAGTGAAACCAGCTGGTCGACTCCCGTGACGCGATCCTGCCTGAGGTCAACCAGAATATCGGTTCCCCCCGCCAGCACTCGCGCTCGGTCCGAGAATTGTCGCAACAGGTCGCAGGCATTCTTTAGGCTTCCCGGCTCGTGCAGCCGGACGTCGGGCATATGCATGGGTCACCTCCTGATCTGGTCAAAAAATGTTATCCGAAAATTGATTGGGATTGGAATTGGCATTCGAACATGCAGCCGCACAACGACAAACCTGTTCTGTCCGCCGCCGGGTTTCTGACCGAGGTCGACTGGAAGAGTCGGCGCTGGCGGTACGGCGACGCAGGGCTCATTCACAAGCGTTCCTGATCGGCGCGTTCCAGCAGCAGTCGCATCCGCCCGCCCGCCATGTCCAGATCGCCGACGATGCATCTCAAATTCATTTCCGAAGCAAGGACAATGAATGCTCCCGCCACGGCGCCGAGTTGAAACAAATCGCCGTCAGGCCGGACGCTGACCATGACCTGCAGGCTGGACGCCGGTGAATCGTGGTCAGCATTCAACAGTTGCATCGACACACCGGCAGCCGGATTGAAGGCCAGGCGAAGGTCCAGTTCGTGACGCAGATTCTGAAAGCTGTCCGCCAGAGAACGGCGCGTTGGTTCAGTCACGTGCCTGGCTCGCCGCGCCGGTTGTCGCGAAGGTTTGGCATGCGCAAGAACGGCATCGGCGAGAGCGGCAATCCCGTCGCCGGTCAGCGCGCTTACCGGATGGATGGGCGGTGCGTTGCGCCACAGGGGCGCCACCGTCTGCAAGGCCTGGCAAGCCAGATTCGCCCCTGCCGTGTCGCTCTTGGTAACCACCAGCAAATCCGCCAGTTCAAGGATGCCGGCCTTGATCGCCTGCAACTCGTCGCCAAGACCCGGCGGAAATACCACCAGCACCAGGTCGGCCAACCGGGCGATGTCAATCTCGGACTGCCCGGTGCCGACCGTTTCAACCATGATCAGGTCGAATCCCGCCGCATCCATCAATTCGACCATTTGACGGGCGGCGATGGTCAGACCGCCGAGGCTGCCACGGGTGGCGGTCGAGCGGATGAACGAGCGGTCGTCAGCGGCGGACTCCCCGATGCGAAATCGATCTCCCAGCAAGGCCCCGCCTGTAACCGGACTGGACGGATCCACCGCCAACACCGCCACGCGGTGTCCCATCTGCAAGAACTGCCTCAGCATGACTCCAACGAGAGTGGACTTGCCGGCTCCCGGAGGGCCGGTAATGCCAATCACTTGAGCCCTGCCCAGCTTGTCCGTGAGCCGGGAGAGGAGACCGGCGGCGACGGCCGGGTCCCGCTCGGCGAGTGACAGCGCCCGCGCCAGCGCCGGCCGCTGTCCGGCCGCGACTGCCAGCGCCAAATCATCCAGCGAAAGACCCATTGCTTGCACCCGTTCCTATTGACACCTTCAATGTACTACGTATACAGTATCCAGTATTCCATGACGCGAGCGCAATAGCGCATTCGATGCTGACATGAACACGTCAATCAAGCCTCTTGACCGGCCCGCAGGCCTGGCTGATCGGGTCTACCACCAGTTGCGCGACAACATCGGCAGCCACCAGATTCGTCCCGGCGAACGCTTGCAGGAGGTTAGTCTGGCCGCGCAGCTCGGCGTTTCGCGCACCCCCGTGCGCGAGGCGCTGGCGCGCCTCGAAAGCGAGGGCATGATCGCCATGGAGGGACGCGGCTTCGTCGTTCCGGAACTGACCGACGCCGACATTGAAGAGATCTACCAGTTGCGCTTTCTGCTGGAACCGGCGGCGGTCAGCAGCGCGGTGGTCGAAGTCGGCAGCGCCGCCGATCTGGCCAGCATGACGGCGGCGATCGAGGATGCGGTCGCCGCAGAAAAAGATGGTGATTTCCGGGCATTCCTGGAAGCCAACAGCCGCTTTCACAATGCTTGGCGCGCGCTGGTACCCAACCGGCGGATGTCGAAGCTGCTGGACCAGTACGTGGGCCATGTCCGCTTTCTGCGTGTGCTGACTCTGGGTGACGCGAGCGCCAGGAAAGCCGCGCTCAGTGGCATGAAGAACATTCATGCCGCGTTCAAGAAACGCGATGCGGAAGCCGCCGCCGGGGCAATGCACAAGCATCTGCAAGCGGCCAAGCACTCTCTCATCCAGGCCATAGAACAGATCGACAGGGAAAAAGAGGCGGAACAGGCCGCCTCTGCCCACTAAGACATCGCCTGCGGCCAAAACCCGCGAGACGCGAACCAGGCCGGACAATCCACTACCACGCCTATCCGGGAAATCGACATGACCTACAAAGCAGAAATTCCCTATGGCGCGTACTGGAGTACGCCCTTCGCCCGTTGGCAAGGCAGTTTTGCCAACGTGCACAGCATCGAGTTCGCCGCGCATGTGGCGAAACTTGAGCTGGCGAAGCGCAGGATCGATCCCATGACATTCGACTACGGCGTGCTGGGCTTCTCGGTGCCGCAGAAGCATTCCTTCTACGGCCTGCCCTGGCTTGCCGGCATGATCGGCGCTACCCAGGCCGGCGGCCCGACGCTAATGCAGGCCTGCGCCACGGGCGTACGCACGCTGCTCGCCGCCGCGCAGGAAATCGAAGTGGGCATGGCGACCAACGCGCTGGTGATCAACTGCGACCGCACTTCGAATGGCCCGCACATCTACTACCCCAATCCGCGCGGCCCCGGCGGCACCGGCGCGTCAGAGGACTGGGTTATGGAGAACTTCGGCTGCGATCCTCTGGGCGGCCATGCGATGGTGCAGACAGCGGAAAACGTCGCCAAAAAATATGGCATTGGCACGGCAGAGCAACATGAACTGGTGCTGCGGCGGGAAGAACAGTACCGGCAATCACTGGAGAATGACTCGGCCTTTCTGCGCCGCTTCATGACTTTGCCCTTCGAGGTGCCCGCACCCAACTTCAAGAAGACCGCGAGCACCATGACCGGCGACGAAGGCGTATCGCAGTCAACCGCAGAAGGGCTGGCAAAACTGAAGCCGGCCATGCCTGGGGGCACGGTCACTTTTGGCGGCCAGACTCACCCCGCCGACGGCAACGCGGCAATCGTCGTCACCACCCGTGAGGGGGCGCAGGCCTTGTCGGCCGACCCGAGAATCGCCGTGCGCCTGCACGGCTTCGGCCTGGCCCGCGTGGCCCTCGCCTACATGCCTGAAGCCATGCTGCCGGCGGCGCAGCGCGCGCTGAGCCAGGCCAACCGCAGCGTCGCCCAGATGACGGCGATCAAGACGCACAACCCGTTCGCGGTCAACGACCTGTTCTTTGCCAAGCAGACAGGCGCCGACCTCAAGTCCATGAACAACTATGGCTGCTCGCTGGTGTGGGGACATCCCCAGGCACCGATGGGCACCCGCGCCATCATTGAACTGATCGAGGAACTGGCCCTGCGCGGCGGCGGCTTCGGCCTGTTCACCGGCTGCGCCGCAGGTGACACCGCGATGTCGGTGGTGCTGGAAGTGTGCGACGCAAAATGAGTGCGGGTGTCGCATCCGTATGAACGTAGCCGAATGGATAGCCCGCCACGCCGGGCTGACTCCCGACAAGACAGCCATTCGCTTTGCCGGACGCGATGTTTCGTACGCGGAACTGGCGGGCCTGATCAACCGACTGGCGGCGGCCCTTGCAGCTTCCGGCGTAAGAAGCGGAGGTTGCGTCGCCTACCTCGGCTTCAACAGCCCCGAAATGCTGGCCCTGCTTTTCGCCAGTGCACGAATCGGGGCGCTGTTCATGCCGCTCAATTGGCGCCTGGCCGGTCCCGAACACCTGCAGATGCTGGAGGACTGCCCACCTTCACTGCTTTTTGTCGAACCTCAGTATGTCGCCCAGACAGAAGCATTCCGCAATGCGCTGGGTGCGATCACGCTGATCAGTTTCGGGCCTGCCACCGACGGCTGGATTTCCTGGGCGGATTTTTGTCGGCGGGCAGACCACTCCAGCCCGATTGATAAGTGCAGCGATGAAAACACTCCACTGTTGATTTGCTACACCTCCGGCTCCACCGGCAAAGCCAAGGGTGTGCTGTTGACGCAGCGCGCACTGATCTGCAACGCCGCCAACAGCACCGACATGCACGACCTGACGGCCAATGACGTCATCCTGACTACGCTGCCGCTGTTCCATGTCGGTGGGCTGAACAACCAGACCACTCCAGCGCTGCAAGCCGGCTGCAGCGTGGTGCTGCATGCCAAGTTCGATCCCGATGCCACCTTTGACGCCATCGAGCGCGAAGGCATCACGTTGACAGTTCTGGTACCCGCACAACTGGACATCATGATGGCCCATCGGCGTTGGGCCGGCGCCGACTTTTCCAGCCTGCGCATGATCACCACCGGATCGACCATCGTTCCCCGGCATGTGATCCACGCGGTTCACGCCAAGGACGTTCCCCTGGTGCAGGTCTATGGTTCGACCGAAACGTGCCCGATTGCGGTGTATCTCAAGGCAGCCGATGCGCAACGCAAGGTCGGCTCGACGGGCAAGGCGGCGGCTCACTGCCAGTTGCGGATTGTCGATGACCGCGGCGCCGATGTGTCACGCGGGACTACGGGCGAGATTCTGGTGCACGGTGACAATGTCATGATGGGCTACTGGAACGCCCCGCAGGCCACGGCTGCAACTTTGATCGACGGCTGGTTTCACAGCGGCGACATGGGCCATCAGGACGACGAGGGCTACCTCTACGTGGACGGCCGCAGCAAGGAGATGATCATCTCCGGCGGCGAGAACATTTATCCGGCCGAGATCGAAAACCTGCTGATCGAAAGCCCCGATATCGCCGAAGCCTCGGTGATCGGCCGGCCCGACGCACGCTGGGGCGAAATCGTCGTCGCCGTTGTCGTGCCGAGAGCCGGCAGCATGCTTACCGGCGAACAGGTGCTGAACCTGCTAGAGGGCCGCATCGCCCGCTACAAACATCCCAAGGAAGTGGTCGTGGTCGACGCTTTGCCGAAGACCGCCCTGGGCAAGATTCGCAAGGAAGACGTGCGCAAGATGGTCACGCACGCCGACATTTCAAACTGAACGTTTCCCCGCAATGATGGAGAACAGCGTATGGCGCTAAAAATCGGAATCGACGTCGGCGGCACCTTTACCGACTTCGTCGTTACCCGCGATGACGCCGATCCGGCGATATTCAAGACGCTGTCGACTCCGTCCGATCCGTCCATCGCCGTAGTTAACGGATTGACCGACATCGCGGCCGGCATGAACCCACCCCTGACGCTGAAAGCCTTTGCAGCGAACATTGACACCATCGTGCACGGCACCACGGTCACCACCAATGCCACGCTCACCAGCACCGGCGCTAAGTGTGCGCTGCTGACCACCGAGGGTGTGCGCGATGCGCTGGAAATGCGCCGCGGCATCCGCGAGGAGCAGTACAACAACCGCTACACCAACGTCAAGCCTCTGGTGCCGCGCTATCTGCGCGCCGGCATCAGCGGCCGCCTCGACCGCGACGGTGTCGAGACCGCGCCGCTCGACCTGGCGCAGATCAGGCAGGCCATCGATCTGTTCAAGCAGGAAGGCGTCCAGGCAGTCTCCATCTGCTTCATGAATTCCTTCGCCAATCCGGCCCACGAACAGGCGGCCGCCGAACTGGTCAGGAAGGAAATGCCCGGGGCCTATCTCTCGGTTTCCACCGCCCTGCTGCCCTCGATCCGTTTCTACGAGCGCGTCAGCACCACGGCGCTCAACTCCTATGTCGGGCCCAAGCTCAACCATTACCTCGACCAACTGGTCGGCCGTCTCAAGGGCATCGGCTTCAAGAACCTGCTGCTCATCATGCAGTCCAACGGCGGCGTCATCTCGCCGCAACTGGCGCGCGAGAAGGCGGCCCTGACGCTGCTCTCGGGACCGGCCGGGGGGCCAGGCGCCGGCCTGTTCTACGTCCGCCTGCACGGCCAGAACAAGTGCATCACCACCGACATGGGCGGCACCAGCTTCGAAGCCTCGGTGGCGGTGGACAGCCCGATGATCAAGAACGACGGCGAAATCGCCCGCCACAAGATCGCCCTGCCCATGCTCGACATTCACACCATCGGCGCCGGTGGCGGTTCGATCGGCTGGCTGGACCAGGGCGGCATGCTGCGCATGGGGCCGCAGAGCGCCGGGGCCGATCCCGGCCCGGCCTGTTACAGCAAGGGCGGCAAACTGCCGGCCACCACCGACGCCAACGTGGTGCTCGGCTACCTCGACCCCGGCTTCTTCGCCGGCGGCAAGATGAAGCTCGACGCGGCTGCCGCGCGCGCGGCAATCGACGAGCACATTGGAAAGCCGATGGGGTTATCAGTCGAGGAAGCCGCCGCCGGCATGTACCGCGTCGCCTGCAACAACATGGCTCAGGGTGTGCGCGAAGTCACCATCAAGCGCGGCTTCGATCCGCGCGAATTTCCCTTTATTCCGGCCGGCGGCGCCGGCCCGATCCACTCCTGCCTGATCTGCAGCGAGCTCGAAATTCCGCTGCAGATCGTGCCGCGCGAATCCTCCGTGCTGTGTGCCTTCGGCATGCTGATGAGCGAACTCAAGCACGACTTCGTGCGCACCTTCGTCTCCCGCCTGGAAGCCATCGACTGGCCCCGCCTCGCCGCCATGATCGACGAAATGTCGGCCGACGGCACGCGGCAACTGGTCGAGGAGCGCATCGTCGAAGAACGCCGCCGTTACGAAGTCAGGTTCGACTGCCGTTACATCAAGCAATACCACGAGGTGTCCTTCACGGTGCCGCGCGAACTGATCGACAGCCGCGACACCGTCGCCATAGCCCGCGCCTTCAACGCCGAGCATAACCGTCTCTACGGCTATTCGCTGGAAGGCGAGAAGACGCCGATCGAAATCATCAACGTCCGCGTCCAGGCCATCGGCATCACCGACAAGCCTACCTATCGCCAGGAAAACTGGGCCGGCGCGGATGCCTCCGGCGCGCTCAAGGGCAAGCGCAGCATGTACATTCCCGAGACCAAGACCTTCCGGGAAACCCCTGTTTATGACGGCCACCGAATGCATTTCGGCAACCGGATCGACGGCCCGGCGATGATCGAACAGGAAACCACGGCGATATTCGTCAGCGATTCCTACGATTGCGCGGTCGATGCGCTGGGATCTTTCGTCATCTGGCAGAAAGGCCGCGAGGATCTCGCCCAAGCCTGCTTCAAGGACACCACGGAGGCACTGGCATGAGTTCCACAAAAATCGATCCGATCCTGCTTTCCGTCTATGCGCGGACCTTCAAGTCGATCACCGACGAGATGAGCATTTCGATGGAGCAGACCACCCGCTCGCCGATCCTCTGCGAGGCCAAGGACTACGTTACCGGCCTTTACGACGGTGACGGCAACATGCTGGAGCAAACGGAGAACCTGCCGATCCTGGCCTTTTCGCTGGCGCCGGTGTGCAAGTACATCAAGGAATATTTTGGCGACGAAATCTACCCCGGCGACGTGATCTTCCACAATGACGTCTTCAGCCTGGGCAACCAGAACAACGACGTCGCCGCCTTCAAGCCGGTGTTCTTCGAAGACAAGCTGGTGGCCTGGACGGCAGTCAAAGGCCACCAGGCCGACATCGGCGGCAATGTCGCCGGCGGCTACAACCCGAACGCGGTCGAGGTCTGGCAGGAAGCCCTGCGCATCCCGCCGGTGAAAGTGGTCGAGCGCGGCAAGCTGCGCAAGGACGTCTGGAACCTGATCTTCGCCAACGTCCGCCTCGACATCGTGCAGCACGACATGAAGGCCGAGATGGGCGCCTGCACGGTCGGCGAGCGGCGCCTACTGGAACTGCTGAAGAAGTACGGCGTAGCAAGCTACGAGTCGCACAAGCAGGCGCTGTTCGATGCCACACGCAAGATGATGGAAGCCGAAATCCAGACGATCCCCAACGGCAACTACTCGGGCGAGGGTTACGTCTATTACGACGGCCGCTTCGTCGGCTCGAAATACACCATCCGGGTGGACATCGAGGTCAAGGACAAGCACATCAAGTTCGACTACTCGCGAACCGACGCGCAGACCAACGGCTTCGTGAACGGCACCTTTACCTCCAGCGCCTCGGCGACCATCCTGACCCTGCTACAGATGGTGAACCCCGATATCCCGCACAACGAGGGCATGGTGCAACCGATCGAGATCATCATCCCGACCGGCACCCTCCTCAATGCCGCCTACCCGAAGGCCACCACCTTCGGCAACCACCTCTGCCCGCCAAACGCCGACGCTATCCAGCGCGCCCTGGCCCCGGTGATGCCCGACCGCGTCACGGCCGGCTGGAACAATCTGCTGGCCTCGCTGACCACCGGCCTCGATCCGAAGAATAACGAGAAGTACGTCGACATAGGCTTCATGGGCTTGAAGGGCGGTTCCGGCGCCATGCTCGGCACTGACGGCTACGACCATATCGGCATGATCGACGCCTCAGGCGGCGTACTCGACCAGGATTACGAAATGTTCGAGCAGCAGACGCCGCACACCCTGATCAAGCACGAACTGCTGACCGATTCCGCCGGCGCCGGACAATGGCGAGGCGGACTCGGAGTCGAAACAATTTTCACCATCGGCTCCAATGACACGCAGCTGGTGACCTTCGGCGACGGCGACTTCGAACCGGCCTTCGGGCTCTTCGGCGGCG
>JAPLQZ010000172.1 GCA_026399415.1 Rhodocyclales bacterium | reverse complement strand
GAGATTGGCGATGCCGCCGATGTTGAGGATGACCCGATGCTGCTGCGGATCGCCAAACACGGCGGCATGAAAGGCCGGCACCAGCGGCGCGCCCTGGCCTCCCGCGGCAATGTCGCGGCTGCGGAAATCGGCCACGACGGTTATGCCGGCAAGTTCGGCCAGCAGCGCCGGATTGTTCAACTGCAGGCTATAACCGGCGGCCGGCTGATGGCGGATGGTCTGGCCGTGGCAGCCGATGGCCGCGACCTGCGCCGCATCCACCCCGGCGCTGGCGAGCACCTCGCGCACCGCTTCCGCGTAACAGCGCGCCAGTTCGTTGGCAAACAGTGCGGCACCATGAATTTCATCGGCTTGCGCCGTCTGCAGTTGCAAGGCCTGCTGTCGAATGGCGGGCGAATACGGCAGCCAGAAAGTTGCAAGCGTGCGCGGACGGCCTTCGGAGAAGTCGACCAGAGCCGCATCGACGCCATCGAGACTGGTCCCGGACATCAGTCCTACGACCAGCGACAGAGCCGATGCCATGTCAGTCAGCCTGAGCGAGGTCGAATCCGCGGATCAGATCGAGACGGGCGAGTTGAGCCTCGGTGCGCGTGCGGAACAGACCAAGCTGCTGTGGCAGCAAGGGCGGTGCACTGGGCAAGGCCATCGCCAGAGGGTTCTGCTGCACGTCGTTGACGCGGAACTCGTAATGCAGGTGAGGACCGCTGGCCAGACCGGTGGCGCCGACGAAGGCGATCACATCGCCCTGACTGACGCGAGCGCCCTTGCGCAGGCCCGCTGCAAATCCCGAAAGGTGCCCGTAGAGCGTGGTGTAGCGACCTTGGTGACGGAGGACGACTACTTTGCCGTAGCCTCCTTGCACGCCGACATACTCGACCACGCTGTTGCCGGTCGCTTTTACCCGGGTGCCGACCGGGGCGCCGTAGTCGGTGCCCTTGTGCGCGCGCCATTTCTGCAGGATGGGATGGAAGCGCGCCGACGAGAAGCCTGAGGTGATGCGTGAAAATTCCAGCGGCGAGCGCAGGAAGGCCTTGCGGATGTTCTTGCCGTCGGCGGTGTAATAGCCGTTGCTGTTTTCGCCGCCGGCGGGATCGGCGAACCAGGCGGCGCGGTAGGTCTTGCCGTTGTTGACGAATTCGGCGGCGAGGATGCGCCCGCTGCGCACGACGCGACCGAGGTGGCTGATGGATTCATAGATCACGGCGAAGCGGTCGCCTTTGCGCAGATCGCGATGAAAATCGATGTCGCCGCCGAAAATGTCTGCCAGTTGCGTTGCCACGGAGTCCGGAATCCCTGCCGCATCCGTTGCGCCGAACAAGGAAGAACGGATTTCGGCGGACTTCATGACCACATGGGTTTCCAGCGGCAGGGCTTGCTCGGAAGCCGAAAGCTGGTCACCCCGGCGTTCGACTACCAAGGCCTGATCCTTGCCGCCGTTGAGCGGGAAAATGAGCATCTGCAGCTCGCCTTGCGGCCCGGTTTTCGCCGTCAGGTTTTTGCCCGGACTAAGCTGGCGGAACAGGCTATGGGCTGAAGTATTGGCTTTCAGAAAGTTGACGGCCGCTGGATCATCAACGCCGAGACGCTGCAGCAATGCCATCACCGTGTCGCCGCGCTG
>JAPLQZ010000150.1 GCA_026399415.1 Rhodocyclales bacterium | reverse complement strand
TGTGGTCGGAGTTGCACCCCGACTACTCGCAGATTCTGTGCCGCGAATTGATGGAAAACCCGAGGCGGCTGGGCGAAATCCATCATTGGCACCTGGCAGAATTTCTGGAGCGCGCGCTGGAGATAACGGCCAAGGCGACCGCTCGCGCCAGTCCGCGCATCAGCCAGGACATGCTGCTGCTGTCGCTGCTCGGGTCGGTGATCTATTTCAACCTGGCATTGCCCACGTTTATGGCGGTGCGTGGCGGCGAAGCGCGCGAACTGAAGCGCCAGTTCGTTGACACGCTTGACGAGATGCTGCGCTCAGCACTGGACAGCAAGCCATCTGCGGCAATCAAAGCGCCGCGCCGCACCTGATCTTATCTGGTCCCGTTCGAACATTTTGCCGCTGAGATTGCCCGCTCGCGGAGATTGCGCGCTCGCTTGACATTTCAAATCGGCAAGTCCAGAATTCGCTTCGTTTAATACAACAGTCGTTCGATAAAAAACTGTGCATCCGGCCAAGGCCAAGGTGCAGGAGGCGAGATGGGTACGCAAAGCCGATCGGGTATCGGTCTAAAGGAGTTCTATTCGGCCGCCGATGTCGGCGGTGGCGCGTGCGAACTGCCTGGGGCCTACCCCTTTACACGTGGGCGCGCTCGCCCTGCACAGGCCGCGGCAGGATGGATTCACCGCGAACTGTCGGGCGAAGGCGATCCTGCACGCTCCAATGCGCAGCTGAAATACCTTATCGGCATCGGTCAGATGGGTGTGGACGTGATTGGTGACAGCCCCACCCAGTCAATGCTGGACGCTGACCACCCTCTGGTAACGCATTCCGTGGGCACGCAAGGCGTCTCGCTGTGTTACCTGTCCGACTACGTGGAGTTGTTTCGCGGTATCCCGATCGATCGCATCTCGGTGTCCAACTCCGTCCATTCGCTTTTCGCCTTGTGCGGGCTTATGGGGGCAGCCGATGCCTTTGGCATCGCTTTGGCAAATCTGCGCGGCTCGGTGTTGCAGGCCCCGCTTTTTGCCGCCGATGCCTCCTATGCCTGCGGTATGCCGGTGACGCTAATGAGCCGCCTGTCGGTCGACAGCATGGCCTATTGCGCGCAACACCTGCCGCGCTTTCATTCCTTTGTCGAGGACACCTATTTCTTCAGTGAAACAGGGCTCGACGGGATCGAAGAAATGGCGCTCGGCTTTGTTGAAATACGCCATCTCGTCCGCGAACTGCTCAGGCGCCAGGTAGCCATCGACAGCTTCGCGCCGCGCATCGCGATATTGGTGAATTGTTCCATGGACTTTTTCGAGGAAATCGCCAAGATCAGGGCGACGCGGCGCATCTACGCCAGGATGATGAAAGAGGAGTTCGGCGCGCAAGACCCGCGGTCGATGTCGGCTGTGATCACGAGTCATACCTCGGGCCTTACCCTCACCGCCCAGCAACCCATCAACAATGTCGTGCGCGGCACCTTGCAAGGCTTGGCCCTGGCGCTCGCCGGAGTGCAGGCCATGGAAATATCGGCCTTTGATGAGGGCTTCCGCACCCCGAGCGAAGAAGCTCATCTGGTAGGCATTCGCACCCAGCAAGTCATATCCATCGAATCCGGTGTGGCCAAGGTGACGGACCCCCTCGGCGGTTCGTACTACGTCGAGGCGCTGACCGATGCGATGGAAGCAAGAATTGTCGACATGGTGCGTGACATCGAAGCGGCGGGCGATCCGGTTTCCCTTTCGGAAGGCGGCTATTTCAGGAGCATTCTGAACCGCGCCTCAGAGCGCCACTACCGCAACATCTCTTCCGGCAGCCAGCAAGTGGTCGGCGTCAACTGCCACACCATGCCGCCTGAAAAGGACCACCTGCTGCGTGACATCGCCGA
>JAPLQZ010000273.1 GCA_026399415.1 Rhodocyclales bacterium | reverse complement strand
TTGCCCAGTTGCGCCTGATGCGCGGAAAAGAAGTGGTCTTCCACACCGGATTGTGCCTGCTCAACAGCGCCACAGGACGCGCTCAAGTGTGCTGTGTTGACACTCATGTGGGATTTCGCGACCTGACCGACGTCGAGATCGAGTCCTATCTGGACCAGGAAGACGCGCTCAACTGCGCCGGCAGTGCCAAGTCCGAGGGATTGGGCATTGCCCTGCTCAGTTACCTGCGCGGTGATGATCCCAACGCGCTGATAGGCCTGCCAATGATCGCCCTGTGCGGCATGCTGCGCGCCGAAGGCGTGAAGTTGCCATGACGGTTGCCATGATGGCTGTCATGAGCGGCATGTCCTGATCCCCGATGGCCGGCGTACTCTGGCTGCTGCCTGTTGCCCTGGGCGAAACGCCCTGGAAAAACTATTTGCCGGCGGCCACCCGTGAAGCCGCCTGCCGGCTGACACATTTTGTCGCCGAAAACGCCAAGACGGCGCGTGCCGAACTCAAGCGCATCGGCCACCCCGTGCCCTTGCGCGACCTGGCAATCGAGGAGTTGCCGGCCACACCCACGCCGGCCGACGTCGAGCGCCTGTTGGCACCGCTGCGCGCTGGCCACGATATCGGCCTGGTGTCCGAAGCCGGCTGCCCCGCGGTGGCAGATCCCGGCGCCTTGCTGGTGCGCCGCACCCACGAGTTGGGCCTCGTCGTCAGGCCGCTGGTGGGCCCCTCCTCGCTGCTGCTGGCGCTGATGGCCTCCGGACTGGAAGGCCAGCGTTTCGCCTTTCACGGCTACCTGCCGGCTCGCGACCCGGCGCGCGCCAGCCGCATTGCTGAACTGGAAAAGGAATCAGGCCGTCTGCAGCAAACCCAGATCTTCATCGAAACCCCGTACCGGAACCGCACGCTGTTCGCTGCACTGCTTCTGAACTGCCGGCAAAAAACGCGCCTCTGCATTGCGACCGACCTGACACTGGCAAGCGAGCAAATCACCACGCGTCGCATCGCAGAGTGGAACGCGGCGTTGCCGCCGGTTCTGGACAAGCACCCCACCGTGTTTCTGCTGCTGGCCGACTGACATGTCGCCCCAGGTGAAGCTTCATCAGATTCTCGACTGGGATTCGCCGCAGCAAAACGCCAGTCTGCGTCGGGAATTGGCCACCGGGTTGTTGCAAGCGCAGGCCTCGATCGCGCCGAAGTTCTTCTACGACAAGCTTGGCTCGCGCCTGTTCGAAGCAATTACCGAACTGCCGGAGTACTACCCGACCCGCACCGAAGCGGCAATCTTCGCCAGGCATCTGCCGGCCATCAAGCAGGCGCTGGGCGAAGACTTCACGCTCATTGATCTCGGCTGCGGCAGTTGCGGCAAGGCCGGCAATCTCTTTCATGCCGAAATTCTTCCCGCCCGCTATGTCGCGGTTGATATTTCGGTCGATTTCCTGCGCGACTCCCTGCAACACCTGAAACGCGAACTGCCAGCGATCGAGATGATCGGCATCGGACTTGACTTCACTCATGAGTTCCAGCTGCCCGATGACGTACCGCCGAAACGACGCATGTTCTTCTACCCCGGCTCCAGCATCGGCAACTTCAGCCCGTCCGAAGCCGGCCGGTTTTTGCGGCGCCTGGCCACGCAGATGGACACCTCGGGCGGCTTGCTGATCGGCGTCGACCTGATCAAGGACAGCGCCCTGCTCGACGCCGCCTACGACGACGCCCTGGGCGTCACCGCCGCCTTCAACCGCAACCTGCTGCGGCACGTCAACACCCGTCTCGACGCCGACTTCGACATTGGCGACTGGCGACACGTGGCCTTTTACAACCCCGCCGAGACCCGCATCGAAATGTATCTGGAGGCCCGCCGCGCGCTCAGCGCAAACTGGCCGGACGGCGCCGGCCGCAGCCGCAGACACTTCGCCGCCGGCGAACGAATCCACACCGAGAACTCGTACAAGTATTCGCCCGAAGGATTCACGGCCCTGCTGACATCGGCAGGATTTGCCGACATTCAGGTCTGGACCGACCCGCGTGCCTGGTTTGCGCTGTTCTTCGCCCGGCGGGCCGGATAAAAAATCAGGTACCCACTCTCACCCGGGCCGGGCCGGACTCGAGGCGCCCGACAACGGCGGCTTCGGCGAAGCCCTCAGTCCGAAACACCTCGAGTACCTCATCGACCGCCGCCGGCTCGCAGGCCACCAGCAAGCCGCCACTGGTTTGCGGATCGGTCAGCAGCGCCCGCTGCATGGTGGTAATCGTCGCATCGAGGGCAACATCGTCCCCATACGCCATCCAGTTGCGCGCCGAAGCTCCGGTGATGTAACCCGCCGTTGCCAGCCCTTCCACGCCGGCCAGCACGGGAATTGTCGCCATGTCGAGCGAGGCGGACAGCTTTGCCCCGCGACAAACCTCCAGCAAATGGCCGAGGAGACCGAAGCCGGTGATATCGGTCAGGGCATGCACCGCATCAAGAAGAGCCAGACGTCTGCCCGGCGTGTTCAGCTTGGTCGTGCTGGCGATCATGGCGGCGTAGCCGGCGGCGTCCAGCGCCCCCTTTTTCAGCGCCGCCGAGAGTACGCCGACACCAAGGGGTTTGCCCAGGATCAGCACATCTCCGGGCCGCGCTCCGGCGTTGGTCTTCACCCGGTCGGGATGCACCAGGCCCATCACCACCAGGCCGTAAATCGGCTCGACGGAATCGATGGTATGGCCTCCCGCTATCGGAATGCCGGCCGCGGCGCAAATGCTTTCGCCACCCTCCAGTATCTTGCCGATGACCTCGAGGGGCAGCTTGTCGATCGGCATGCCGACCAGGGCCAGCGCCATGATCGGCGTGCCGCCCATGGCATACACGTCGCTGATCGCATTGGTCGCGGCAATGCGGCCGAAGTCATAGGGATCATCCACGATCGGCATGAAGAAATCCGTAGTGGCGATCAGGGCCTGCTCGTCGTTGAGGCGGTACACCGCGGCGTCATCGGCGGTTTCAATGCCGACCATAAGTTCTTTCGGCACTGGAAAGCCGCGCGCACCGCGCAGAATTTCAGACAGCACGCCGGGGGCAACCTTGCAGCCGCAGCCTCCGCCATGGCTGAAGGAAGTGAGTCGAATCTCGTTACCGGAAAGTTTCGGGGAATTCATTGTTGCGACACCCTGGTCAATTCAAGAAGACTGCAAACGGCAGCGCATTCGTGCGCCGGAGAGAACAAGGATACCCGCTCGGCGCAATGGCGGGACAAGTCCGCGTAGTAACGCGGATCGCGCACCGCGGCCAGGATCAGTTGCGCGAGCCTCTCCGCATCACCGACCGGAAACCAGCCGGGATAGTCCGCACCGAGCATGCCCCGATTACCGGCAATATCGCTGCCCAGTACCGGCACGCCGCTGGTTACGGCTTCGATCAGCACGTTGGCGCCACCCTCCATCAGCGAGGGCAGCAGCAACAGGCGGCAACGCTTGACGCGCTGGCGTGTTGCCGCCTGCGACAAGGCGCCCAGCCAGTGGTAACGGCTGTCCCGAGCGCCCAGTTCAGCCACTCGTCGACCCAAGTCGGCATCAAGTACTGCGCCGACGTGAAACAGGCGCACCGGCAGGTCGGCGGGCAGGGACAACAAGGCGCGGACGGCGGTGAGTGGATCCTTCTCGGGCCGCTGATGTCCCACCAACGCCAGATCGAAGTGACGCCGGCTGTGCCGGCCCGGCGCCAGCGGACGCGCCGACTGGTATATCACCATGGCCTTGGCGGCATGTTCGGGCGACAGCTCATGCAGGCCTTCTTCCTGCAGCAGGATCAGGCGGC
The DNA here is from genome assembly GCA_026399415.1 of Rhodocyclales bacterium. Lineage (GTDB taxonomy): Bacteria > Pseudomonadota > Gammaproteobacteria > Burkholderiales > Rhodocyclaceae > Sulfuritalea. The sequence continues at coordinate 6,369 of JAPLQZ010000273.1, read as the reverse complement.
TGGCCAGCATCAGCGAACGCCGCGCCTGCTCATCGACGCGAATGTCGCGGTAGAGATCGGTTCCGGTCAGAACCAGTGCCACAGGTCGCTGCGGATACCGTGCTGCAAACGCCGCGATCGAAACGGCCGAGCGACGCGCATGCAAGGCAATCATCAGATCGTCATCGGCGCCGCTCCACTCGCGCTCGATGCGCACCCGTGCATGGGGAGCGAGGCATCGCGCCCAGCGTTTTGCCGTATGCCAATTGCCATTGTTGGCACTGGCCAGCGCCGGGCTGATAATGACGACGGAGGGAGAAGATGTGATGGACACGCCGGATCTGAGAACTGCTGACAAAAGGCTGCTCGCCGATGCAATGCAGGATGCACGCGATTATACGATCAGCCTGCTCGACGAATTTGCGGCCTGGACGGACAGCGTCAGCGTCGAAGGCGTCAGCTCGCACGATCCACTGCACGTACCCTGCCTTGCCATCATCAACCCGCCACTGTGGGAACTCGGCCACGTCGCCTGGTTCATGGAGTACTGGTGTCAGCGTTACCGCGGCGAAGCGGCCCCGCCCCGCCCCTCCCGTCTGCCGGACGCCGACCGCTGGTACGACTCGCGCCATGTGCCGCATGACAGCCGCTGGTTGCTCGATCTGCCGGACTGGAATGCCACCCGGCGTTATCTTGAAGACACGCTCGAGGCCTCACTGAGCGCCTTGCACCAGTTGCCGGACACAGAGCTTGCACTCTACTTTCACCGGCTGGCCCTGTTCCATGAGGACATGCACGACGAGGCTTTCCGTTACACCCGGCAAACACTGGCTTGGCCGGTTCCCGATGAACCGGGTGACCTGCCACTAGCGGGCGATATCACGCTTCCCGGCGGCGAGTTTCTGATGGGTAGTTCGCCGGCAGGCAAGGGCTTCGTCTTCGACAACGAAAAGTGGGCGCATCCGCAGCGCGTCGACGATTTCACGATTTCGGCGACTCCGGTAAGAAATTCGGACTATCTGCAATTCGTCGAGGCAGGCGGCTACCGGCAGCCGCAGTGGTGGTCGGAAAGCGGCCGGGCGTGGCTCGCCGCCACGGGGCAAACCATGCCGCGCTACTGGCGCAACAAGGATGGAACCTGGCAGCAACGGCGCTTCGCGTCATGGGTCGATCTGGCGCCGGCCCAAGCGGTGATTCACCTGACGGCGCATGAAGCCGAAGCCTGGTGTCGCTGGGCCGGCCGCCGACTGCCTACCGAAGCGGAGTGGGAATATGCCGCCCTTCACACCCCCAATTTCGACTGGGGAACGCAAGTCTGGGAATGGACCGCCAGCGCGTTTGCGCCTTATCCGGGCTTCAGTCCCGACCCCTACGCCGAATACTCCGCGCCGTTCTTCCACACCCACCGCAGCGTACGCGGCGGCTCCTTCGCCACGCGCAGCCGCATGCGCAAGCCGCGTTACCGCAACTACTACGAGCCGCAACGCGACGACATCTTTGTCGGCTTCCGCAGTTGTCAGGCCGACTGAGTATTCAAATACGCTGCAATGCGAATAGGGCGAGAAAGCCGCAACCGATAGTCAGCAAGGTGTTGCGCCACAGCGCGGCAACAACGATCGCCACCAGCCCGGCCCACAGGCGCGGATTGCTGCCACCCAAAAGGATCTCGCCTTGCACCAGCACCAGTTCCGGCGCCGTGAGCGCCGTCAATGCGGCAATAGGCACGAAAGGCAGCACCCGGCGAAACCAGCCTGGAGGCTGATAGTGTCCTTCCGCGGCGATGAAGGAATACCGAATGCCGAAGGTGATCGCGCCGCATGTCAGCATGAGCCACCAGAGATTCATTTGATCCTCCGCGGCATCGCGACGCCGGCGACAAGACCGGCCATGGCGGCAATGAACAAGCCGACCTTGTAGGGCATGGCGGCCAGGACAACAGCCACCGCACCCGCCGCCAATGCAGCCGCGAAGCGCGCACGGCTATCGATCATCGGCACGACAATGGCGATGAAGGTCAGCGGCAGCGCAAATTCCAGCCCGAGGTTCGAAGGCAGTTGTGCGCCGAGCAGAACGCCTGCCAGCGTCGCCAACTGCCAGCCGGCCCACAGGCCGATACCGGAACCGAACAGAATCCAGTGTGCCTGTGCGGCATGCGGTGAATTCGGCTGGACGGCCATCAGATGCGGAATCGCCGCCGCATAGGCTTCGTCGGTCAGCAGATACGCCAACAGGATTTTCCAACGCCGCGGCAGATGCGCCAGCACGGGCGCGACGGAGGCGCTGTAAAGCGCGTGGCGCAGATTCACCAGACCTACCGCACCCGCGGCGAGCAACAGCGGCGCGCCGGCGCCGACCAGTTGCGCCAGCAGGAACTGCGCGGACCCGGCGAAGACTATCGACGACATTGCCATCGCCGCCAGGGCTGGAACTCCGCTTTGCAGCGCCACCACGCCGTAGATCACGCCAAACGGCGCAACGCCCAGCAACATCGGCATGACCGATCTCAGGCCGAGGGAAAACGCCTGTGTGTGGGTCATTTGCGCGCGGGCAGATTGACCAGGACGATGCCGCCCACCACCATCGCGGCGGCGATAAAGAAATGCAGGCTGGGCTGGTCGCCCATCAGCAGCATGCCGAACAGGACGCCGAACAAGGGTGTCAGGAACGAGAACACCAGCAGCCTGCCGGCAAGATAGCGCGTCAACAGCCAGAACCATACGAGATAGCTGATGAAGGCAACCACCACGATCTGATAGGCCATGGCCCAGAGAGTCGGCGCTGACAGTACGCCGATGCCACGCTCGCCGACCAGCCACGACAGCGGAAACATCACTGCAGCCGACACCACCAACTGATAGAGCAGTACTTTGGTCGCTGTCACTCTTGCCAGTGCGGTGGCGCGGATCAAAACCGTCGTCGCCGCCCAGAACAGTGCCGCCAGCACGCCAAACGCATCACCCAGCAAGCTGCCACCCGACGCCTTGTCGATGAAAGCCAGTACCAGCCCGGCAAAAGCCAGCAGGACGCCGGCCCATTGCCGCAGACCCATGCGCTCGCCGGGCACGAAGAAATGCAGGCCGAGCACCGTGAAGCAGGGCGCCGTATAGAGAAACACCACCATGCGCGACACCGTGGTGTGATCGACGCCGACGAAGATGAAGACGAATTCGAGACCGAACAGGAGTCCTGCGAGCAATCCGGGCCGCAACGACCGATCGCTCGAGAACAAGGCGATTCCGCGCCGGTTCGCCCAGACGAAAACCAGCACGGCGGCAACACCGGAGCGAATTCCTGCCTGCAGGATGGGACTGATGCCGGGACTGGCGACCTTGATCGCCACTTGCTGCAAACCCCAGACGGCGCACAGCAGCACCATCAGGCCGAAGGCCGCGGGACCGGGAGCGATGCGGTTGTTCATTCAGTCACAGGGCTCGGTGGCGGCAGATGATCGCCGCACACCCGGCGCGGGCTCACAGCACCAACCGGCCGATCCACCAGGCAATAGCCGCGATCAGCGCGCTGGCCGGAATGGTCAGGATCCAGGCCCAGACAATGCCGCCGGCCACCCCCCAGCGCACGTTCTTCGGGCCGCCGGTTGACCCCACACCTGCGATCGCGCCGGTGATGGTGTGCGTGGTCGATACCGGAATGCCAAGCATGGTGGACATGAACAAGGTAATCGCTCCGCCCATGTTGGCTGAAAAGCCCTTGGCCTGATTCAGCTTGGTGATGCGCTGGCCCATGGTGCGGACAATGCGCCAGCCGCCAAACATCGTGCCCAGGCCCATCGAGGTATAGCAGGCGGCGATGACCCAGATCGGCGGCATTGGTTCATCTGCCCTGGTAACTCCGGCGGCCAGCAGCAGCATCCAGATAATGCCGATGGTCTTCTGTGCGTCGTTGCCGCCATGACCGATGCTGTAGGCGGCTGCGGAAAGCAGCTGCAAGCGGCGAAACACCTTATCCACCTTGCGTGGCGCCATGCTGTTGCATATCCAGGAGATGCCAACCATGAGAAAGCCGCCAAGCAGGAAACCCAGCACCGGCGCGATAAGAATGAATATCAACGCCTTGCCCAGGCCGCTCCAGATCAGCGTCCCCATGCCGCCCTTGGCCACTGCTGCGCCGACCAGACCGCCGATCAGCGCGTGGGAAGAACTCGACGGAATCCCGTAGTACCAGGTGATGATGTTCCAGACGATGCCGCCGATCAAGGCGCCGAACACCACATAGTGATCGACGATGCCCGGATCGATGGTCCCCTTGCCGATGGTCTTTGCCACCGTAACCGAGAATATGAATATCGCGACCACATTGAAAAAGGCCGCCCAGACCACTGCCTGCTGGGGCTTGAGCACTCGCGTCGAAACGATCGTGGCGATTGAATTTGCGGCATCGTGAAAGCCGTTCATGAAATCGAAGACCAGCGCCAGCAGCACCAGCACCACGATCACCGTCAGACTCATTTCGACCGCTTGCATGACGGTCGCTCAGGAGTTCTCGAGGATGATGCCCTCGATGATGTTGGCGACGTCCTCGGCTCGATCGGTCACCGATTCCAGCAGCTCGTAGATGCCCTTCATCTTGATCAACTGGCGCACATCCGCCTCTTCGCGGAACAGCTTGGTAATGCCGGTGCGCATGGCGCGGTCGGCATCGGACTCGAGCTGATCGATCTCGCGACACAGCTTGAGCATGGCGGGAGCATTGTCCATCTTGTGCAGCAGGATCACGGTGGATCTCACCCGCTCGCAACTGGCGGCGACGATATCCGAGAGTTGGGTCGCTTCAGGCGTCAACTCGCGGATGTCGTATAGATACATCGCCTCGGCGAAATCCTGGATCAGGTCAAGGATATCGTCCATGCGCATGATCAACTGGTGAATCTCGTCGCGATCCAGAGGCGTGTTGAACGAGGTATGCAGCAGTGCGATGGTTTCGTGGGTGATCCTGTCGGCCGTCGTCTCGGTCTCGTCGATGGCCTGCACGTGCTGCGCCAGCACGTCATGGCCTTTCCCCAAATCTTCGACCAGTGCCACCAGTTGCCTGCCGCCCTTGACTATGAGGTCAGCATGGGCATTGAACAAATCAAAGAACTTGGCCCCTCTGGGCATCAATTTGGAGAACATCGGGCACCGCCAGTGGCAAAAAAACATGCGGAGTTTAGCAGCTAATCGCGGCCAGCCCCGCTTCCGGTCAACTGGTAGAATTCCCCCTCACCGCTTCTGCCGGTTTATATTTTCGGCCTCATCCTCCCATGAAACGCAACCGCCTTCCGCGCCGTGCCCGCCAGACGCCGGACTCCGAACTTCTCACCCGTCTGGCAACGCGGCTCAGCCAGTCATCCAACCGGGTTGAGGATGCCTACTGGGAAGCCCGCCTGGCAACTCACATAGACCATCTGCTGACCGACAACAGCGAGGAAACACTGGTCGCCGTGCTCGACCAACTGTATAACGGCGGCTCGCGTGCCTATGACGAACTGGCCGACATGGTCGAATCCTGTGCCGAAACGCGTCGCGCCGAGGGCAACAGCGGGCTCGATGTAGTGATGATCGCCGTGCCGCTGCTGGCCTGGTCGCGCTTCCAGATTCCGTCGGGCAGCATTCCGCAGACACAAATGGACGCTGTGCGGATTCATCTCCAGGCCCATGTACTGGCGGCCAACGCCAAGCTTGGCCTCAGCGACATCCTGTACAGCCCAGATCAGTTGCCGCAAAACTACGTCGACACGGCGCAATTGACTGAAAAGCTGGCCAAAGCCGCGGTTCATGGCCGCAATCTGAAGATCGACGCGGCGCAACTCCTCGCCGAAACCATGACTTTCCTGTCCGATACCCGCTACCTGATTGGCGCGGTCGCCGCTCCGCGTGGCGCGGCGCTGTTTCGCTGGCAGGAAGATGATGGCGATCCGGCGGAATCCTTCCGCCAATGGGCGCTGCAGGGCGGCGAGGCACTGCGTCCGCTGCTACCCGCCTGCGCCATAGAGTTCCTGCCGGTACTGGCCTACCATGCCTCCGTGCGCGATGCCGACCGTGCCTCGCGACCCTGGTCGCTACGCGCTGCCGTGGCCTTCCTGCAAACCGTGCTGAATCAGCCGGCGGCCGAACTTCGCGCCGTGGTGGCGCCGTTTCATGATCGCCAGCTTGAAGAATTCCGCATCGGTTTCACTCAGCGCGGCAGCAGCGACGTGGTGCACGGCGTAGTGTGGCCGTTGCTGGAGAACGAGGATGAAAACCACGATGCGCCGACGCAGATCGAAGCCACGCTGCGCGAAGCCGGGATTGCCAGCGTACTGATGCTCGACCAGCGTTTCCCGCTGGAGTTCTGCGACGACTGCGGCGCCCCGCTGTATCCGAATCCCGAAGGCGAACCGGTGCACGCGGAATT
>JAPLQZ010000209.1 GCA_026399415.1 Rhodocyclales bacterium | reverse complement strand
CTGGAACCACCGCCGTCGCGACCACGGCGGCGTGATTTTTATCGACCTGCGCGATCGCGAAGGATTGGCGCAGATTGTTTGCGATCCGGATCGTCCCGAAATGTTCGGGATTGCCGAGGATGTGCGCAACGAATTCGTGCTCAAGGTTACCGGCAAGGTACGCCGTCGCCCCAAGGGCACCGAGAACCCCAACCTGGCCTCGGGCGAGATCGAAATTCTCTGCCATGAACTGGAAGTGCTCAATACCGCCGTCACGCCACCTTTCCAGCTCGACGAAGAAAACCTCTCGGAGAACGTGCGGCTCACCCATCGCGTGATCGATCTCCGCCGTCCGCAGATGCAGAAGAACCTGATGCTGCGCTACAAGGTGGCGATGGCCTTTCGCCGCTTCCTCGACGAGCATGGCTTCATCGACATCGAAACGCCGATGCTGACCAAATCGACGCCCGAGGGTGCGCGCGACTACCTGGTGCCTTCACGCGTGCATCCCGGCAAGTTCTTCGCCCTGCCGCAGTCGCCGCAGCTGTTCAAGCAGTTGCTGATGGTGGCCGGCTACGACCGCTACTACCAGATTACCAAGTGCTTCCGCGACGAAGACCTGCGCGCCGACCGCCAGCCGGAATTCACCCAGGTCGATATCGAGACTTCCTTTCTTGGCGAGGAACAGATCACCGCGCTGATGGAGGAAATGATTCGCAGCGTGTTCAAACACTCGCTGGCCGTCGATCTGCCCAAGCCCTTCCCGCGCATCAGTTATGCAGAAGCCATGCAACGCTACGGCTCCGACAAGCCCGACCTGCGCGTCACGCTGGAACTTACCGATGTCACCGATGCGGTGACGGATGTTGCCTTCAAGGTATTCAGCGGCCCGGCCACGTCGGGCGGGCGTGTCGCGGCGCTGCGCGTGCCGGGCGGAGCAAGCAAGCTGACCCGCAGCGAAATCGACAACTACGCCGAGTTCGTCAAGATCTACGGCGCCAGGGGCCTGGCCTACATCAAGGTCAACGACGTATCGAAACTCAACGAAGAAGGTCTGCAGTCGCCTATCGTCAAGAACCTTCACGCGGCAGCCCTGAAGACCATTATCGGACGCACCGGAGCGCAGTCCGGCGACCTGATTTTCTTTGGGTCGGACAAGACCAAAATCGTCAACGACGCACTCGGGGCGTTGCGCACCAAGCTTGGCCACGACAAGGGCTACGTCGATGGTTCCGTCTGGCGGCCGCTGTGGGTGGTGGATTTTCCGATGTTCGAATACGACGAGGAAAACCAGCGCTGGGGCGCCTGCCACCATCCCTTCACCAGTCCCAAGGACGGTCACGAAGCCTTGCTGGCGACCGATCCCGGAGCCTGTCTGGCCAAGGCCTATGACCTTGCCTTGAATGGCTGGGAAATGGGCGGCGGCTCGGTACGTATCCATCGTTCCGATGTCCAGGAGCGGGTATTCCAGGCGCTCGGCATCGGCCCCGACGAGCAGCAGGCCAAGTTCGGCTTCCTGCTCGATGCGCTGAAGTACGGCGCGCCACCCCATGGCGGCTTGGCTTTCGGTCTCGACCGCATCGTCACCATGATGGCCGGCGCCGAGTCGATCCGCGACGTGATCGCCTTCCCCAAGACGCAGCGCGCTCAGTGCCTGCTGACCGATGCGCCGTCCGAT
>JAPLQZ010000058.1 GCA_026399415.1 Rhodocyclales bacterium | reverse complement strand
TCAGGACCGCATGGCGGAGGCCATCCTCAAGGGCATCCGCCGCTACTTCGCAAAAAATCCGCCGCTGGCCAAATCGAAGCTGGCTCGGCTGGATTGATATAATCGACCGCTTTCCCTGCAGCCTAAATTGCTGCAGCAGTGACTTGGCACACCTGATGATTAAACACGCGAAAAGCGAATTGAAGGCCCGCCCCTCCCATCCTCCCCTCACGGGGAGGCTACTGGTCAGCTCGCTTTGCTCGGCTATCACCAGTCGCTCCGAACGAGTTATTTCACGTTAAATCCCATGCAGGTTTTTCGCGGTGTTCCCGAGCGGGCGACGACGTCTACGGTGCTGACCATCGGCAATTTCGATGGCGTGCACCTTGGACATCGTGCGCTGCTGGCTGATTTGAAAGCCAGGGCGCGCGATCTTGCGCTGCCGGCAACGGTACTCACCTTCGAGCCGCATCCGCGCGAACTGTTCGCGCCGGACCAGGCGCCGGCGCGGCTGGCCAGCCTGCGCGACAAGGTGGAACTGCTGGCGGAGTGCGGCGTCGACCGGGTGCATGTCTGCCGCTTCGACCGCAAACTGGCGGCGCTCACCGCCGAGCAGTTCGTTGAGCGAATCCTGGTGCAGGGATTGTCAGTGCGACATCTGATCGTCGGCGACGATTTCCGCTTTGGCAAGGGCCGCGGCGGCGACTTCGCCCTGCTGCAACAGATGGGGCAGCAGCACCGGTTTGCGGTCGAGGCGATGCAGACGGTCGATTTCGGCGGCCTCCGCGTATCCAGTTCCGCCGTGCGCGATGCCCTGGCGGTCGGCAACATAGAACACGCCGAAGAGCTGCTGGGGCGCGCCTTTGTCATCGCCGGGCGCGTCATGGACGGCAGGAAGATCGGCCGCACCATCGGTTTTCCGACCGCCAACATCCAGGTCAAGCGCCAGCGCCTGCCCCTGTCCGGCGTATTTGCCGTCACGGTCTCGGGTATCGCCGCGCGGCCGCTGCCCGGCGCCGCCAACATCGGCGTGCGACCCACCGTGGACGCAGGCATGAAGCCGGTGCTGGAAGTCCATATTCTGGATTTCGACGGAGATATTTACGGCACCCACGTCGATGTGAATTTTCTGCACAAGCTGCGCGACGAGGCCAAGTTCGATTCCCTGGACGCACTCAAGGCGCAGATTGCCAGCGATGTCGCGGCAGTGCGCAGCTTTTTCAACACTCACCCAATCACTGGCACCACTCATGGCTGATTATCGCAAGACCCTCAACATGCCCGACACGCCGTTCCCGATGCGCGGCGATCTGGCCAAACGCGAGCCGGGATGGGTTGCCGCATGGCAGGAGAACAGGCTTTACTGGAAGATCCGCGAGGTATCCAAAGGGCGTCCGCGCTTCGTGCTGCACGATGGGCCGCCTTATGCCAATGGCGATATCCACATCGGCCATGCGGTGAACAAGATCCTCAAGGACATCATCGTCCGCGCCAGGACGCTGGCCGGTTTCGATGCGCCCTATGTGCCGGGCTGGGACTGCCACGGCCTGCCCATCGAACACCAGATCGAGAAGACCCACGGCAAGCACCTGCCGGCCGACCAGGCGCGCGAACTGTGCCGCAGCTTCGCCGCCGAGCAGGTGGAACGGCAGAAGAAGGACTTCATCCGCCTCGGCGTGCTGGGCGACTGGGACAATCCCTATCTGACCATGGCCTTCCGCAACGAGGCGGACGAGATTCGTTCGCTCGGTACGCTTTACACCCAGGGCTACCTGTTCAAGGGCCTCAAGCCGGTTAACTGGTGCTTCGATTGCGGCTCCGCGCTGGCCGAGGCCGAGGTCGAGTATCAGGACAAGAAGTCACCGGCGATCGACGTCGGCTTCCGTCTCGATGCCGCCGAACGCGGCCGCGTCGCCCATGCCTTTGGCATCAAGGCGCTGCCCGATGGCGACTGCTTCACGGTGATCTGGACCACGACGCCGTGGACCATCCCGGCCAACCAGGCGCTCAACATGCATCCGGAGTTCACCTACGAACTGGTGAAGACGGCGCGCGGCTGCCTGATCCTCGCCGCCGAGTTGCGTGCCGCGACGCTGAGTCGCTTCGGCCTCGAAGGCGAAGTGCTGGGCGCCTGCCAGGGCGCGGCACTGGCGCAGGTGGTGTTCCGCCATCCCCTGTACGACCGGGCTTCGCCGGTGTATCTGGGCGACTACGTCACGCTCGACACCGGCACCGGCATCGTCCATAGCGCGCCGGCCTATGGCCTGGAGGATTTCGAATCCTGCCGCAAGCACGGCATGCACAACGACGAGATCCTCACTCCCGTTCAGGGCGATGGCGTGTTCGCGGCAAGCCTGCCGTACTTCGGCGGCATGTATGTCTGGAAGGCCAATGCGGCGATCATCGAAAAGCTGGCCGAGGTCGGTAGCCTGTTCGGAAGCGCGGAAATCGTGCACAGCTACATGCATTGCTGGCGCCACAAGACGCCGATAATTTATAGAGCCACGACGCAATGGTTTGTCGGGATGAACCGGATACCCGTCGAAGGCGGCGGCACGCTGCGCGACAAGGCACTGGCTGCCGTCGAGGCGACGACCTTTTATCCCGACTGGGGCAAGGCGCGGCTGCACGCGATGATCGCCAACCGGCCCGACTGGTGCGTCTCACGCCAGCGCAACTGGGGCGTGCCGATCCCCTTCTTCCTGCACAAGGAAACCGGCGAGCCGCATCCGCGAACGCTGGAACTGCTCGAAGCCGTGGCGAAGCGGATCGAGCAGCAAGGCATCGACGCCTGGTTCAAGCTCGACGCGGCGGAACTGCTCGGTGACGAAGCCGGCCAGTACGACAAGATGCGCGACACGCTGGACGTCTGGTTCGATTCCGGCACCACGCACCGCACCGTGCTGCGCGGCTCGCACGCCGGGGAAAGCGCCTACCCGGCCGACCTCTACCTCGAAGGCTCGGACCAGCATCGCGGCTGGTTCCATTCCAGCCTGCTGACCGGCGCCGCCATCGACGGCCGCGCGCCCTACAAGGCGTTGCTGACCCACGGCTTCGTGGTCGACGGCAAGGGCATGAAGATGTCCAAGTCGAAAGGCAACGTCGTCGCGCCGCAGAAGATTTCCGACACGCTGGGCGCCGAAATCCTGCGCCTCTGGGTGGCCAGCACCGACTACTCAGGGGAACTGTCGATCGACGAGAAGACCATCCTGCCGCGCGTGGTCGAGGTCTATCGCCGGCTGCGCAACACGCTGCGCTTCCTGCTGGCCAACACGGCAGATTTCGACGCAAAGACGCAGATGCTGCCGCCCGCCGACTGGCTGGAAATCGACCGTTACGCCCTGGCGCTGACGCGTCAGTTGCAGGCCCAGTGCACCGCCGACTACGAGCGTTTCGAATTCCACAAGGTGGTGCAGGCGCTGATGAACTTCTGTTCCGAGGACCTCGGCGCCTTCTACCTCGACATCCTCAAGGATCGGTTGTACACCGCGGCGGAAAACTCCCGCGCCCGCCGCTCGGCGCAAAGCGCCCTTTGGCACATCCTGCAAACCGTGACGCGGCTGATGGCGCCCATCCTCTCCTTCACCGCCGAGGAAATCTGGGCGACGATTGGTGGCAAATGCGAGCAGGGCGAAAGCGTCATGCTCGAAACCTGGCACACGCTGCCGGAACAGGCTGGAGAGTCGGCGCTGGTGGCACGGTGGCAAGCGCTTCGCACCGTGCGCGCCGAGGTGTCCCGAGTGCTGGAAGACGTGCGCGGCACCGGCGGCATCGGTTCCTCGCTGCAGGCCGAGGTCAGCCTGCGCGTCGAGGCCGATGCCTACGACCTGCTGGCCTCGCTGGGCGACGATCTCAAGTTCGTCTTCATCTGCTCGAAGGTGAATCTTGAGAAAGTCGGTGGCAGTGATGCGGCATCCAGCGTGACAGCCATGCCCAGCGCCCATGCCAAGTGCGCGCGCTGCTGGCACTGGCGCGAGGATGTCGGCGACGACGCCGAACACCCGGAGCTTTGCGGGCGCTGCGTGTCGAACCTCCACGGCACCGGCGAGGCGCGCGAGTTTGCCTAAGTTCGCACTGTCCCTCGGGCGCTGGCTGGCGCTGGCGACGCTGGTGCTGGTGCTCGACCAGGCCAGCAAGGCGTGGGTGCTGGCGAGCTTCCGGCTCACGGAAAGCCAGATCGTGACGCCTTTTTTCAATCTGGTTTTTGTTTTCAATTCGGGCGCGGCCTTCAGCTTTCTGGCCGGCGCCGGCGGCTGGCAGAAATGGTTTTTTGTCGTGCTTGCGCTGGGCATTTCGCTCTGGCTGCTGACGCTCTTGCGCCGGCATGCGCAGGAGCGACTGCTGCCGGCGGCACTGTCGCTGATTCTCGGCGGCGCGATCGGCAATGTGATCGACCGCCTGCGCTTCGACGCCGTGGTCGACTTTCTCGATTTCCATCTCGCCGGCTATCATTGGCCAGCCTTCAACGTTGCCGATTCGGCCATCACCGTCGGCGTCATGCTGATGCTCTGGCACCAGTTCCGTCTCGGCAAGGATGGGAGCCCATGAGCGAGTCCGTGCGCGCCGGCAACCTGATCACGCTGCATTACCGCGTCGCCACCGGTGACGATACCGAACTGGTGAGCACCTTCGAGTCGACTCCGGCCACCCTGCAACTCGGCAGCGGCGAACTGGCGCCGCCCCTCGAACACTGCCTGATCGGCGTCCATGTCGGCGAGCGCCATGTGTTTTTGCTCGAGGCCGAGCAGGCCTTCGGCAGCCACAATCCGCAACTGACGCAGCGCATGGCGCGCAGCGCCCTGCCGCCCGGCGCCAGTCCCGAATTGCACGGCCTGATCGAGTTCGTCGCACCCGGCGGCGACAAGTTCACCGGCATCGTGCGCGAACTCGACGACGAAGCCGTGCTGGTCGATTTCAACCATCCGCTGGCCGGCAAGCCGGTGCGCTTCGAAGTCCAAATTATCGGAATACTGTGATGAACATCCTGCTCGCCAATCCAAGAGGTTTCTGCGCCGGCGTCGAACGGGCGATCGCCATTGTCGAACGCGCGCTGGAAAAATTCGGTGCGCCGATCTATGTGCGGCACGAGGTGGTGCACAACCGCTACGTGGTCGATGGCCTCAAGGCCAAGGGCGCGGTGTTCGTCGAAGAGTTGTCCGAGGTGCCCGATGGCGCGACGGTGATTTTCAGCGCCCATGGCGTGCCGCAGGCGGTGCGCAGGGAGGCGGCCGAGCGCGGTCTGAAGGTATTCGATGCCACCTGTCCGCTGGTGACCAAGGTGCATCTCGAAGTTTCGCGGCTGCACAAGCAGGGTTACGAGATCGTCATGATCGGCCACAAGGGGCACCCCGAAGTGGAAGGCACCATGGGCCAGGCGACCGGCCCCATGTATCTGGTGGAAAGCGTCGAGGACGTGGCCCGATTGAGAGTCGGTGCCGGCGGTACGCCGCCGCTGGCCTACGTGACGCAAACCACGCTGTCGGTCGATGATGCGCGGAAGATCGTTCATGCCCTGTGCGCCCGCTTTCCGGACATCGTCGGGCCGCGCAAGGATGACATCTGCTACGCCACGCAAAACCGCCAGGATGCCGTCAAGGCGATGGCCGGCAAGGTCGACGTGGTGATCGTGGTTGGCTCGAAGAACAGTTCGAATTCCAATCGCCTGCGCGAAGTCGCCGCGATCGGTGGCATACCGGCCTACCTGGTGGATGGCGCGGATCAGATCGACGCCCGCTGGCTGGCCGGCAGCGCGCGGGTAGGGGTGACGGCCGGCGCTTCGGCGCCCGAGGTACTGGTCAGCGGCGTCGTGGACCGGCTGAAGGTGGCTGGCGCCGGCAGCATCGAAACCCTGGACGGGGCGGCCGAGAACGTCAATTTTCCCTTGCCCAAGGAACTGCTTGGCGACTAGGCTGCAGGCTGTTTGCTGCCGTTTGTCACCCAATCCGGACCAGTGGTCGCCAAGCGCTTGCCTGGCCCGATGAACCCGTCAATGATGCCAATGAGGAGATTCCAATGAAAATTCGTGCGCGCGGCTTTACCCTGATTGAACTGATGATCGTCGTGGTGATCATCGGCATTCTCGCGGCCATCGCCATGCCGCAATACAGCGAGTACCTGTTGAAGGGCAAGCTGACGGAAGCCATGTCGCTCCTCTCCGATCTGCAGATACGCCAGGAGCAGTACTACCAGGACAATCGCCTCTACTCCAATGGAATGACGCCGCGCGCGGCGGGCCAGACCTTTACCGCCACGTCCTGCGTGACCGCCAACAGCGGCCAGACCTTTACCTGCACCGCGACGGCGCCGTCGATCACCTACACCTACACCATCACCGAAACAGGCGCCAAGACGACGGTGCAGCCTTCCGGCACCACGGCCAATTGCTGGCTCAGGGGCAGTAGCGGAACCTGCTGATATGCGCGAACGCGGCTTCAATCTGATTGAACTGCTGGTCGTCCTGGCGATTGCCGGGATTGCGCTGGCGATTGCGGTGCCGAACCTGCAAAGCCAGATCGTCAGTGCCCGCACGCGGGCCGTGGCGGAGTCGATTCAGTCCGGCCTGTTGCTGGCGCGCTCGGAAGCCATCAAACGCAATGGAATGATGCGCTTTCAGCTGGTTTCAACCATGGATGCAAGCTGTGCCGCGAGTGCCACCTCGCGGCTGTGGGTGGTCACCCAATACACCGCGGCAACCACGCCGGCCAATACCCGGGGGCAGCCCTGGTCGCTTTGCCATGTAAATGCGTATTCACCGCCCGATCAGGAGGAACCCTGTCCGGCGTCGCCGGCCTACTCGGGAAACGCGACAAGTTGCGTCACGGATCCATTCATCGCTTACCAGAGCGGAACGGAAACCGCCGCCAGCGTGGATGTCTCCGCCAGCCCGGCCACCACGGGAGCGATTGCCGGCTTGCTGGTCACCTTCGGACCGATGGGGCAACTGCTGGGCAACTATGATGGGAGCAGCACCCAGGCAGCCACCACCGCCACCGTCTCGGTCGGACCGAGCAGCGGTGTCGCCGGCCGGCGTTACCAGGTTCTGGTCAGAGCCAACGGCGGTGTCCGCTTGTGCAATCCGGATGCAGCAGTCACCGATGCGATGGCGTGCTAAGGGGCGGGGAGCACACATGAGATACAGCAACCCGCGCCAACGCCAATCCGGCTCCTTCATCATTGAGGCGATCATCAGCCTGCTGCTGTTTGCCGTCGCGCTGGTCGGCCTGCTCGGCCTCGCCGCCCAGGGCCTCAATCAGCTCGGGCAGTCGAAAGCCCGCAACGACGCCGCCTTCATCGTCGGCGAACTGATCTCCGAGATGTGGGTGAGCGCGACGGTCAACCTCACCGACTGGACCACCCGCCTGCAAACCGCCATTCCGGGGGCCACCGGCAGCGTTTATATGTCTACCTGCGATTGTGCCAATACCGGCGCCGGTGCTTGCGCGACGGCAGCCAGCGGCACCGTCACGGTTACCAGCCCGCAGGCGGTCACCGTCTGTGTCAGCTGGACCGACCGCAAGGACCCGTCCAATCCGCGCCGCTATCAGGCCAGCAGCATGATTACCCGCAATTGAGCACGCAAAGAGTCGATACCCACATGCGCCGTCAACGAGGTTTCAACCTGATTG
>JAPLQZ010000292.1 GCA_026399415.1 Rhodocyclales bacterium | reverse complement strand
GCATCTAAGCGTGAAACTCGCCTCAAGATGAGATATCCCGGGGGTTCAACCCCCCTGAAGGGTCGTCCAAGACCAGGACGTTGATAGGTCAGGTGTGGAAGCGCAGCAATGCGTTAAGCTAACTGATACTAATTGCCCGTGCGGCTTGACCCTATAACATTGAGCTCAATGCAATGCGAGAGCCTTTGTCTATAAGACGTGACCAAAGACAGGCAATCACAATCCAATTCTTACTTCTCCCGAATCATGTGCTCCGGCCCAGGGCTTCACCGCCTGACCCCGTAGCACCCCTTTAAGTCTGGTGCCCATAGCGTCTTGGAACCACCCCTTCCCTTCCCGAACAGGACCGTGAAACGGGACCGCGCCGATGATATTGCACTTCACCGTGTGAGAAAGTAGGTCAGCGCCAGACTCCCCATGCAAAACCCCTTCCGGAATACCGGAAGGGGTCTTTTGCTTTTCAGGGTCAGGAAACTTGCCTGCGGCTCGATGTCACCCGTGTGGCGACCCCGCGCTTGGCTCCCGCGATGCGGTCACTGACTGCTAAAATGCTCCCATGAAGACAAGTTTTCTGGAATTTGAACAGCCGATCGCGGAGCTTGAAGCCAAGATCGAGCAGTTGCGCTTTGTGCAGGACGACTCGGCGGTCGACATATCGGAGGAGATTTCACGCCTCGACGCGAAAAGCCAAGGCCTGACCAAGGAAATCTACGCCAAACTCACTCCCTGGCAATGCGCCCTGGTAGCCCGGCATCCGCAGAGACCCTATACATTGGACTATCTGGGGTTGGCGTTTACCGACTTTGAGGAACTTCATGGTGATCGCAATTACGCCGATGATCATGCCATTGTCGGCGGCCTGGCGCGATTTAACGGGCAGTCCTGCATGGTGATCGGCCATCAGAAGGGACGGGATACCAAGGAAAAGATCCATCGCAACTTCGGGATGCCCCGCCCCGAGGGATACCGAAAGGCCTTGCGCCTGATGCGACTGGCCGAAAAATTCGGCCTGCCGATTTTCACCTTTGTCGACACGCCGGGTGCCTACCCCGGGATCGATGCAGAAGAGCGCGGTCAGTCGGAGGCCATTGGACGCAATCTGGCCGTCATGACCGAACTGAAAGTGCCGCTGATTGCTACCGTGATTGGCGAGGGCGGATCGGGCGGAGCGCTGGCAATTGCCGTCGCGGATGTGGTCGCGATGCTGCAGTACTCGACGTATTCCGTAATTTCGCCTGAGGGCTGCGCGTCGATTCTGTGGAAAAGCGCCGAGCGGGCCGCCGAAGCTGCCGAGACAATGGGCATCACGGCACCTCGACTCAAGTCGTTGGGATTGATCGATCGCATCATCAACGAGCCGGTCGGCGGAGCCCATCGTGACCATCGTCTTATGGCGCAGAATGTCAAAAAATTCCTGCAGGAAGGGCTCAAGCAGCTTGCCGGCTTGTCATCAAGCGAGCTCATCGAGCGGCGCTTCGATCGCCTGATGAGTTATGGTCGATTCAAGGAACAGGCCATTCACTGAGCCCGTCTTGCAGGCTGTCACTGCCTGTCTTGGACGCTACGTCGGACGGGGACAGACTGTCGTGGCCGGATTTTCCGGCGGACTCGATTCGACGGTGCTGCTGCACGCTGCCAACTGGATGGCGCGAGACGCCGACCTCGCTCTTTCAGCGCTGCATATTCATCACGGCCTGAGCGCCAATGCCGATGCTTGGGCCAGTTCCTGCACGCATGTTTGCCAGGAAATGGATATTCCGTTGACGATCCTCCGCGTTGACGTTCCGCTAGGTACAGGCAAGGGCATCGAAGCGGCGGCGCGACGCGTCCGCCACAAGGTGCTCGCCAGACATCCTGCTGACTGGATTCTTCTCGGGCACCACGCGGACGATCAGGCGGAAACCGTGCTGCACAACTTGCTACGTGGCGCGGGCGTACTCGGAGCTGCGGCAATGCCGGAATCAAGAGATCGCGTATTGCGACCGCTGCTGGGTTTGACACGCGCCGTGCTGCTTGCGTATGCGCGAGCTCATCGGTTGGTGTGGATCGAGGACGAGAGCAATGCTGATCGCCGATACACGCGAAACTTCTTGCGGCACCAGATTCTTCCTCTTGTCACGTCCCGCTTTCCCAGAGCGTGCGAGCAACTTGCCGCCGCGGCTTCCCGCTTTAATGAGGCGGATTCATTGCTCGGAGATCTCGCCTCGCTGGATCTTCACGGTAGCGCGCCCGAATTTCCCCTGCCTCTGAAACTGTTCCGCGAGTTGTCTGACACTCGCGCCAGAAACCTGTTGCGGGCCATGCTGACTTGGCACCATGCGCAGCCACCCGACGAGCGTCGATTGAATGAGTTCGTGCGCCAGTTGCAGACCGCGGGCAATGATCGGCACCCACGCATGGATCTTGCTCGCTACACCCTGTGGTGCGAAGCCGGCCGGCTTCACTTCAAGAATCTGGATTAGTTTTCCGGCTGGTCCCCGAGAAGACTGAGTATTTGCGACAACTCGACCGCAGAGCGGACTTTCATTTTTTCGAAAATGCGGGAACGATGAACTTCGACGGTGCGCATCGCAATTCCGAGTTCGTCGGCGATGACCTTATTCAGCGTACCGGCCAGAATTCTCTGCATTACTTCCCGCTCGCGGAGTGTCAACTGTGCCAGTTTCTGCTCCAGCAACAGGATCGAGTTCTCCCGGACGCAGCGCTTTGTGTCTTGAGCGATGGCTGCCAGCACTTTGTCGACCAGCGCATTGTCGTCATAGGGTTTTTCGATAAAGTCGAAAGCGCCATCCTTCAGGGCCTGAACCGCCATCGGCACGTCGCCGTGCCCTGTCAGAAATATCACTGGCACTCGGCAATGAAGGGCCTGCAGACGATCGAACAACTCTATGCCGCTCATTCCCGGCATTCTCACATCCAGCAGCAGGCAGCCGGACAAATCGCGACTGGCGAACGCCAGAAACTGGTTGGCCGATTCCCATGTTCGCGATGGAACACCGCGCGACTTCAACAGCCATTGCAGCGAGTCGCGCACCGCCGGATCATCGTCGACAATGTGGATAATGGTGCTGCTCATTGGGGGGCCACGGGCGCCAGGGGCAGCAGAATGTGGAACACCGTTCCTCCTCCCGGGTTGGCCTCAAAGGAGAGGCGACCCCGGTGATTTTCCACCACGGAACGGCAGATTGCCAGCCCCATTCCCATGCCTTCGGCTTTGGTCGTGAAGAGAGGATCAAACAGCTTGTCGGCGACGTCGGCATCAATCCCGCAGCCCCGATCGGCAATTGTCAGCTGGGCATACCCGTCTGCACTGCCAAGCGTGATGCCGATCTGTCTCTGGTCGGGAACCGTATCCCGCATCGACTCAGTCGCGTTGCGGAACAGATTGAACAGCGCCTGCTCAAGCAGCACCGGATCACCTTCTACCAACGATTTTGCCTGGATGTCAAGGGTGACGCGGATACCCTTCTGACGAATATCGACTTCCATCAAAGCCAGGGCGTCGTCGATACGCTCTTCCAGGCGAATCAATTCGAAGCGATCCTCGCTGTGCCGAGCGAGGCTGTAAATGCGGCGGATGACTTGCCCGGCACGCTGCGCTTGTTCCACGGCCTTGTCGAGTGCCGGTAACACTTCGGCTGCCGGGGTTTCGTTGCGCAGCAGGTTGGCCGCTCCCGTGCA
Organism: Rhodocyclales bacterium; assembly: GCA_026399415.1. Taxonomy (GTDB): domain Bacteria; phylum Pseudomonadota; class Gammaproteobacteria; order Burkholderiales; family Rhodocyclaceae; genus Sulfuritalea. Next base: position 8,256 of record JAPLQZ010000292.1, on the reverse strand, counting down.
GTAGCTCGAGATGGCAGCCAAAGGCTGGTTCAGCTCATGCGCAATACTCGATGCCATTTCACCCATGGCGACAAGCCGCGCAGTTGACTGCAGGCGATCCTGCTGCTGACGTGCACGTTCATCCGCCTGTTTCCGCTCGGTAATATCCACCAACGATCCCATCCAGCCGAAATGTTGGCCGCGAGCATCGATCAAGGGTGCTTCGTGAATCAGTACGTCAATAGCATTGCCGTTGCGACGCTTGAACTTTAGTTCGAAACCCTCTTCCGGCCCTTCTCCCGCCAGAACGCTATCACTAAGGGCACGGGTTTCGTCGAGAAAGTCGTCTGCCCAGTAGGGCATCGGCGGCCGGCGGCCGATCAGTTCTGCGGCGGACCAGCCGACCATGCGACAGAAGGCAGGATTCACGTAAATGATTTCCCCGTCCAGATTCCGCGCCCGCATACCCGTGTCGAGAGAGTCTTCCATGGCCTTGCGGAAGGCGTGTTCCTGCCGCAACTGTTCCTCCACATCCTGGCGACGCACTACGTGGCGGCGAAGAATCCAGAGGCTCCAGAGCACGATCATGGCGAGAATGACCAGACTGGCCGACAACAGGATGCTGGCCAGAGGTCGAGGTGCATGGTAGGGCACGGCGTGCAAGGCCAGCCCCGATCCGGGAGGGTCGAAGCCGACTTGATAGCCTTCTTCCATAACGGTCGACTCGACTTTGGAGCGCGATCCAAGCACCTTGCCGGAATCCTCGGTGACGCTGATCCGATAGCGCTCCGCCAGCCACCAGGGCACGCTGTCGCCGAGCAGATCCCGGATCCGGTAGACGCCCACCGCCACACCGGCAATTCTCCCTTCCCGGGATACCGGCACGTGTACCTCGAACTGCCAGTCGTTCATGAAATACGGATAGGCTTTGCTGTAGACAGGTTTCCCCAGCGAGCGCGCCAGACGATAGCTCTGTTGGGACGGGATGGCCTCTCCGGTTTCGCCTGCCAGACCGGAGTCCGTGATAGCCGGATGCGCCAGCCTCACGGCGCCGTCGCTGCCCAGCCAGATAACTTGCCGCAGGCCACTTTCGAAGCCGAACATGGTGCGGGCATAGGATTCGAAGGCCTTTGCGTCGCTTGTATGGGCAACGTCGATGCGCCCGAGCAGTTCTTCGTTGCGCGCCAGGTGGAACCGCAGGTTCTGTTCCAGCCACAGGATGTCGCTGATCAAAGTTGCGCGCTGTTCTTCCTTGTCAGCTCGATCGGACATCCAGAGCAGGAGAGCAACCCCACCGACAAACAGGATAAAGGCCAGCCTTGGCAATATCCATAGCCAGTGCCAGCGGTTGATGCGCTCCCCGGAAAGTGGCGTCGTCGTCGATCCCATGCCGTGATGTTAGCGCGCCTGATCACCTTGGGCGGATGTTTGCGGAAATCCACAATAGTCAAGGCTGGGGTACCCGGGGAAAATTCGCGGCACTGCAGGGTGCAAAGTGTCAACCTTGCGCACACAACATAATCCAGGAGGATCAAATATGAAGATTCGGACAGTATTCGTGGGCCTTGTGGCAGCGACTTTCTCATTGATGGCGATGGCGCAGACGCCGATCGTGATCAAGTTCAGTCACGTAGTCGCAGCCGATACGCCGAAGGGCCATGCTGCGGTCTTCTTCGGTAAGAGGGCCGGGGAACTGACCAAGGGCAAGGTCAAAGTTGAGGTTTATGCCAACAGCGCCTTGTACAAGGACAAGGAGGAAATGGAGGCGCTGCAACTCGGCGCCGTGCAGATGCTGGCGCCGTCGCTGGCGAAATTCGGCCCGCTCGGCGTCAAGGAATTCGAGGTCTTCGATTTCCCTTACCTGTTTGACGACACCGCCGAGTTGCACCGGGTTACGCAGGGCCCGATTGGCGCGTCCCTGCTGGCCAAGCTGGAATCCAGAGGCATCAAGGGACTCGCATTCTGGGACAACGGCTTCAAGTCCTTTTCGGCCAACACGCCGATCAAGATGCCGGCCGACCTCAAGGGCAAGAAGCTGCGCATCCAGTCGTCGAAGGTGCTCGAAGAGGAGATCCGGTCGGTCGGCGGCTTGCCTCAGGTGATGGCCTTCTCCGAGGTCTATCAAGCCCTGCAGACCGGCGTCGTGGACGGCACGGAGAATCCGATCTCCAATCTCTACACGCAGAAAATGCACGAAGTCCAGAAATATCTGACCTTGACCAATCACGGTTATCTGGGCTACGCCGTGGTCGTCAACAAGAAATTCTGGGATGGCTTGCCGGCGGATGTTCGTGGGCAACTCGAGCAGGCCATGAAGGAGGCCACCGCCTTTGCCAACAAGGTCGCCCAGGAAGAAAACGATCAGGCGCTTGAAGGTGTGAAGAAGAGCGGCAAGACAACCGTCTATGTGCCCACCAACGATGAGAAACTGGCATTCAAGAAGGCGATGGCGGTGGTGCATGTGAAGATGGCTGACCGTGTCGGCAAGGATCTGCTGCAATCGATCTACAAAGAGACGGGCGGTTTCGATCCGAGCAAGCTGTAAGTTTTTCCGCGACACTCCGCCGGTGCCAGAGTGCGCCGGCGGCCTCGTATTACGTGTATAAGTAAGCCCAGCAGATATGCCGCTTAACTCGGGGGAGTTCCATCCATGAAATATCTTGATCATCTTGAGGAATGGATCATTACCTTCCTCATGGGCGCCGCGACGCTGATCATTTTCGTCGCCGTCGTCCATCGCTACGCCGCCAGTGCGAGCATTCCCGGTCTGCAGGACTGGCTGCTGACCATCAATCTTAGCTGGGCGCAGGAACTGACCATCATCATGTTCGTCTGGATGGCCAAGTTTGGCGCCGCCTACGGCGTGCGTACCGGCATTCACGTCGGAGTGGACGTGCTGATCAACCGGCTCGACGAAAAGATGCGCGGCAAATTCATTATTTTTGGCCTGCTCGCCGGAGCGACCTTCACCGGCATCGTGGGGACGCTCGGAGCCCACTTCGTCTGGGAGAACGGTGCCCATCACGCCTTTCTCAGCCTGATCGGCAGTCCCTTGGGCGATATTCCGGAGGGGCCGACGACGCCGGATCTCGAATGGCCGACATGGATGGTGTATTCGGCGATTCCGTTGGGCACCAGCCTGATGTGCTTCCGCTTTTTGCAGGTTCTGGTCAATTTTCTCAAGACCGGCGACTTGCCGCATCACGACCACGGACACGTCGATGGCCTCGATGATGTCGAGCCGCTGCCGGTTGAAGTGAATGAGTACGCGATGGACGACAACTTGCATGCGCACGACCTCGATCCCGAGCATCCGATGATTGGCACCGAGAGCAATAAAGACAACAAGGGAGGCGAGCCGAAATGAACGCTGCAATCGTCTTTTCCCTTCTGCTGGTCCTCATGCTGACCGGGATGCCCATCTCGATTTCCCTTGGCCTCACCGTACTCAGTTTCCTGTTCATGTTTACGCAAGTACCGCTGGAGTCTGTCGCTCTCAAGCTGTTCACCGGCATCGAGAAGTTCGAGATCATGGCGATCCCGTTCTTCATCCTCGCCGGCAACTTTCTGACCCACGGCGGGGTGGCGAAACGCATGATCAGATTTGCCTCGTCGATGGTCGGCCACTGGTACGGCGGCCTCGGTCTGTCCGGCGTGCTGGCTTGCGCCTTGTTCGCGGCTATTTCCGGTTCTTCACCGGCGACGGTAGTGGCAATTGGCTCGATCCTGCTGCCGGCCATGGTCAAGGCGGGATTCCCCAACAAGTTCGGCGCCGGTGTCATCACCACGTCGGGCGCACTGGGCATCCTGATTCCGCCATCGATCGTGATGGTGATGTACTCGGTGGCGACCAATACCTCGGTCGGCGCCTTGTTCATGGCGGGTGTCGTGCCCGGTATCGCCCTGGCTTGCGTATTGGGCGGGGTGACCTACTACCGCGCGAAGAAGTTCAACTATCCGCGTCTGCCCAAGGCCACGTTCGCCGAGCGTCTGAAGGCCTTCCGCGAGTCGGTCTGGGGTTTGTTGCTGATCCTGATCGTCATGGGCGGCATCTACACCGGCATGTTCACGCCGACCGAAGCCGCTGCGATGAGCGCGGTCTACGCCTTCTTTGTCGCAGTGTTTGTGTACAAGGATCTGGGCATGAAGGATGTGCCGCGGGTGCTGCTCAATTCGGCCAACATGTCGGCGATGCTGCTCTACATCATCACCAACGCCGTACTCTTCTCCTTCATCATGACCAACGAGAACATCCCGCAGGCGCTGGCGGACTGGATGCTGGGCCACGGTCTGGGGATGATCACCTTCCTGCTTGCCTGCAACGTCATCCTGCTGCTCGCCGGCAACTTCATGGAGCCTTCGTCCATCGTGCTGATCTTTGCGCCGATACTTTTCCCCGTGGCAATAAAACTGGGGATCGATCCGGTGCATTTCGGCATCATCATGGTGGTGAACATGGAAGTCGGGATGTGTCATCCACCAGTTGGTCTCAACCTTTACGTTGCTTCGGGTATTACCAAGATGGGGATTACCGAATTGACTGTCGCGGTCTGGCCGTGGCTGCTTTCCATGCTCGGTTTTCTTCTCGTGGTCACCTACTGGCCCGGCTTGTCCATCTGGTTCCCGAAGTATCTCGGCATGATGTAGCGGTCTTCTGTGTCAGCGACAAGGGCCCGGTGATGCCGGGCCTTTGTTTTTTGTCGCTCCGGAGCGGGTGCCAGCCCGGTTCCAGCCAGGAAACTGAGCTAAAATATCAAGTTAGTTTTTTGTGTCCGCAGCACCTCGCTGCGGACGGCATCCTCTGGCGGGATGTCTGGCAATAACTTGAAATTCAACCTGTTCTGGAGAAAGTAATGGCTGTCGAACGTACCCTGTCGATCATCAAACCCGATGCAGTTGCAAAGAACGTGATCGGCAAGATTTATTCCCGCTTCGAGACCAACGGTCTCAAGATTATCGCCGCACGCATGGCCCATCTTTCGCGTCAGGAAGCAGAGGGTTTCTACGCGGTGCATAAAGAGCGTCCTTTCTTCAAGGATCTGGTCCAATTCATGAGTTCCGGTCCGGTGATGATTCAGGTGCTGGAGGGTGAGGGCGCCATCGCCAGGAACCGCGACCTGATGGGTGCGACTGATCCGAAAAAGGCCGAGGCGGGCACCATTCGCGCTGATTTTGCCGACAGCATCGATGCCAATGCCGTGCATGGTTCCGACGCAGCGGAAACCGCTGCGGTCGAAATTGCCTATTTCTTTCCCGCGCTGAACGTCTACTCGCGTTGATCCGGAATGGCAGAAAACCTCCTCGATTTTGATGCAGAAGGCTTGATAGCCTGGTTCGCACAACAGGGCGAGAAGCCCTTCCGTGCCCGCCAGGTGCTGCGCTGGATACATCATTTCGGGGAAAGCGACTTTTCCGCGATGACTGACATCGCCAAGTCCTTGCGCGAGAAGCTGCTGTTGACCGCCACCGTATCGCCACCGCCGACTATCAGCGACAAACTGTCGGATGACGGCACACGCAAGTTCCTGTTCGATGTCGGGAATGGCAATGCGGTGGAAACTGTCTTCATCCCGGAAGATGACCGCGGTACTCTGTGCATTTCTTCTCAAGCGGGCTGCGCGCTTGAATGTGCATTTTGCTCGACCGGTCGCCAGGGCTTCAACCGGAACCTGACCACGGCCGAGATCATCGGCCAGTTGTGGCAGGCGAACCGCGCATTGGGCCACGCGCCAGCGAGCAACAACAGTGGCGAACGGATCATCAGCAATGTCGTGCTGATGGGCATGGGCGAACCGCTGGCCAACTTTGACAACCTCGTGCCGGCGCTGCGCCTGATGCTGGATGACAACGCCTATGGCTTGTCGCGGCGGCGCGTTACGGTGTCTACCTCGGGCATCGTGCCGGCCATGGACCGCCTGGCCGCGGCCTGTCCGGTGGCTCTGGCGGTTTCCCTGCACGCAGCTACCGACGGTCTGCGCGACAAACTGGTACCGATCAACCGCAAGTATCCTCTGGCCGAACTCATGGCCGCCTGCCAGCGCTACCTGGTCCATGCGCCGCGCGACTTCATCACCTTCGAATACGTGATGCTCGATGGCGTCAATGACAGCGATGCCGATGCACGTGCGCTCCTGCATCTGGTGCAGGACGTTCCCTGCAAGTTCAACCTGATTCCTTTCAACCCCTTCCCTGCTTCCGGATTCAAGCGCTCGCCCGCCGAGCGAGTGCGGCGCTTTGCGTCGATCCTGATCAACGGCGGTATCGTCACCACGACGCGCAAGACGCGCGGCGTGGACATCGATGCTGCTTGCGGGCAATTGGCGGGCAAGGTGCTGGACAGATCGCGGCGCACATCGCGTTCCGCTGAAATAGACGCCGGATTGGCTGGCGCCTCTGCTGGAGTCGAACTGCACTTATGAACAAGACGATATTCGCATTAGGGTTGGCGGCCATGCTGGCTGGCTGCACGGCGACCGGGTCCGGTTCGGGGCAGGGAGCACAGCAGGCTGTCTCGGCGCAACCGCCGGAGAACGAGCAGCAGCAGCGGGCCAAAGTTCATACCGAACTGGGGTCGCTGTATATGCTCGATGGCCGTTCGGCGATCGCGCTCGAGGAGGCGCGCACCGCTCTTTCCGCCGATCCGAATTACGCTCCTGCATACAACTTGTTGGGCCTGACCCACATGGTGTTGAACGAATCGCGGCTGGCAGAGGACAATTTTCAAAAGGCGCTGCGTCTGGCTCCCGGGGATCCTGAGATCAACAACAATTACGGCTGGTTTCTCTGCCAGAACGGCCGCGAACAGGGCTCGATAAGCTACTTCATGGCGGCAGCCAAGAACCCGCTGTATACGACGCCGACCAGGCCTTACACCAACGCCGGCGTTTGTTCCGTGCGACTGAAGGACGACAAGGCTGCCGAAGATTACTTGTTTACCGCGTTGGGTCTGTCTCCGACCAATACTCAGGCGCTTTACTGGCTGGCCGATATTGCCTACCGGCAGGGGCGCCACAGCGAAGCGCGACAGTGGGCCACGGATATCGAAAAAATGATGGAGCCGACGGCCGAGGTGGTCTGGATGGCTTTGCGCATCGAGCGCAAATTGGGTAACCGCGAGGCCGAGGCGCGCTACGCGACGCAGTTGCGTCGCCGGTTTCCCGGTTCGCCGGAACATCGCCTGCTGACTCAGGGGCAATATGAGTGAAGCACGGGTGACTGAAAGCCTCGACGCCGAATCCATCGACGCCGCACCGGCAGGGGTCACAGGCGATGCCGCGCCGATCGAGTCGAATACGCCGGGATCTGTATTGCGCCGGACGCGGGAGGCGCGCGGCCAGTCAATTGCCGATGTGGTGCAAGTGATCCGCTTCAGCCCGCGCCAGATCGAGGCACTGGAGCGTGACGACTACGCCAGCCTGCCCGGCTCCACCGCGGTGCGCGGCATGGTTCGCAACTATGCCAAGTTTCTCAAGCTCGATGCGGCGCCCCTGCTGGCGCAGCTTGAACCGGCGGTGCCGGTTCCCGAGGCCGATGTGCGTCCGCCCACCAATATGGGTGAGGCCGAGCAGCCTACGGTCTTCGAGCGCGTTCCGCTCAAATTCATTATTGTTGGGGCCGCCATCCTGCTGCTGGTGCTGGCAGGGTACTGGTATTCGAACTCGTCAGGAGATGGAGGCCTGGCACAACGATTGCTCGGCGCGGCGGGCAGTTATGGCGTGACTTCGCCCAATTCAGTCGTAGCTTCGGCGGTGGTACCGGTGGTTGCGCCGGCGCCAGCGGTGATAACCGGGAATGAGCCGGCAGGTCCCGACGTGACATCCGGCCAGCTTCCATTCGTCGGCCTGCGTGTCGAGTTCGATGACCATTCATGGATCGAGATCCGTGATGCCACGCAGAAAATTGTTTTTGTTGGCGAGTACCCGGCGGGCACGCGCCAGAATGTCGAGGGCAAACCTCCTTTCCAAATCTGGATCGGCAAGGCATCCGGCGTCCGGCTGTTCATGGGCGAGCGAAGTATCGACCTGAAACCGCACACGCGCGAAGAAGTTGCTCGGTTCAGCCTGGAATGAGCGAAATGTCCCGAGGGCAGACAGCGCGGCGCGCAAGTCGTCTCGTAATGGTGGCAAGAGTCGGCGTTGGCGGTACGGCGCCCGCGTCACCCGTGGTCATTCAGTCGATGACCAACACCGATACTGAGGATGTGTTTGCGACCTCGATGCAGGTGGCGCAATTGGCGCGCGCCGGTTCGGAACTGGTGCGCATCACGGTCAACACGCG
>JAPLQZ010000163.1 GCA_026399415.1 Rhodocyclales bacterium | reverse complement strand
GCCATTCCCTCGTAGCCGCAAGGGTTGATGGCGCTGTAAGGCGCCAGGTCCATGTCGACGTTGAGCGAGACGCCGTGGTAGCTGCAGCCGTGCTTGATACGCAAACCGAGGGCGGCGATCTTGGCCTTGCCGACATAGACGCCGGGGGCGCCGGCCAGACGTGCGGCATTTACGCCGTAGCCGGCCAGCAGGTCGATCACCGCCTGCTCGATGCGATTCACCAAACCGCGCACCGTAATCTCGCGCCGCCGCAGATCGAGCAGCAGGTAGGCCACGATCTGGCCCGGACCGTGGTAGGTAATCTGGCCGCCGCGATCGATCTGCACCACCGGGATGCCGATGTCCTTGAGCAGGTGCTCCGGCTTGCCCGAAAGTCCTTGCGTAAATACCGGCGGATGCTCGCACAGCCAAAGTTCGTCGGCCGTGTCATCGTCGCGGGCGGCAGTGAATTCCTGCATCGCGGCGAAGGTCGCCGCGTAGTCGGCCCGGCCCAGTCGCCTGACGACCAGCGAAGCCGTCATAACACGACTTTTACCATTGGATGCGAAGTCAAATCACGGTACAGGGAGTCGAGCTGCGCCTGCGAAACAGCGCGCACGGTGCAGGTCAGCGATAGGTAGTTACCGGCCTTGGAGGGACGCATCTCCATGGACGCGGCATCGAAGTCCGGCGCATGTTTGATCACGACCGCGGCGACGGTCTGGGCAAAATCCGCCGCGGCCTGGCCCATGATTTTCAGCGGGAAATCGCAGGGAAATTCGAGCAGCGTCGGTTGGGTCATGGAGCGGCCCGCATCACCGTGGCCTTGAACTCCTGATACCAGGCATACATCTGCGCGAACAGCGGTCCCGGCGTGCCGCCGGCGCCGACTCCTGACCCAACCGCACGTCCGTCCAAAGTCACGATGGGCAGCACTTCCTTGGTCGATGAACACATCCACAGCTCGTCGGCGGCACGGGTCTCGCCCTCGGTGATGTCGCGTACCTCATGCGGCAGGCCGTGCTGCGCGGCGAGTTCGAGCACGACGTCGTAGGTGATGCCGGGCAGCATCAGGTGGTTCTTGATCGGCGCCAGCAGCACGCTATCTTTCACCACGAAGATGGAAGACGCTGAGCCTTCGGTGAGAAAACCGTCGCGGAACAACACTGTCTCGACGCAACCGGCAGATACCGCCAACTGGCGCAACAGGCAGTTGGCCAGCAGCGAGGTGGTCTTCAGATCGCAGCGCAGCCAGCGGATGTCGGCGGCGGAGACGGCAGCGATGCCCTGCTCGCGCTGGCTGGCGGGCGGCGGACTCATTGGCTCCGCCAGCAGCACTACCGTGGGTTTGATCTCACTGGGGAAAGCATGGTTGCGCACTGCCATCGGGCCGCGCGTGACCTGGATGTAGATCGACTGGTCTTCCCATTCTGCTTGGCCCGCCAGTTGCGTCACGAATCCGATCCACTCTTCCGGCCGGTGCGGATTGGCAATCTGGATGCCATCCAGACTTTGCTGCAGCCGCGCCAGGTGCTGTTCGAGGCGAAAAACCTGCCGCGAATAAACCGGAATCACCTCATACACGCCGTCGCCGAAAAGAAAGCCGCGATCCATGACGGAGACGCGGGCTTCGTCTGCAGGCAGCCACTGGCCGTTGAGAAAAACCCGCGCCGTCATTGGACGACCCTCCCCCCGACCCCCTCGCCAAGCGAGGGGGTGACAACGGTTCGCCGCTGCGCGGCTCCGGGTCTTGACTGGCGCCCCTTCGGGCGGCCGTGCGGGGCGCTCATTGGAAAAACAGCCGGAGGTCGTCCCATAAGCGGCCGAAGAATCCGGCCATGGGAACCGCGCTCTGCGCGACAACGGGATACTCGCCCCAGGGCTGGCCTGCCACCGCCAGCTTGAGCGTACCGACTACGGCGCCGGCGGCAACGGGAGCGATCAACGGTTGTTGGCTGACCAGTTGCACGGTCACCTTGTCGGCCATGCCGCGCGGCACGGAGACCACGAAATCCTCGGCAAAGCCCACCCCGACGAGGTTTTGTACGCCCTTGAACACCTTGATCTGCGAAATCGCCTGCGCCTTGTCGTAGAGCTTGACGGCGTCGAATCCGGTAAAGCCCCAGTTGAGCAGGTTCAGCGAATCGCGGGCACGGGCGTCTTCCGACGCGGTGCCGAGCACCACCGAGATCAGCCGCCGCGGGCCGCGTTTGGCGGTAGCAATCAGGCAGAAGCCGGCGGCACTGGAATGTCCGGTTTTCAGCCCGTCCACGGTCGCATCGGCCCAGAGCAGGCGGTTGCGGTTGTATTGGCGGATGCCGTTGTAGGTGTATTCCCGGGTCGCATGCAGGGCATGGGTTTCCGGGTGGTCGCGAATCAGCGCGGCGGCCAGCCGGGCCAGATCGCGCGCCGTGGAGTAGTGACTTGGCGCCGGTCCCTCGAAATAGCCGCTGGCGTTGAGGAAGTGGGTGTCCTTCAAGCCCATGCGCTGCGCCGTGCGGTTCATCATGCCGGCAAAGGCGTCCTCGCTGCCGCCGATGGCCTCCGCCAGCGCTACCGAGGCGTCGTTGCCGGACTGGATCACCATGCCCTTGAACAGTTCGTCGACGCTGACGCCCTTGTTCACCGGGACGAAACTGCGCGAGCCCTGGGTGCGCCAGGCGCGCTCGGACACGGTCACCGGCTGTTGCAGCGACAGCGTCTTCTGCGCCAGCGCATCGGCCACCAGGTAGGTGGTCATCACCTTGGTCAGCGAGGCCGGCTCCAGTCGCGTGTCGGCCTCCTGTGCCGCCAGCACCTGGCCGGTCGCGTAGTCCATCAGAATCCATGCCCGCGCGCTGACGGTCGGCACGGGAATCGGCTGGGCGTAGCTCGTGGCAACGGACAGCAGCGCCAGAAAAAAAGCAAGAAATCGCATGGAGAAATCGCTGTGATGAAGAGGGTGAATTATATGTTCCCGACACTCTGCTCGGGAACGGTATCCAGGCGATAGTCGGCCGGATTTCGGCCTTAGCGCTGCACGATGACGGGCGTCATGCCGAAAGTTTCACGCAGCCGCCCCCCTGCCAGCTGTGCCGCGGCGGCGTCGGGCCACGGTCCGAGCTGGACGCGGAACAGCTTGCCGGCAGACTGCACCACCAGCTTCCCGGCGAGCTCGCCCAGTTCGCGCGTCAGCCGCGCGCGCAGTGCCTCGGCGTTGTCGCGATTGCCGAAAGCGCCCAATTGCAGGAAGTGGCCGCGCGCGTCCTGAACCTGCGGCAGCGGCGGGTCCGGCTCCAGCGCAGCCATCTGCGCGATCGGGTCCTCCACGGTCGCCTGGGCTGGCGCGACAGCGAGCGCCTGTCCGGGCAACAGGCTTTCGACCTCGACCAGGGTGCTGCCTTCGCCGATGTAGCCGAGTTTCCAGGCCGCCGTCCATGACAGGTCGATCAACCGTCCGGAATGGAAGGGGCCGCGATCGTTGACGCGCACCACCACCGATTTGCCGTTAGCCGGATTGGTGACGCGAACATAGGACGGAATCGGCAGCGTCGGATGCGCCGCCGTCATGCCGTACATGTCGTAGGGCTCGCCGCTCGAGGTCTTCTGCCCGTGAAACTTGCGCCCGTACCAGCTGCCGATGCCGCGCGCCTTGTAGGGCCTGACATCGCGCAACGGCACGTAATCATGCCCCAGCACCGAATACGGATTGTTGGCGAAACGGTGCAGCGGCTCGAACTTCGGTATCGCGTCGGGAATGGCGTCGATATCTTCCGGCGGCCTGTCTCCGGGACCATCGTCCTTGTAGAAGCCGCCGCTGTACTTGATCGCCGGCGCAGGCTTCTTTGCCTCGCTCTTAAGAGTCGGCGCTGGCGATACGGCGGCTGGCGTCTCGGTGCGATCGATCACCGGACGTGGCGCCTGCGTGCCGCAGGCGGCGAGAAACGACAGCAGAAGCGGCAAGTAAAGCTTCACTTCTGCACCAGCATGCGGTGGCCGTGAATCGACATCAGTATCCCGATGCCGACGAACAGCGTCACCAGGGCCGTACCGCCGTAGCTTATCAGCGGCAGCGGCACGCCGACCACCGGCAGGATGCCGGAGACCATGCCCATATTGACAAATGCATAGGTGAAAAAAATCATGGTGACCGCGCCCGCCAGAAGGCGCGAAAACAGCGTGGCGGCATTGGCGGCGATCATCAGTCCGCGACCGATCAGCAGGGCATACAGCGCGAGCAGCAGCAGGTTGCCGAAAAGACCGAACTCCTCGGAAAACACGGCAAAGATGAAATCGGTATGACGCTCGGGAATGAACTCGAGTTGCGCCTGGGTGCCTGCCCGCCAGCCCTTGCCGAAGATGCCGCCGGAACCGATGGCGATGGTGGACTGAATGATGTGGAAGCCCTTGCCCAGAGGATCCTTTTCCGGATCGAACAGGGTGATGATGCGGCTCCTCTGGTAATCGTGGAGCAGGTTCCACGCCAGCGGTGCCGCCGCCAGCGCCGAGACGGCCATGCCGATCAGGATTTTCCATGACAGCCCGGCAAAGAAGATCACGTAGAAACCCGCCGCCAGAACCAGAATTGCCGTGCCCAGGTCGGGCTGGCGCGCAATGAGGGCAATCGGCAGCAGCAGCAACACGACAGCGATGGCATAGTCGCGCAGACGCGGCATGGCTTCACGCTTCTGGAAAAACCAGGCGAGCAGGAGCGGCACGGCGATCTTCATCAGTTCCGATGGCTGTGCGCGCATGAAGCCGAGATTGAGCCAGCGTCGGGCGCCCTTCGACACGTCGCCGAACAGGGCCACGGCGATCAGCAGCAGCACGCCGACCAGGTACACCGGCACGGCCATGTGCATCAGGCGCTGCGGTGGAACCTGCGCCAGTATGCGCATCACCACCAGGGCAACGGCGACATTGATCAACTGCGAATTGAGGCGCTCGGGCGAGGCGCTGCCCATCACGCCGATGGCCAGCAGCAGCAGCAGTCCGGCGATCAGCATCAGCGGCGGATCGATCGGCGCGATCAGACGCTGCACCAGGTTGCGAATCATGGCGAGGCCCATTCCGCGATTCATTCCTCATCCTCCTCGACGGCGGCTTCGTCGGCCGGCGCGGGCGCGTTGGGCCGCTTGCCGAGCAGATAATAGTCGAGCACCTGGCGTGCGATCGGGGCCGCCGCCTGGGCGCCGAAGCCGCCGTTTTCCACCAGAACCGCCAGTGCGATCGTGGGTTTGTCGGCCGGAGCGAAGGCGATGAACAGGGCATGGTCGCGCAGCTCTTTCTTGACCCCGCCCGCCCTGTAGTCCGCGCCCTTGAGTGAATACACCTGGGCCGTGCCGGTCTTGCCGGCAGAGACATAGCCGGCGCCGGCAAAGGCGCGCGCGCCGGTGCCCTCCTTGTTCACGCCGACCATGGCGTTCCTGATCACATCGATATGCTCCGCCTTGAGTCCCAGATCGCGTGCCGGCTGCGGCTCGATCGGGATCCGTTTGCCGGTTCGGGTATCGGTAATGAAATTCACCAGATGCGGTCGAAACAGGACGCCATTGTTGGCCACGATCGCCGTGGCCTGCGCCAGCTGGATCGGCGTATAGGCGTTGTAACCCTGACCGATGCCGATGGAGATGGTTTCGCCGGCATACCATTTCTGCTGCTCCGGCTTCTTGAAGCGCTTTCTCTTCCACTCCTGGGAGGGCAGCACACCTTCCGATTCACCATCGATGTCGATGCCGGTGCGTTGTCCCAATCCGAGCTTGCCCATGAAGCTGGAAATGTTGTCGATTCCCATGTCATTGGCCAGCATGTAGTAGTAGGTGTCGCAGGAAGCCACAATGGATTTGTACATATCCACCATGCCGTGACCGCCCTTTTTGTCGTCGCGGAAGTGGTGGCCGCCAAAGTTGAAGAAGCCGGGATCGGAAATCAGTTGCTCGGGGCGGCGTTTGCCGACGGTCAAAGCACCCAGCGCCATGAAGGGCTTGAAGGTTGAGCCGGGCGGATAGGCGCCATTCAGGGCGCGGTTGACCATGGGCTTGTCGGGCGATTCGTTGAGTTCCTTCCAGTTCTGCGTGTCGATGCCATCGACGAACAGGTTGGGGTCGTAGTTGGGCACCGCCACCAGCGCCAGAATGCCGCCGGTGGCCGGTTCGATGGCGACCAGCGCACCCTTGCGGTCACCGAAAGCCTGTTCGGCGATGCGCTGCAACTCGGCATCGACGGTCAGCGTCAGATTGTTGCCGGCTACCGGTGCGGTGCGCGCCAGGGTGCGTACCGCGCGGCCGCCGGCATCGACTTCGACCTGCTCGAAGCCGGTATTGCCGTGCAGTTCGAACTCATAGTGCTGCTCCAGTCCTGTCTTGCCGAAGTGATCCGTGCCGCGATAGTTCGCCTCCTCCTCACGGCCCTCGATCTTTTCCAGATCGCCGTCATTGACGCGGCCTATGTAACCCAGCAGGTGCGAGGCGAAGGCGCCGCCCGGATATTGGCGAAACAGCCGTGCCTTGATATCCACGCCCGGAAAACGGTAGCGATGGGCGATGAACTTGGCCACCTCCTCGTCAGTCAGCCGGGTCCTGATCGGCAACGACTCGAAATTGCGGCTTTCTTCGAGAAGCTTCCTGAAGCGCTTGCGGTCCTTGAGCTGGATATCGATGATTCCCGCCAGGCCATCGATGATCTGTTCCAAATCAAGGGTCTTGGAGGGGGTGATTTCAAGCGTGTAGGCCGAGTAGTTTCGCGCCAGCACCACGCCGTTGCGGTCGAGAATCAGCCCCCGGTTGGGAACGATCGGCACCAGCGATATGCGGTTGTCCTCGGCACGGGTCTGGTAGTAGTCGTGCTGGATGATCTGTAGCCAGACGAAGCGGATGAACAACAGGGTGAAGCAGAACAAGACGAAACCGCCCGCCACCGCCAGCCGCGAACGAAAACGCTCGAGTTCTTCCTGGGGGTTCTTGAATTCCATTAAATCGGCCGATGGACGTCTTTGTCTTCCGGCCGGAACTGCGGAGTCAGGAGCACGTAGGTCACCGGATGCCAGAGCAGCGCCGCGGTAAAGCTGGACAGGAACCACAACACGCCGGGAAATTCGGCGCCGCTCGGCATGCGCGCCACCATC
>JAPLQZ010000305.1 GCA_026399415.1 Rhodocyclales bacterium | reverse complement strand
TCGTCGAAGCCATCAAAAGGCAATGACCACCAGCCGCCATTTTCCGCGCCTTCACGCGTGAGTTCGGCCGGCATCTCACCATTGGTTCGCAGTCGCAAACTATGCGCGGAGAATCGGCGCAGAAGATTTGCCGTGGTGTCCAGGGCGACCACGCGACCGGCCTGCAGCATGGCGATGCGAGTGCATAGGTTCTCGGCCTCCTCAAGATAATGCGTGGTCAGGACAATGGTGTGTCCGGCTTCGTTCAGCCGCCGGATGAAATGCCACAAGGTTTGTCGCAATTCGACATCGACGCCTGCAGTGGGCTCATCGAGCACGATCACCGGCGGACGATGCACCAGGGCCTGGGCGACCAGCACACGGCGTTTCATGCCGCCGGAAAGCATGCGCATGTTGGAATCGGCCTTGGACGTCAGGCCGAGATTCTCAAGAATCTCGTCTATCCAGGCGTCGTTGTCGCCCATGTCGAAGTAGCCGGACTGGATCTTTAGCGACTCGCGAACAGTGAAAAACGGATCAAAAACCAGTTCCTGAGGCACAACCCCCAGATGCCGCCGCGCCGCCCGATAGTCCGACTGAACATCGTGGCCCATCACGCTCAGGCTGCCGGCATCGGCACGAACCAGTCCGGCGAGCGCGGAAATCAGGGTTGTCTTGCCGGCGCCGTTGGGCCCCAGCAGGCCGAAGAACTCGCCCTGCTCAACCTCGAGATCGATCCTGTCCAGCGCCCGGGTATTGCCAAAGCACTTGGAGACCTGCTGAATGCGGATCGCGGCGGACATTACAAAAAGAGCACAAAAAAAGCAACCCGAAGGTTGCGGTCAATGGGGCGGAAGAAGATCTGCAACGCCGTATACGGCGGCGAGGCTCAGCAGATTCTGCGGCGGATTCAGAAAGCGCAAGGTTTTTCCGCCGGCGGTTGCCGCTCGCATCCAGCCAAAAACCACGGCCAGGCAGGAGGAGTCCATCTCGGTCACTGCGGCGAGGTCGAATGCCGAGGCATTGGCCGCAATCGCTGCTTCACCTTCGGCAAGCAGCGCGGCAGCGCCCGACATGGTCATCGGACCTGATACCTCGACGCAATCACCGGCGATACGGATCATTTCTTTACCGAGGTCGCCTCGCCGGACTTGTTCTTGGTTTGCAACGACTTGATCAAACCGTCAAGACCGTTATTTCTTACCTCGGATGCAAAGGAATCACGGTAATTCGTAACAATGCTGATGCCGCCGACTTCGATATCGTAGACTTTCCAGGCGGCGCCGGATTTTTCAAGGTAGTAATCCAGCTCGATGTTCTTGCCCGCGCCCGCCTGCTTGATTTCGGTACGAACCCGTACATCGGTCTCTCCCGCCTTCAATACGAAGGGTTTGAAATCTATGGTCTGGTTCTTGTACTCAGTCAGTGCCTTGGCATAGGTCCGCACCAGGAGAACATGAAACTCGTCGGTCAGGATCTTCTGCTGCGCCGCACTGGCCTGTCGCCAATCCCGAGCCACTGCCAGCTGGGTCATGCGCGTGAAGTTGAAGTGCGGCAACACCTTGACTTCCACCAGATCGATGGCTTTTTTGGTGTTTCCGGACTGTATCTCCTTGTCCTTGCGGACAATCTCGAGCACTTCATTGGTGACCGTCTTGACCAGAACATCGGGGGCTACTTCCTGGGCCAGCGCCGGCACGGCGATAAGCAAGGCGCTGAAGAATGTAAACAGGGATTTCATTTGGAGTTCCTGAGATTACTGGGGCTGGGACCCGGGTTGGGACAATACGTCCCGGAGCAGGGCACTATTTTTTTTCTGCCGGTTCCGTGTGCGCCACCAGCACAGGCGCAACCGGCACTACCTCGGCCCGCGGGTCTAGGGTCTCCGCTTCCGCTGTTACCGGGCGATCGGCTTGTTCAGCATCCGCCTCGATCTCACGCGGCGGGTTGCCGTCGTGGATCAGGTTGCGTCGGCGCTGAAGATAAGCGTCGCGCATGTAGGAATACTTGTCCAGGGCGGCTTCGTCGACCACCTTGTCCGCCGGCAGCAGGTCGGCCCGGTCGTTCACCACGCGCAGCACGAGCGCCACATCGCGGGTCCGCACCGGCTTGTGATTCGCCACCGGATCAGCCGCAACATCGAGCACCAGACCCACCGTGTCACGCGCGGTGCGCGGTCCGAATACCGGAATCACCACATACGCACCGTTGCCGACACCCCAGCGACCAAAAGTCTGACCGAAATCCTCTTCGTGTTTTTCCAGACCGGCGTCGGATGCCCAATCGATAACGCCCAGCAGCCCGACGGTGATATTGATCGCGACCCGACCCAGATCGCTGAACGCTTCCGGCACCTTGCCCTGCAGCAGGTTATTCACGCCGATGAAGAGGTCTTCTATATTGCTGAAAAAATTGGTGACGCCGATTCTGATGGGTACCGGCAAAACTGCATCGTAGCCGGTAGCAACGGGCTTGATGATCATCGAATCAAGACCTTCGTTGAAGGCGAACATGGCCCGATTGAAGCCCTCGATCGGATCCTTCGGATTTCCCGACGTGGCGCAACCGGCCAGCAGGCCGACGGCCACCATAACCACCGTGACGGATTTGATGCGAGCAGGCAGTGCGGTCTTCATTCTCTTTTCAGACACCTGTTGACTACTTCTTGCCACCATCCTCGGCAGCCTTGTTGAACATGAACTGGCTGATCAGTTTCTCCAGAACCACTGCCGACTGGGTCTTCTTGATCGTATCACCCGCTTTCAGCATGGCCGTATCGCCACCTACTTCGAATCCTATGTACTGCTCACCCAGCAAACCCGACGTGTTGATCGTCGCGAAAGTGTCGCGCGGAAACTTGTAACGGGCATCCACCTGGATAGTCACCAGGGCCAGATAGGCCTCCGGATCAAAGCGGATTTCCGTCACACGCCCCACCACTACGCCGGCGCTCTTTACCGCGCCGCGAACCTTTAAGCCTCCAATATTATCAAACTTGGCCTGGATTGCATAAGTTTCTCCGCTGCTGGACGATGCCAGGTTGCCCACCTTGAGGGCAAGAAACAACAGTGCGCCCAATCCGACGGCGACGAAAAATCCGACCCAGAGGTCAAGTGTAGTACGGCTCATGTCATGTCCCTGTAAACATGAAGGCGGTAAGAACGAAGTCGGCAGCCAGAATGGCCAGCGACGATGTTACAACGGTACGCGTGGTCGCTCCGGAAACACCTTCGGCGGTTGGTTCGGCATCATAGCCCTCGAACACGGCGACCCAGCTGACGATGATGCCAAACACAAAACTCTTGATCACGCCGTTGAGGATGTCCTCGCGGAAATCGACCGATGCCTGCATCTGCGACCAGAACGAGCCCTCATCGACGCCGATCAGTTGCACGCCAACCAGATAGCCGCCAAAGATGCCCATTGCCGAAAACAGCGCTGCAAGAAGGGGCATGGAAATCACGCCGCCCCAGAAACGCGGCGCAACAACGCGGGCAATCGGATCGACCGCCATCATCTCCATGGCGGAAAGCTGTTCGGTCGCCTTCATCATGCCGATTTCAGCGGTAATCGCCGAGCCGGCGCGGCTGGCAAACAGCAGCGCCGCGACCACCGGACCCAACTCGCGCACCAGCGACAAGGACACCAGAACCCCCAGCGCCTCGGTCGAGCCGTAGCGCGCCAAGGTGTCGTAACCCTGCAAGCCAAGCACCATGCCGACAAACAGGCCGGAAACCAGAATAATGATCATGCTCAGGACGCCGGCAAAGTAGACCTCCCGTATCGTCAGATGCAGACGCCGCAACGACGTCCCCGAATACATCAGGACGGCAAGCAAGAAGCGGCTGGCATAGCCCAGGCGCCAGATGCGCGCGGTGACCTGCTGCCCCAGCCCGCGTAGCGCGCGCACGACGCCGTTATCCATGACGCACCGCGCTTCCCATCAGTTCTTCGCCATACGGGCGGGACGGATACTGGAAGGGCACGGGACCGTCCGCCTCACCCCAGACGAACTGATGGACGTAAGGGACTTTGGAGTTCTTCATTTCTTCGGCCGTACCTTCGGCGACAATCTTTCCTTCCGAAACAAAGTAAACGTAATCGACAATCTTCAAGGACTCCTGCACGTCATGCGTCACCACGATCGAACTGGCTCCCAGCGCGTCGGTCAGCTTGCGAATGAGTTCACCGACAATCGCCAGCGAAATCGGATCGAGGCCGGCGAAGGGCTCGTCGTACATGATCAGCATCGGATCAAGCGCTATCGCGCGCGCCAAGGCGACACGTCGCGCCATGCCTCCGGAGAGTTCCGTCGGCATAAGAGCATGAGCTCCACGCAGTCCCACCGCATGCAACTTCATCAGCACTAGGTCACGAATCATGGCTTCCGGCAGATCGGTATGCTCACGCATCTGGAAAGCTATATTGTCGTACACCGACATGTCGGTAAACAAGGCGCCAAACTGGAACAACATGCCCATGCGGCGACGCAGGTCGTACAAACCCTTCGCATCAAGCTCGTGCACCACCTGTCCGCCGACTCTCACCTCGCCCGAGGTTGGCTTCAGCTGGCCGCCGATCAGGCGCAGGGTAGTGGTCTTGCCGCAACCCGAACTCCCCATCACCGCCACAACCTTGCCGCGCGGAATCGTCATGTTGATTCCGGTGAGAACCGGCCGGCTATCGTAGGTGAAGTTCAGATCGCGGATTTCGACAAGAGATTCCTGGGACATGTTCACACCGGGAACCCCGGTCAAATTCGTAGCGGGCGATTCTAGCAGAATCGGGTTGTCCGGCGTTTGCCCAGCGCTCGCCTCAGCCTGCGAAGAGCGGGGTAAACCCCGGCCACAACCGAAAGTGGTTGCACCTGCTTTCCGCTATGATGATGAGATCAACCCAACTTGCCTTCGTCTGGCACCATCCTTGACCGCACCTGACAGCAAAACCGAGCTGCTGATTGTCGACGATGACCCGCTGATCGCCGATGCGCTCGGCTATTTTCTCGGTCGTGACTATGCAGTAACCACTGCCTCGACACGTGCCGAGGCGGTCGGGTTGTTGCGCGACAGGAAAAATGCCCCCGCGCTCGCGCTGATTGATCTTGGCCTGCCGCCGACGCCGCATCGTCCGGATGAAGGTTTCGCCCTGATTGCTGACATCCTGGCTCACGCCCCGGGAACCCGCATCGTGGTCCTTTCCGGGCAGAGCGACGAACTCAATGCGCGCCACGCTCGTGCGCTCGGCGCGACCGAATTCGTCGCCAAGCCTGCCGATCCGGACTATCTGCGGAGCCTCATTCGTCGAGTGTTGTCTTTTAGAGACACATCGGCAGAGATAGATGACGGCCTGATAGGCGAGAGCGCTCCGCTGCAAAAGCTGCGGACGCAACTCAGGCAACTGGCGGACTCGCCTTTTCCGGTGCTGATAGAAGGCGAGTCAGGCAGCGGCAAGGAGATTGCCGCTGCCGCCTTGCACGGGCTGTCCGAGCGCGCCGCGAAACCCTACCTGGCCCTAAACTGCGCCGCGATCTCGCCCAGCCTGGTGGAGTCCACGCTGTTCGGTCATAGCAAGGGGGCATTCACCGGTGCCAGCGGCGCGCGCGCCGGTTATTTCGAGGACGCTTCCGACGGCACGCTGTTTCTCGATGAAATCGGCGAGCTTCCGCTCGACCTGCAACCGAAGCTCCTGCGCGTGCTTGAAAACGGCGAGTTCCAACGCATTGGCGAAACTCTAGCCCGGCATTCAACCGCGCGCATCGTCACCGCGACCAACCGCGACCTGAAGAAAGAAGTTCGCGAAGGACGCTTCCGCGCCGATCTGTACCATCGGCTTTCGGTTTTTACTATCGCAATACCGCCATTGCGCGATCTCGGCGACGATCGAATGCGCCTGCTCGAGCATTTCCGCGCGGTCTATACCGCGCAGGCGGATTTACCGCCGTTCCGGCTCACCGAAGCAGCCGCCCGACGTCTGCTGAGCTACCGCTTTCCCGGCAATGTCCGTGAATTGCGCAACATCGCCATCCGGCTGACCACCAAGCTCTCCGGAAAAGAGGTCGGTGTTCATGATCTCGAAGCCGAACTCGATCTCGGCAGCGAATCGCTCGTTGCCGACGTCCTGCCGGCGCCGACTCTTGCAGGCGGAGCTGAACTGGTGGCGATTGCCCTGAACGACATCCAGCGCCGCCATGACTTCGACCTCGATGCAACACTGCGTCGCTGGGAAGAAGCCTACATAGAAGCTGCGCAACAGCTGGCCCATGGCAACATGAGCCAGGCCGCCCGGCTGCTGGGCGTAAACCGCACCACGCTTTACAATCGCATCGACACCCTGGCACGCGAGAAGCGCACCACCCCGCAATGAGAGACCGGATTGCCTGACATGTATCTGGAACACTTCGGACTTAACGAACCGCCCTTCCGCATCACGCCCCATACCGATTTCTTCTTCGACGGGGCCAATCGCGGAGCGACTCTCGACGCACTGATCTACGCCATCACCCATGACGAAGGCATCGTCAAGGTCAGCGGCGAAGTCGGCAGCGGCAAGACCATGCTCTGTCGCGTGCTGATGGAACGCCTGCCGGAAAACGTCACCATCATTTATCTGGCAAATCCGTCGCTGTCGCGCGACGATATTCTCTACGCCATCGCCGACGAACTGCGCCTCGACGTGCCCGACCATGTGCGCTCCTCGGTCGTCATGCGCGCGTTGCAGGATCACCTGATCAAATCCTACGGTGAAGGCCGGCAGGTGGTCGTTCTGATTGACGAAGCCCACGCCATGCCGGTGGAAACCCTTGAAGAAATTCGCCTGTTGTCGAACCTCGAGGCCAACCGCAGCAAGCTGCTGCAACTGGTGCTTTTCGGCCAGCCGGAACTGAACGACGTGCTCGCCCGCCCCGACATGCGCCAGTTGAAGGAGCGCATTACCCACAACTTCGGCCTGGAGCCGCTGGTGCGCGAGGACATCGACCATTACATTGATTTCCGCATGCGCGCCGCCGGTTATCGCGGGCCCGGCATATTCTCTCCGTCGGCGCTGAAATCGATCGAGCAGAGCTCACTCGGGCTTACCCGTCGCATCAACATACTCGCCGACAAGGCGCTGCTTGCCGCCTTTTCCTCGAGTACCCATCAGATAGGTCCCAAAGAGATACGGGCCGCCATCCGCGACTGCGAGTTCAGCGAAGCAACCTATGGCGGCAAGGCGGCACGAAAAACGCAGATCCTCTGGATCGTCGCCTTGCTCACCATCGGCGCCCTGTCAGCCATCGTCTGGCTGTTGGCAGCATCGCGCATCGATACCGGCACCCCGGCGCTTTCTGTAGCGACGCCCCCGACGCCCACAGGCATCGTCGGCGCGGCACCGGCCTTGCCCGCCGCCACGGCCGGCGCTCCACCCGCCGAAACGGCCACGCCGCCCGACACGGCCAGCGCTGCACCGGCCTTGCCACCGTCACCCGCCACGCCGTCGCCCGTTGCCGGCGCCCTATCACCCGCGCCGCCAGCCGCCGTCAGCACAGCATTGCCCTTGCCGGCACCTTTACCAGCGCCCCTGCCAGCGCCAAAGGTCGAACCCGTCCTCGCCGCGCCACCGCCGCAACCGGCTAAACCAAAAGTCGGACGCCTGACTCTTGAACGACTCGAAGCAGGAAAAGCCTGGCTGGAGCAATTGCCGGATGAGCGCTGGTTCATTCAGATATTCGCCACGGATGCAGACCGCCACGCTGAAGTCGAAACCCTGCTGCGCAGGCTGTCTTCGAGCACAACCGAACTGGGTAACATCCATGTCTATTACTCGGACCTCAGCGGCAAGCCGCGTTTCGGCGTCACCTACGGAGACTATCCAACAAGGGCGGCGGCGACTCGCGCCATGCGCGAACTGCCCAATCCCCTGCGGACGAGCCAGCCCTACCCGCGCCAGGTTGTGCGTCTTCGCTGAGGCCTGTTAGACCTAAAGAACTGAGGCAGCTCAGTCCATCAAATCATTGGCTTGCGTCGTAAACATAATGTGTTATCCTAAATTCAATGTGCCCACCTGATCGGGGATTCGTTTGCGCCCACCAGTGATTCAGCCGTTCCCTGCCGCGCTGGCTGCCAGTCTCATCCTGACGGCATGCAACAGCATCCCGCCACAGCCTCCGTCTGCCGGACATATCCGCGCTGAAGCGCTGGTTGCCACCAGCCCTGACATCCCGGCGCCGGTTGCCGCGACGGTCATGCTTGCGCGCCCCAGGGCGGCGGCCAAAGCCGAGTCCTACTCGGTGTCCGTGCGCAACATCCCGGTTCAGGATTTGCTTTTCGCTCTCTCCCGTGACGCAAAGCTGAATGTTGACGTCCATCCCGGAATCAACGGCATCGTCACCATCAATGCCATCGACCAGACGCTTCAGCAAATCCTGACGCGCGTCTCCAAGCAGGTCGACATGCGCTGGGAACTGGACGGTCCCAATCTGGTGGTGATGCCGGACTCGCCCTTCCTGCGCAACTACAAGGTTGATTACGTCAACATGTCGCGCGACGTGAGCGGCACGAACTCGATCAACACGCAGATTGCATCGACCAGCACCAGCGCCGCCGGTGGCGCCGCCGCGGGCGGCGGGAACAATTCCAGCACCTCGGTAAAAAGCACGGCCAAGAACGATTTCTGGCAATCGCTGGAAAAAAACCTTAAGGACATCCTGCGCGAAAGCGACAAGATCCTGCCGGAAGGCTCCAGTGAAACCGTGATCGAGCGCTCGGATCAGCAAGCCACCACCGGCACCGGTGCTCAGAGCGCGCAGTCGACCCGGTCGAGTGGCCAGACCACCAGCCTCGCCGGCAGCCCCAATCCGGCAGCACTCCAGCAATCCGGCAACACCGTCATCAAGCGCACCACATTCCGCGAAGCCGCTTCGATTATCGTGAACCCCGAAGCCGGTGTCGTGGTCGTTCGCGCCACATCCAGGCAGCACGAAAAAGTTCAGGAATACCTCGATCTGGTGCTGACCAGCGCACGACGTCAGGTCATCATCGAGGCCACCATCGCCGAGGTCAGTCTGAGCGACAAGTACCAGCAAGGGATCAACTGGCAGAGCTTGCGCTCCCTTCGAACAGAGAATAATCCCCGCGGCGGATTTTCCGCCGCACAAAACCCGTCAGGCCTGCCTGTTCCGGATCCGTTCGCAGCCGCGGCAGGATCCTTCACCACGCCGCCCGGTACATTTGCATTTCTGCTCAACTACGTCGCACCGGGACTGGGCCTTTCCTCGACGCTTAGTCTGCTGGAGACCTTCGGCAAGGTCAAAGTCCTGTCGAGCCCGAAAATAAGCGTACTGAACAACCAGACGGCGATGCTGAAGGTCGTTGATAACATCGTCTATTTTGAGATCAAGAATACTTCGACGACGACGACGACCGGAACCACAAACAACTTTACGTCCGAGGCGAAATCGGTATCGGTGGGACTGGTATTGAGCGTCACGCCGCAGATCAGCGAGAACGGAAGCATTCTGCTTAACGTGCGCCCGACGATCTCCAGTCAAAAGGGCGCGGGGAAAACGGACCCGACCCCGGGGTTGGCGGTTGCGAATATCGTGCCCGAGATTCAGACGCGCGAAATGGAGTCCATGCTGCGCCTGTCGGACGGCGAAGTGGCCGTAATGGGCGGCCTGATGGAAGACAAGATCGACTACACCACCAACCAGGTACCGGGTCTGGGCGACATTCCCGGCGTCGGCAATTTCTTCCGCAACCGCAGCGACACAACCACCAAAACCGAGCTGGTCATCTTCCTCAAGCCCACCATCATCCGCGACCCGAGCGTCAACGGCGACTATCGCAGCTTCCGCGACCAGTTGCCGAAGCAGGATTTCTTCGTCACCAAACCGGGGCCGGGACAAAAGCAAATCGAAACGCAAGGAGCAGCCGCTCAATGAGCCTGCTCATGGACGCTCTGAAGAAGGCCGAACTGGCGAAACGTCAGGGGCAGAGCGAAGGCGCAGGCGGATCGGAGGCGGCGGATGCCCAGGGCGGTCTGGAACTGGAACCCATCGCCGGCTCGGCTGGGCCCAATTCCGCGTCTTCGATACCTGCCGCGGAGGGCGCCGCAACTACCGGAAACCTGCCCAGCCTGCCGCCGCATCTGGAAGAGATTGAAGCGCAATTTCTTGCCGAGGCCGAGCAGGCTGCAGCCGCACGGTTGCGAACCATGCCATCAACTCCGGCGGGGGCGCCGCTCACCTTCGCCGAGCAGATTGCCGCGGCGGATACGCCGTCGCGCACGACGGCCGCTGAGGAACCGCGGCGAGCACAACCTGAACAAGGCACCCCGCAGAGCAGGTCAGCGGCGCAGAACGTTTTCGCTGCCAAACAGGTCGACAAGCCGCCGGCGCGCAAAGGTTTTGCAATCGCGGTTAGCGCTGTCACTGTCCTCTCCGTCCTGGGCATCGGCGGATACTTCTGGTGGCAACTGCAACCAAAACCGGCCCCGGTCGCCAGCCGGGCGCCGCTGCCGCCACCCGCGGTCGTCGTCCTGACGCCTGCCGCCGTGCCGTCGGCGCCGACTCTTGCAGCGCCGCCGATCGCCGGCGTCGCGAGTGCCGCGAGTCCGGCAACTCCAGTAGCGGAGGACAAGGCGGATGATTCCGCTCGAG
>JAPLQZ010000024.1 GCA_026399415.1 Rhodocyclales bacterium | reverse complement strand
GCGTCCCTGATGCATGAGTCCTGCTCCCTAGAATGTCGCGGAATTGCGCGCTGCGTATCGCCGGTGCAAGCAACCCCGCCTTGCCAGCGGACAATGTAATCGGATCGATCTATAAGCGCCATTCACTTTTTCTTATCCTTCAAATAAGGCCGTTGCTATTGTTTCCTGTACGGCTAGAATCGAGCCGGCTAACCACAATCAGATCACAAGGAGACTCCCAATGGCTTCGCTGCTATCCCGCCTCTGCGTCACCGCATTTGCCGCCGGCGTTACGCTGGCCGCCTTTGGTCAATCCATGTCTCCGGTCGGCACGTGGAACACCATCGACGATGAAACCAAGAAACCCAAGTCCCTCGTCCGCATCACGGAAAAGGATGGCGTGATTTCCGGAACGATCGAGAAAATTGTCGATCCCGCCAAGCAGGACTCGAAATGCGACGAATGCGCCAGCGACGACCCGCGCAAGGGCAAGCCGGTGATCGGCATGACCATCCTGAGCGACCTGAAGAAGGAAGGCGACAACGTCTATGGTGGCGGCAAGATCCTCGATCCGAACAACGGCAAGGTTTACAACGCCAAGGTGACGGTCATCGAAGGCGGCAAGAAGCTCGAAATGCGCGGCTCCATTCTGTTTTTCGGTCGTACCCAGACCTGGATTCGCGTCGAGTAGCATTTCCGCGCCGTACCGGACTCTGTCTGCCGGGGATTCCGCTTCGCGGGCCGGCAAGCGCCGACTTTCAGTCAAGGGTAACTTGCGGCCGATAGCGAGCGGCCGTGGCGGCCATTCCATGTACATGGGAGCAGGCAATAGTTCGCCTGCCGTTCGCTTATTGACATGGCCCGTAGAATGTACATTATAATGGACATTAACGTACAGGAGCCGTCATGCGGGAAACCACGTTCACCGAGTTGCGCAATCACGCCAAAGACTATTTCGACGCCGTCGAAGGCGGAGATACGGTTCGCGTTTTCCGTAACGGAAAGCCCATCGCCGAAATTGTGCCTGTCCATTCCGGGGTGCCGTCCTGGAAAAGACCAGGCACGCCATTAACAGTCAAGGGCTTGTCGTTGAGTCGAGAAATACTGAGCGATCGGGATGATTCGGCGTGAAGGTGTTTCTCGATACCTCTGCTTTTGCGAAACGTTATGTTGCAGAGCAGGGATCGGATAAGGTATTGGCGAAGTGCCAGCAGGCAGACAGTCTTGTCGTCAGTGTCATCTGCTTGCCGGAACTGGTCTCCACCCTGTCCCGCCTCGTGCGCGAAAAGAAGCTCACCAAAGCCGCTTACCTGAAACTGAAGAGTGACGCAATGGCCGATCTGGCAGATATCGACGTCTGCCAGATCACGCCGGGGGTTCTGGCCTCGGTTGTTTCATTGCTGGAGTTGCATCCACTTCGAGCGATGGATGCTCTCCATGTCGCATGCGCACTAGCCTGCAAACCAGATGCCTTTGTCTCAGCCGACCATCGACAACTTTCAGTAGCGCGCAAGGCTGGTCTCAAAATTATTGACGTTTCGTGATGGGACCCACTGCTGAGAGACTCTTCAGCGGGTCAGTTCCAGGTACAGGCTCGGCAGCGTCTCGGGCAGGCGCTCGATTCTGTCGAGTACGCGCCAGTTTTTTCCGAAGATGTCACGCACGTAGTCGTCGGCCCTGGGATCGAGGCTAAGGCAGAAGGTGGTGACGCCCTGCGCCGCCAGTTCCCCCACTGCCTTGCGGGCATCGGCACGCAGGTGGCCTGGCTCGGTGACATCGATGTCGGCCGGCTCGCCGTCGGTCAGCAGCAGCAGGATCTTCTTGTCGGCCGGACGCGCCGACAGGTAGTGCCCGGCGTGGCGCAGCGCGGCGCCCATGCGGGTGGACCATCCCGCTTGCATGGCCGCCAGCCGCGCCTTGACCGTGTCGTCCCAGCGCTCCGAAAAGCCCTTGATGTGCTGGTAGCGCACCTCGTGCCGCGTGTTGGAGTGAAAGCCGGCGATGGCGTACGGGTCGCCGAGGCAGTCGATGGCCCAGGCCAATAGCGATACAGCTTCCTGGCTCAGTTCGAGAACGGTTTGGGTGCTGCCGGCCCCGGCGACTTTCTGGTTGAGTGATTCCGACAAGTCGAGCAGCAGCAGCACGGTGATGTCGCGGCCATCGGTGCGATGGCTCATGTTGATGCGCGGATCGGGCGTAACGCCGCTCTTGAAGTCGATCAGCGAGCGCAGCGCGGTATCCAGATCGAGATCGCTGCCCTCCTCCTGGTAGCGGATGCGCACCCTGTCCTGCGGCTTGAGCAGGTCGAGCAGGCGCTTCAGGCGCTTCGCCAGCGCGGCGTGCTTTTGCAGCAGCCGGTCGATCTCGGCGGGATTGCCCGACGGGTGCAGGGCTTCGTAGACGCTGACCCAGTCGGGACGGTAGGTCTGGCTCTGGTTGTCCCACTCCGGATAGTGGCGCGGCGGCAGGCCCTTCAGCTCTTCGCCGGGTTCGAGTTTGCGCTCCTGATCGAAGGCGTCTTCCTCATCCCCTTGCTCGATGAATTGCCACAGCTGGCGATTGTCGTCGCGGTAGTCGATGACCGTGTCATCGAAGTGCAGCTTGGCCAGCTGATCGCTCTGGCGGCGGGTGCGGGTGACGTAGTCGAGCGCCAGCACGGCGATCTCTGCGGTGCTGGATTCCCCGACGGCCAGCGCGGCATGGAAGCGCTGCACGAAATCGAGCAGAACGGGATCGGTATAGCCGTGCCCGGGATCGAGAAAGGCGCGCGAAATCATCGCCAGGCGATGACGCAAGCAGGAAGTGGTTTCGGGATCGCAGGCATCCGCTCGCGGATGCGGATGCAGGGCGAGGAAGATGCGGCGCAAGCCGGGGTATTCGCGGATCAGCAAGACCTCGATGCGGCAGTCCTCGAAGAACTCGACCGCCATGCGCTGCAGGGGACTCCAGTTGTCGGCGATTTGCGCCACGCTCCAACGGCGGTGGCCAGCCATGTGTGCCAGCACGGCACGGTAGCGGTCGAAACCGCTGACACCCGGTACGTCGTCGAACACGTCCGGCACGCGCAGGCCCAGCTTGTCGTAGTAGGGAATCGGCCGGCGCAGCTCGTCGAAGGCGGTTGAGTAAGGCACCAGCACATCGCTGTCGCGCCAAAGCGCGCGCAGGTAGAGGTCGAGTCGCCGCTCGACGTCGATGAACAGGGTGCCGTGGCGTTCGCGTTGCACCACCGCGCGGCTGTCGGCGGATTCAAGCCGGAAATACTCCTCTTGCCGCTCCGGGTGACTGGCGTAATTGCGGATACCGTAGTCGGTCCAGTTCTTCAGGCCGGCCGTAGACAGCAGGCCCAGCAGGCGCGGCGCCTGATCGAAAAAATGCGTCAGGCCGGGGCTGGGAAAGGTGATGTGGTGACCGTGGATCGAACTCGATGTACGCAGCATCAGGTTCAGGGCGATATCGATATAGACCTCGATCTGCTCGGCCGATTGCAGGCGCCGTGCGACAGGCGCCAATGTTTGCAGGAAGGGCGTTATCGCTTTGCTGTTGGGCGACTTCTGCATGGCCCGGATGGTGCCCATCACCTGCGGCAGCATGGGCTCCTGGTCACCGCTGGCGGCAGCGACCACGGTCGGCCACTCTTCGAGAAAGGCGAGCAGCGGTTCGGCGCCGCGGCCCAGCTTGCCGATGGCGCGGGCCGCTTCGAGATAGGCGTCCAGTTGCGGCTTGCTGAAGCTGGTCAGCGCGGCGTAGAGACATTCCTCGAAGACATCGGCGACGGCGGCGAAGCCGCAGTCCAGCATCTGCCAGGCGGCCTGCACTTGCGGATGGGCGAAGACGCGGCTGCGCGCGTCGCTGACGGGGCGGTATCCGGTAGTCATGAAAATCGCCGTGTCGCCAGCGCCGACTCTTGAACAGGCGCTTAAGCGAAGGTCGCTTCGATGGCGTGATCGAGCGTTTCGCGGATATCCGCGTCGTCGGTGATCGGCCGCACCATGGCCATGCGGCAGGCATCCGTCGGCTCGACCCCGCGC
>JAPLQZ010000225.1 GCA_026399415.1 Rhodocyclales bacterium | reverse complement strand
TCTCATGCGGCGCGTTGAAGCGGATTTTCCCGGCGTCAAGGTATTCAGCCTGCCCTTCCTCGGCTCGCCGGAAGTCCAGCGCCACATCGAACTCGGCGTGCGCGGCGCGCCGGAGCAGGTGCCGCCAGCGATGGAGGTGATCCGGTGCGGGGTGGCGGAATTGGGTTTTCAATTCGATCCCAAGCCCTGAGAATCAATCATTCGGACTCGACCTATGTCGGCCACCGCACTGTTCTTCTGGATACTGAATGCCGTGTTGGATACGGCCGGACACCTGGCGCTGAAGTCGGTTGCCATCACCGAGCACGACACCGAGTGGCGGCGATGGAAAGCCATGCTGTCCATGCCAGTCATGTGGCTGGGCCTGGGCTGTTTCGTGTTCGAATTCTTCGCCTGGCTGGCACTCCTGTCGCTGATACCGCTTTCGCTTGCAGTGCTGATCGGGTCGATCAATATCGTCGTCGTCATGCTGGCCGGCAAGCTGTTGTTCGATGAGCGCCTGGACCGCATGCGGGTCGCGGGGATGTGGCTGATTTCGATGGGCGTGGCCATGGCCGGGGGCTTCGCCGGGGTGGGCGCATGAGTACGCCGAGGTTCTACGTCATCGGTTTCGGGGCCTTGATGCTGTTCGATACCGGCACGCAGATTTCCTTCAAGCTCGCCGGCATCGAGGCCGGCGAGTTTGCCCCGCATCCGACGTGGCTGCGCGAGGTGCTTCTCAGTCAGTGGACCTGGACCGCCGTGCTGGGCTATCTGTGCGCCTTCGTCACCTGGATGACGCTGCTCAAGCACGCGCCGGTCGGCCCGGCATTCGCTGCCTCGCACCTGGAGGTGGTGATGGTGCTGATCGTCTCGGTAGTGTTTTTCGACGAGAGGCTGAGCCTGATGCAGTGTCTGGGAGGCGTCAGCATCGTGCTCGGAATCGTGTGCCTGAGCATGAGCAAGGCCGAACATCCGGACGACGCATAGGCGCTACGGGTTCAGCCAGTCGAGCAGTTGCCGGTTGATCGACTGGTGTTGCGCCTGCCACTTCAGCAGCTCGTCAGGAGCAATCTCCGGCTGCCCATCGAGACCGCTCAACAGGCGCTTCAAGCGGCTGCGGTAGCGATAGATGGAAACATCTCCGGTCACGTCGCTGGCGATGATCCGGTCGCGCAAACCGCGGATGGCAGCACCCAGCTCTTCCATCCGCATCACGCCCTGATCCCAGTTGGTGCGCGCTTCGCTCGGGGACAGGACGTCCTTGTCGACCGACAGGTAGATGGGGCCGGTGGTCTCATGGATATGTACGGCAAAGGCGTCGAGCATTTCCGCTATCGAGCCGAAGGACCTGCTCGTGGCGATGCCGAGAACTTTCATCCAGTTCAGGTCGGGTCCGACGCACCAGTAGCGCACCCGGCCACTACGCAGTGGTGCAAGGCGATTCTCCCAGGCATGTGCCATCCCGACATCCGGTGAGGTGATGCCCAGCACATGCACGCAGGAGACGAAGGGCAGGCGGCTGACGTGCCACACCCAGGAGCCGCAGTGAATGCCGAACGGGTAGCGCATGTTGTCCGGGTGATTGTCGAAGACGACGACCTGCAGCATCTCACCCCGGCGGGCATGGCCCTGGATCAGCAGATGACTGAGGTGGTGGAAATCGCCGCTGCCCAGAAACACCGTGCTCCGCCCGCTTGCTGCAGGCCGGATCTCGCCGGCGAGACGCTGCAGAACATCCAGCGCGCAGCCGAAGCGCACGCTCTCCTGCCGGTCGCCGAGCGGCAGCCGTTCGCTGTCCGGTAGCGGCAGCACCGACTGGTCGAAGTCGAGGATCAGCGGGCCTGCAGGTGCCACCTGGAATCCGCTTCGAAATATCGCTTGAGAGGTCGCAGCAGCGTCCGCAGCAAGGGATTGCGGACATACACGGCATGCTGCGTGAAGGTAAATTGCGCGCCGAGCTTGCGCTTGATTTCGGGATCGGTCCAGCCCGCGACATAGCATGTCAAGCCTTTCGCCAGCGCGTAGTCCAGGTTGTGGAACCAGCTCACGACGTAGAGGTTGAATTGTCTGGCCTGCGGATAGGCAAAGCCGACATACTTGTCGATCAGCATGCCATTCGATTCGAAGCAGAGGTTGTAGCCGATCAACGCTCCGGCGGCGCGATACAGGAATACCACACCGCCGCTGCTGGGGTCTTGCAGGACACTGCGGAAGAAATCAGCGGAGAGCAGGTCGAAGTGAATCTCGCTCTGGTCGTAAACATTGCGATACAGCCGGTAAAGCTCGGCCAGCAGCGCTTCGTCATCGAACAGGAAGTTGCCGGTGGGGACAGTTTCGACCGTGAGATCATCGCGGCTCTTGAGCTTGCGCTTGATGCCCTTGCGTCGCGAGTGCGACATGCGGGCGAGGAAACTCGCCGTGGAATCGAAATCAATCGGGACATAGGCCAGCGCCTGTCCTGCCACCAGCATGAAGCCGGCTTGCCGGCAGGCGGCGAGCAACTCCCGGTTGTAGTCCATGGCGGCGTCGCCGACCAGCACCGCTTCGCCGGGAATGTCCTTGATGATCAGAAACGGGAAACCCTGCGCTGCACGCAACAGTTCCGCGACCAGAAGTCGGGGTGCGGGTTGCGCAGGCATGGGCGCGTACTCGGTCACCGTGCTGCCAACGAAGAGGGTATTGGGTTTCAGCAGACGGTGCCATTGGCTCCACAACGGCAGGCTGGCCAGCCAGCGCCGTTGCTCCGTCTCCATGGTGGTGGTGAGATCGAATGCGGTGGCAAATGCCGGCGGTGCGCCACTGATGCGGGAGGCGACAAAGCCCGCCGGGGGATGGCTGAGAAACCGTTCCAGCAGCGACGGCGGTTCGATCAGATTATGAATGGACCACCCCTGAGCGCCTGTTGACCACCGGCCAGCGGATTGCTCAGGCGGATGCGAGTTGCCTGGCCGTGCAGCCGCGGAAAAAATCGGCGAGGCGGTGGGCGATGTCGTATTTGCGCTTGTCCAGCGTCAGCACGTGATAGCTGTCGTCGACAAAAAAGGTTTCCACCTTGCTCGAAGAAATCCACTTGGCAACGTAGTGCGCATTCTTCACGCTGGCCATGTCGTCTTCGTTGGCATGCACGATCAGGGTCGGCACATGGACACCGGGCAGCGCCTTGCGTGTGGCGCGGATCAGCCGGACGCTTTCAAGAATAGTCACTGCCGGCGTGCGGAATATCCCGATTTTCTCGGCAGTTTGCGCATCGCGATTGGTCAGGATGGCATGTACCATGGCACGTGTGCGTTCGCACTTGATGCCGTAGGGCGCGGTTTCCTTCCAGGAGACAAAATAGCGCAAGGGACTGTACAGCACTACCGGCAGCAGCCATCTACGCCTGTGGTGCGGAATGTTCCAGCCATCGTAAAAGAACGTGGCGGACAAGAGACCCAGCCCGGACACCCGCGAACCTTTTTCTTCCGCCAGCTTGAGCGCCATCAGCGCCCCCATGGACAAGCCGGTGACATAGACGCGTTCATGCGTCAGCTTGAGCGCTTCGAAGGCGCTCTCAACGGTCTTGTACCAATCCTGCCACTTGGAGCGCTTCAGAGCCCCGACGCTGCCGCAATGCCCGGCCAGTTGCGGGCACATCACGCTGAAACCCTGTCGGGTCAGTCGCTTGGCCACGGAGCGCATTTCGGCCGGGGTGCCGGTCAGGCCATGCACCAGCAACACGGCATCTTCGCCGTGCTTCTCGTAAAAACCCGCGGGACCCAAGTGTTGCTGTATGGCGAAAGTCATACAGCGCAGTTTACACCGCGCCGCAGCGATGCAGCACTATTTCGAGCAGGGCTATCCCGAGATCGATTTCTTCCTCGGTAATCAGCAAAGAGGGCGCCAGCGTAATCACGTTCTTGTAGTAGCCGCCGATGTCCAGTACCAGGCCATACTTCTTGTCGCCTACCGGCAGATCGCCCTTGAGGCCTTCATTGAAAACACGATCCGCCAGCTTCCGGCTGGGGGTGAAGCGGTCGCTTTCGCAAAGCTCGATGCGCAAGGCCATGCCGATGCCGCTGACGTCGCCGACCACTTTCCAGCGGCTCTTGAGCTCCTCAAGCTTCTTCAGGAAATAGGCGCCTCGGGCGCGAATTTCCGGCTCGAAATCCTTTTCCTGGGTCATGCGCAGCACTTCCAGGGCACAGGCCGTGCCCAGCGGGTTGGAGGCGAAGGTGGAGTGCGTCGAGCCGGGCGGAAATTTTTCCGGGTTGATCAATTCCTCGCGGGCCCAGATACCGGAAATTGGGTTGAGTCCGTTGGTGATGGCCTTGCCGAAAATGAACACGTCCGGAACGATGCCGAAGTTTTCCCACGACCACAGTTTTCCGGTGCGATAGACACCCATCTGGATTTCATCCACCACCAGCAGGATGTTGCGTTCCTTGAGTGTCTGCGCCAGCTTTTGCATGTAGCCTTCGGGCGGGATCACGTAGCCCCCGGTGCCCTGAATGGTCTCGATGTAGAAGGCGCCGAATTCGCATTCGCCGACTTTGTCGTCCCAGAACGAGTTGTACTCGGTTTCGAACAGCCGCTCGAATTCATGGTGACAGTATGTGTTGCAGCTTTCCACCTTCATGCCGTAGGGGCAGCGAAAGCAGTACGGGAACGGCACGAAGTGCGCGCGGTCGGAAAAGTGCCCGTAGCGCCGGCGATAGCGATAGCTGGAGGTGATCGCCGAGGCGCCCAGGCTGCGACCGTGATAGCCGCCCATGAAGGCGAACTGCATGGTCTTGCCGGTATGGTTGCGCACGATCTTGAGCGAGTCATCCACCGCCTGCGCGCCGCCGACGTTGAAGTGCACCCTGCCTTTGACGCCGTACTTCTGTTCGATGTAAGCGCAGATGGTTTCAGCCAGTTCGACTTTTTCCTTGTGCAGATACTGGCAGGCCAGTTGCGGCAGGGTATCGATCTGGCGCTTGAGTACGTCGTTCAGGCGTTGATTCCTGTAGCCGAAGTTGACCGCGGAATACCACATCTGCAGGTCGAGATAGGGCGTGTTGTCCTCGTCGTAAAGATAGCTGCCATCGCAGGCGGCGAACACCTTGGGCGGGTCGGCGTAATGCACGGTGTCGCCGTAGGAGCAATAGCGCGCATCCTTTTCCAGCAGGGTCAGTTTTTTTGGTTCCATGAATGATCCTGAAGCAGGCGGTCAGGCGTTCTGCCTACGCGACAAGGGAAAGTTTTCTCGGCGGATGCGCGCCCCATTTCTCGACCACGGCCAGGACGTCGGCGAAGCTGTCGAAGGGAATGTGGGCAATGCCTTGCTCTTCACAATACCGGAGCAAGGATTTCTTGGCGAAAACAACATCGGCCCGGTGCGCCAGGCAGGCATCGGACTTGCCATCGCCAACCAGCACCACCGGCCCGCCCACCGGCAGCGCCAGGTCGCGGGCAACGGCGCACTTGCATACGCCGTTGCCAACCGTGCAATGCGAGTCCAGATGCGGGAAGGAAATGTCGATGCCGTTCGGCACGAAATCCAGCCGGTTGGCAAATACGGGGATGTTGGGTAGCCCCGCCTTGCGCATGGCGACCTGAATCGGGTGATCCAGCCCGTCGCTGACGATGGCGATTTTGGCCTGCCGGATTACATGATGGTAGAAAGGCAGGAAGGATGCATCGAGTTCGATCGACTGAAAGAACTCTTCCAGCGCTGGCCGATCGGCGCGGACCATGCGGAGCTGCTGGCCCATGCACTCTACCGCCGTGATGCGTCCC
>JAPLQZ010000090.1 GCA_026399415.1 Rhodocyclales bacterium | reverse complement strand
GACCAGATTCTCGATCGGCCGCTGTCCAAAGTCGGCGGCAAGGGGCTGTTTGTCAAGGAGCTCGAAGCTGCCCTGCTCGACGGCAGCGCCGATCTCGCCGTGCATTCCATGAAGGATGTGCCGATGCAGATGGAGCCGGAGTTTTCCCTGGTCGCCATCGGTCCGCGCGAAGTGCCGCTGGATGCCTTGGTCTCGAGCAAGTACGCCAGCCTGGCGGATATGCCGCCGGGTGCCGTCGTCGGCACCTCCAGCCTTCGCCGCGAAGCCCAGTTGCATGCGCGTTATCCCTATCTTGCCGTGTCGCCCCTGCGCGGCAATCTCGATACGCGCTTGCGCAAGCTCGACGAAGGCCAGTTCGATGCCATCATTCTCGCTGCGGCCGGCTTGAAGCGACTGGGCCTCGGCAACCGCATCCGTGCCATGCTGCCCGCCGAGGATTCGCTGCCCGCTGCCGGTCAGGGTGCGCTGGGGATTGAAGCCTTGGTCTCGCGGCCGGAAGTGGCGGCCTGGGTTGCGCCCCTGAATGATCCGGCTACCGCCGCCTGTGTGCGTACCGAACGCGCTGTGTCGCGTGCGCTGGCGGGCAGTTGCGAAGTTCCCTTGGGAGCCTATGCCGAAATGCGTGAGGGTAGCGTTTATCTGCGCGGCTTCGTCGCCTCACCCGACGGCACGCGCATGGCGCAGGCGGAACTGACCGGCAGTCCGGCCGACCCCGAAGCCCTCGGCCTGCAATTGGCGGCTGAACTGCGCAAGCAGGGTGCCGGCGAAATTCTCGCTGCGCTAGCCGGCTGACAATGTCATTGACCGGTCGCCATGTCGTGGTGACGCGCCCGGCCGGGCAGGCGGCGCATTTTGCCACGGCATTGAGCGAAGCAGGCGCGATACCGGTGCTCTATCCGGTCCTGGAAATACGCGACGTCGAAGATGTTGCGCCCTTGCTCGACGCCGCGATCCGTCTCGACAGTTTCGATCTCGCCGTGTTCGTCAGCCCCAATGCGATAGAAAGGGCGCTGGCCCTGATCCTGCCGCGCCGACCCTGGCCGGCCGCTCTGCGCGTGGCGGCGCTGGGCAAGAGCAGCGAACGCGAACTTGCACGTCATGGCCTTCATGATGTCATCTCGCCGCCCTTGCGCTTCGACTCCGAAGCCTTGCTTGAGCTAACGGAACTGACCGACGTGCAAGGCAAGCGTGTGATCATTTTCGGCGGTGACGGCGGCCGCGAACTGCTCGGCGACACACTCAAGGCTCGTGGCGCCACGATCGAATATGTGACCTGCTACCGCCGGGTGCGGCCGCAACTCGACCCGGCGCCCTTGCTCAAGTTGTGGGAGGAGGGGCGGCTCGATGCAGTGACGCTGACCAGCAGCGAAGGCCTGCGCAATTTTCATGACATGGTCGGCCGTCTCGGCCAGGCGTGGCTGAAGAAGACACCGGCTTTCGTCCCGCATCTGCGTATTGCCGAGCAGGCGCAAGCCCTGGGCTTGACCAAAGTGATCCCGACAGAACCCGGTGATGACGGTTTGATGGCCGGACTCATGCAATACTTCGCGTCTCATGGAAACGCCTCTCCAAACTGATTCACCGTCCGCCGCCAGCCGATGGCGCGACGCATGGCGTCGGCCGACGATGAGGGTTCTCGCGGTCGCGATTGTGCTTGTCGTTGCGCAGTGGGTAGACAGCCGGATTCAAGTCGCGAGCCTGCAGCAGGAACTCGCGCGGCGTCTGAGCGACGGCGACTCCGCGGCGAAGGAAGGGCGAGCCATGGCTCGGCAGAGCCAGGAAGCGCTGGCGGCCCTGCAAGCCAAGGTCGGCGTGCTGGAAGCGAAATTGGCGGAGACCCAGAGTCAGGCCGTGGCACTGGAGGCCATGTATCAGGAACTCTCGAGTACTCGCGACGAACGCGTTCTGGCTGAAGTCGAGCAGGCCGTGGTGATCGCCGTCCAGCAGTTGCAGTTCGCCGGCAATGTCGAGGCCGCGCTGATTGCCCTGCAGGGCGCCGACGCCCGTCTCGCCCGCTCGGTCCAGCCGCAGTTCCTGCCGGCCCGAAAACTCATCCTTCGCGATATCGAGCGTCTCAAGGCCACGCCGGGAGCCAACGTCACCGGCCTGTCGCTGAAGATCGAAAGCGTGGTGGCTGCCGTTGACAGATTGCCGCTGGCCTATGAACAGAGGCCGAAGGGAGAAATGCTCAGGCCTGCCTTGCCGGTGAAACCCGCGAACACCGACTACTGGCGCGAATTGGGCGCCGATCTGTGGCGCGAATTGAGGCAGTTGGTGCGTCTGGAGCGCATCGACCAGGGCGATCCTGCGCTGCTTTCACCCAACCAGAGTTTTTTCCTGCGCGAGAACCTCAAACTCCGTTTGCTCAACGCGCGCCTCGCGCTGCTGCAACGCGACGGCAAGACTTTCCGCGAAGAGATACGTCAGGCGCGCGAGCAGCTCGAGCGCTACTTCGACGGCCAGGCCAAGCCGGTGCAGGCGGCACAGGCCACCTTGAAGGCGCTGGCGACCACCGACGTCAGCTTCGATCTGCCAGGCCTGGCGGAAACGCTGACCGCCCTGCGTAACCTGAAGTTTGCCCGCGAACGCAGCATCGGCGGCGCGGCAGGCAAGTAAGGCTCGCCGTGCGCGCTCTGTTCTGGCTGTTGATTCTGGCTGCGCTGGCGGTGGGGCTGGCGCTTGCCGCGCGCTACAACGACGGTTATGTGTTGCTGGTGCTGCCGCCGTGGCGCGCAGAAGTTTCACTCAATCTGTTTCTGCTGGCGTCGATCGCCGGCTTCTTTGTCATCTACCTGCTGGCGCGCGCCGTCAGCCATACGCTTGCCTTGCCGCGTGCGGTGGCGGAGTTTCGCCGGCGGCGACAACGGGAAAAGGCCGCGCTGGCCCTGCGTGACGCCTGGCGTCTGCTGCAGGAAGGCCGCTACGGGCAAGCCCTGCGTTGCGCCGAAAAGGTCCAGCCGGAGCCCGCCACGTCGGGCATGCTGGCGCTGGCGGGCTGGCGCGCCGCCCACGCCCTGCGCGACGCCGAGCGCGCGGCGGATTGGGCGACGCGCGTACGCGAACACGATGCCGCCGGCCTGCACGCGGCCCGCTTGATGACCGAAGCCGAATTCGCCCTGGAAGACCGTCGCTTCGAGGATGCCCGCGACGCCTTGCACCAGCTTGCCGCGCATCAGGGGCGGCACATTGCCGCCTTGCGCCTCAGCGTGCGTGCCGAGCAGGGGCTGGGCAACTGGCGCGAAGTGGCACGCCTGGTGCGCCAATTGGAGAAACACCAGGCCTTGACTCCGGAACAGGCGGCGCCGATTCGCAGCCGCGCGGTACGTGAAGCCCTGCGCGGCTTGCGCGAAGACCCTTCGGGACTCATGCGCTACTGGCGCGAACTGGATGACGGTGACCGCGCCGAAGCCTCGCTGGCGCTGGAAACAGCGCGTGCGCTGGCTGCGGCAGGAGATTGCCGTGAAGCCCAGCGTGTGATCGAGGATGCGCTCGATGAAAGCTGGGATGCTTCGCTGGTCTTGGCCTATGGCGAGTGCGGCCAGCCCGGGGAACCCGCCGGCGATGTTCTTGGCCGCATCGCACAAGCCGAGAAATGGCTGCAACGCGTGCCGCGCGACGGCGCCTTGCTGCTTACCCTGGGCAGGCTGTGTCGCCAGCAGCAACTGTGGGGCAAGGCGCGCAGCTATCTCGAAGCGGCGCTGGCCATCGCCCCTTCGCGCGCCGCCCACGTCGAACTGGCGCAACTGCTCGACCAGCTCGACGAGTCGGCGCTGGCGGTACGCCACTATCGGGCGGCGGCAGTGCTCTGATTACAGACCAGGGCCAGTGCTAGACTTGTACGCAAGCAAGGGCGTGTCCAAGGAGACGAATGATGACGACAATACAGATTGAATTGCCCGACGCGACCGTACAAGCGGCACGCGATGCGGGACTGCTGACGACGCAGGCGCTGGAGCGTCTGCTCAATGACGCCCTGCGCCACAAGGGAGTCAATGAGCTTTTCGGGAAGATGGATGAGTTGGCCGACGCAAATTTTCCGCCCATGACTCTGGAAGAGATCCAGGCCGAGGTCAACGCCGTACGCGCGGAAAGACGCACGCGTGCGGCTGGTTCTTGATACCAATGTCGTTCTCTCGGGCCTGCTCTGGCGTAGCCATCCGCGCCGCCTGCTCGATCTGGCGAAAGAAGAGGCGGTCTCCCTCTATACCAGCAGTGCGCTACTCGACGAACTGGCCGATGTGCTCTCGCGCGGGAAGTGGACGGCGATGCTCGCTACCAGGCAGACCCACGCGACTTATCTGATGCAGCGCTACGGCGTGCTGGCAAAGGTGGTCCGGCCCAAGCGCGTCGGCCGCGTAGTGCCCAACGACCCGGATGACGATGCTGTCATCGCCTGCGCGCTGGCCGCCCGTGCCGATCTCATCGTTTCCGGCGATAAGCATTTGCTCGGTTTGGGCGGCCAGTATCAGGGCATCTCCATCGTTACGCCGGCCCAGGCCGTCCAACTCGTCGACAGATAAACGAGGAGAAAAGGGACCACGGGAATGGGACCAGGTTCGGCTTATCGTTGTATGACGTCTAATTCGAGCCTGGCCCCTTTGATTACGCACCCAATACGTGAGCCAGCCTTCGCCGCAGACAGACTTGGTATCGGGCTCGCGGACGCTCACGCCGCGAATCCTGCCGTGGCCCACATTTTGCGCGGCGACCTCGACTATCACTTCTTCTCCACGTGAAGCCGGAGTCTTCCATCTTCTGACACCACCAAGCCGTCGCTGATCCTATAGCGAAGCGTTTCTGTTCCGTACCATTTGGCTTTCGGCGAAAAAGTCCACGTCCCGTCCGGATTGGCCGTCAGCACGCCGTCCGGTTGATCGACGATCCGCACTGTGAGCTTGTTGCCTTCCGCATCTTGATCCTTGGGGAGAATCCTGAACGTAACGGGCGTATCTTGCTTTGTGCGGAATTCAACATCGGTGGCGACCGGCGAAGGATGGCCCTCAAAGTAGACGCCCTTGGGAACTTTTTTCCACGCGTCACGAAAGTAGTCGTCAAAGTATCCCTGAACCAGATCTTTCCATGCCTTGCCGTTGCTTGATGGAATCGGGCCGTATTGAAAGATCGCCTTGCGACCATCAGTGCATACCGCTTCGATTTTTGCCTCATCGACCCAGGCTTCTCGCGGCTCACGGGTCACCTGCATACGAAACGCCGGGCCCACCTCAACCGGACTATCGTCAAACAATCGCACCGTCCGATACTGCGCCTGGCCTTTGCAGACGCGTTTGATTTCGAGAATCGAGAACCCGCCTGCCGCTTTCAGCGGTGACACAGCCAATACATCGGTAGTGTTTTTTCGCCATGAGTAGTACTTGGGATCCCCAAAAGGATTCGGGTGCAATTCCCCTACAAAGCCATGATCCGCGACATCGAGAGATGCATCCAGTATTTTCAGCTTGCTGCCTTGGCGCATACCCAACAGTCCGGCAGCAATCACTGGTGAATAGCTGAAGAAAACACTTTCTTTGGAAGAATTGAACCCAACCCAGACC
Source organism: Rhodocyclales bacterium (assembly GCA_026399415.1). Classification (GTDB taxonomy): domain Bacteria; phylum Pseudomonadota; class Gammaproteobacteria; order Burkholderiales; family Rhodocyclaceae; genus Sulfuritalea. Next base: position 21,461 of record JAPLQZ010000090.1, on the reverse strand, counting down.
CACCAATCACCAAAATCGTGCCAGCGCCCTGCAGAAGCAAACCAGTCTGTTACTCGAACCTGAACCAAATCTCCTGATTCAACGACCGCCCCTTCTCCTTGTTCCAGTATCTCCACACGCGGCGGTTGCTTTGGCGCCTGACCAGACTCCAGTGCCCGCCACGGTTCCGGAATTTCCTGTATTTTTTTCGGATAGTCGCACCCACCAAGCCCAAGCATGGCCATCAACGGCAAAGCAAATTTAGTTAGCGCGCTCATTTCCCCAACCTCACCGTTAGCCCTGTCAGTTCCGCCAAGGTCTTCTGTTCAGTCGGCTTGACGAAGTTGTCCTTCGCCCAGCCGTCATCCACCGCCTTGTCGCAGTTCGGTGCGTTGCCCAGCCAATCTACTTTGATGGAGGGGGGCGCGCTCATCGTCAGACTGCCATGGATCTGATTCACGACGATGAAGCCACCGCCCTTGTTATCGGAACGATCCTCGCCATAGCGATATGGGGTCGGGTTCGGTTTAGTTTGTGCAGGACCGACGGTGCTCCGAAAGTCGGCGCTGGCGGGACGGCGATTCAACGAAATGTTCGGCACTACACGCAAGTCATTTCGCGTGGACGAGGGTCGCATGCGATCAAACGAAAGGATTGACGACAGTTAGGCGACCATCGAAGACCTGGCCGTGCTGCATGTCTTCGGAATAAAGGGTGTCGCAGCCGGTATGGAGGGCCGCGGCAACGATCAGCGCATCCCAGTGGCTGAGTCCGTAGCGCAGGCCATAGACCACGACATTGGTGTCAACGAAGGCCGGCACGGTCGTAGAGTTCTTCTCGCCGCCACTTGGCGCCGTCGTAGCGACCTGCGTACTTGTCGAGCGTGGACCACGCCTCGGTCGTTTCGCGGTCGCGCTTGGCAAGCAGGAATTCCGCGAAGTCCAGCATCTCGGCAATTTCCCGCTCGTGCATGGCTTTTATGAGTTCGGCAATACGTTCGGTTGCGCCCATGTCTGCGCTCCTGTGATGTGTTTATGCCAAGTGTAGCGGCTTTTGCCGTCTTCTTCACCAATCGTCCTTGGCGCAGGCAGGGTGGGCGCGGAACCTGCCTACATCGCGTCGCTCGTGTTGACGGAGACTATCCAGGCAAGAGTCGGTGCTGACGGGACGGCGATTTATGACGGCGAGGGCTCCAGGGCCGCATCGCATTCACAAATAGCGGGTGTTCAGGTACCCCGCGACGTCAACTGCCCTCGAATCCGGCAAGCGGGTCATTGGGCAATGGCGCGTCGAAATCGGCACCAATGCGAACCTTCCCCTTGAGCACACCAAAGCGTATTGCCCGCTTTACGGGTTGGATGGCGGTCAGCCTCGCGACCTGCTTGCCGCCGCGCGCGATGATCACGTCCTGGCCAGATTCGGCCAGATCAACGTACTTCGAAAAGTGGGCCTTCGCCTCATAGATGCTCACCTGTTCCATGTCCTGCTCCTCACAACTCGACCAACTCTAGCCTGGTTCGGCCTCAGTTTATGTAAAGCACCGATTCCGGCAGACCGCGGGGTTGCAGCTAGGCCGGCAGCTCGACCCACTTCGGCGCGATGCCGCGCGCAGTGAGCCAGTCGGCGAGGGCAAAGCCGGTGCCGGCGGGCCAGCACTTGAGATCTTCGGGGCGGAACAACCTGTATTCGGCGAGTTCCGGCGACAGGAGGATCTCGCCGCTCGCCACGACGTGGTAGGCGATGATGATCTGGTTCATGCGCTGGAAGTCATACACGCCGACCAGGTTTGGCGCATCGATGCGCAAACCGGTTTCTTCCAGAACTTCCCGGGCGATGCCCGCCTGCGGCGCTTCGCCGGCCTCCATGAAACCGGTGATCAAGCCAAACATGCGGCCCTGCCATGCCGCATTGCGCGCCAGCAGCACCTGGCCGTCGCGGTCGGTCATCTCGATGATTGCGGCAAGCACCGGTGTCGGGTTGTTCCAGTGGGTCCAGCCACAGGCCGGACAGCGCAATCGAATCTTTGAGCAGCCGTCTTCGACCGCGGAGAGCAACCGCAACGGCGTCGCGCAATTCGGACAGAAGTTGAATTGGTGGCTCATTCGAAAGTCGGCGCTGGTGGTACGGCGACCCGGGGCTAGATCCAGTCGCGCGGCGGCAGGAAATTGCTGTACAGCGACGCCTCTGCGCTGCCCGGTGCGGGTTGCCAGTCGTAGCGCCACTTGACGATGGGCGGCAGCGACATCAGGATCGACTCGGTGCGACCGCCGGATTGCAGGCCGAACAGGGTGCCGCGATCCCAGACCAGGTTGAACTCGACGTAGCGTCCGCGCCGGTAGGCCTGGAAGTCGCGTTCGCGTTCGCCGTAGGGCATGTCGTTGCGACGTTCGATGAGCGGCAGATAGGCGGTGGCGAAACTGTTGCCGACGGCCTGCGTCAGGGCAAAGCAACGGTCGAAGCCGCCCTCGTTGAGGTCGTCGAAAAAGATGCCGCCGATGCCGCGGGCTTCGTTGCGGTGCTTGAGGAAGAAGTAGTCGTCGCACCATTTCTTGTAGCGCGGATGGACCTCCGGGCCGAAGGGCGCCAGCGCATTCTTGCAGGTCTGGTGGAAGTGGCGAGCATCGTCCTCGAAGCCATAGCAGGGCGTCAATTTCTCGGCGATGAAGAAGCGCACGTTGAGGTGCGAGGTCGGACAATACGGATTGAGTGGATGCAGCACCAGCGAGACGCCCATCGCCTGCCAGCGGCGACCCGCCAGCTCGGGACGATGCGCGGTGGCCGAGACCGGCATTTGCTCGCCCATGACATGCGAAAAATTGACGCCGCCGCGCTCGAACACATGGCCTTCTTCGATCAGGCGGGAAATCCCGCCGCCGCCCTGCGGCCTGTCCCAGGCATCGCGCAGGAAAGGCTGGCCTTCGATAGCTTCGAGTTCGCCGACGATGCGATCCTGAAGTCCGGTGAAATAGTCCCGGATCGAAACAATGTCCATCAGAGGTCGGGCAGTTTCGCTTCCAGCACTTTCTCCGCCTGCGTCACGCGGAAGACAGTCAGTTTTTCGGCGAGCGTGGCGTCGGTGCCGGCGAGAATCGCCACCGCAGCCAGCGCCGCGTTGGCGGCGCCGCCCTCGCCGATGGCGAAGGTGGCGACCGGGATGCCCTTCGGCATCTGCACGATGGACAGCAGGGAATCGAGGCCCTGCAAATGCTTCGACGGGATCGGCACACCGAGCACGGGAATAATGGTCTTGGCTGCCAGAATGCCCGCCAGATGGGCGGCGCCGCCGGCGCCGGCAATGATGCAGCGCAGGCCGCGGTCGCGGGCGCCGGCGGCATAGTCAATCGCCAGGTCGGGGGTGCGGTGGGCAGAAAGGACTCGCGCCTCGTAGGGCACGTCGAAGTCCTTGAGTATCCGGGCGGCCGCTTGCATTATCGGCCAGTCGGAATCCGAGCCCATGAGGATGCCGATGATGGGGTTCCTGGTGTTTCCGGCTCCATTCATTTCGCTACTCCTTTGGCAACTCCGGCGGCAACCCGTTCAGCTGATTCCAGGGTGTTGGCCAGCAGCATGGTGATGGTCATCGGACCGACGCCGCCGGGCACCGGGGTGATGGCGCCAGCGACTTCCCTGGCGCTGTCGAAATCGACATCGCCGCACAGCTTGCCCTCGCTGTTGCGGTTGATGCCAACGTCAATTACGGTGGCGCCGGGTTTGATCATGTCGCCGGTAATCATCTTCGCTCGCCCGACGGCGGCCACCAGGATGTCGGCACGGCGGGTGTGGAAGGCCAGGTCCTTCGACTGCGAATGGCAGATGGTGACGGTGCAACTCCTGGCCAGCAGCAGCATGGCCATCGGTTTGCCGACGATGTTGCTGCGGCCGACGATAACCACCTCGGCGCCCTTCAGGGGCACATTGGCGCTCTCCAGCATCTTCATGCGCGGGTTGCCCTGCATCAGCGCGCCGACGTTTTCGGCGTGAAAGCCGTCGACGTCCTTTTCGGGCGAGATCGACTCCAGAACCGCTGCGGAATCGAAATGTTTCGGCAGCGGCAGCTGGACCAGAATGCCGTGCACCGTTGGGTCGGCGTTGAGTTCGGCGATGCGGGCGAAGACGACAGCGGGATCGACATCGGGGGCGTACACGTCCTTGATCGAGCGCATGCCGGCCTTTTCGCAGGCGGCGACCTTGTTGCGGACATAGACCGCCGAGGCCGGGTCTTCGCCGACCAGAATTGCCGCCAGGCAGGGGGTGATGCCATTGTTCTTCAGTGCCGCGGCGCGCTCGGCCAACTGGCCGCGGATTTCTGCCGAAAGGGCTGTGCCATCAATAATTCTTGCAGTCATGAATGGGTTTTCGCGTGAGTAGTTGATGGGACGATTCAGGCCGTTGCGGTGCCCAGTTGTTTCGCCACGGCCTCGCGTCCGGCCGCAAAGGCGAGGCGATTGGCGTCGACCACGTTTTCTCCCTTGCGCGCAAAGCGCTTGACGATGCACGCCAGCAGGACGTCCGGTGCGAACGGCAGGTAGTCGGCGATGGCGCCCAGCATGACGGTATTGCCGAGCCGTATTTCACCCAGGTCGCGGGCGATCGACATGGCATCGAAGGAGACCACGCGGTGGCCGGCGGCGCGCATCTGGCCGGTCGGGTCCTCGGGATAATCAAACAGACCGAGCTCGACCACCGGTGGCACCAGCCTCGCATTGTTTACCAGCGCTATGCCATCGGGCCGCAGATAGTGCGACCAGCGCAGGGCCTCGGCGCCCTCGAAGCCGAGCAGTACCTGCACCGTGCCCGGCTCGATCTGCGGCGACAGGACCTTGCGACCGAAGCGCAGATGCGAAGTCACCACGCCGCCGCGCTGCGCCATGCCGGCCACTTCGGTTTTCTTGACGTCGTGTCCTTCGGCGATGGCGGCCTCGGCGAGAATTTCGGTGGCCGTCATGACGCCCTGGCCGCCGATGCCGCAAACGAGAATGTTGGTGATCTGATTTTGGGTCATGGCTGATTCATGACGGGCTCATGTCTTGACGATGTGGATCGGAATGTCGTGCCGCGCCACATGCTGAATGGCATCCGGTGCGCACGGCTGAACACACAGCCCGCAACCGGTGCAGGCCTGATTGTCGATATTGACGAAGGCCAGGTCGACTTCCTTGCCGGAGGGCTTGATCACCTTGTCGCGGCGGGTGACGTGGATCGCCGGGCAGCCGACCTCGATGCAGTTGCCGCAACCGGTGCACTTGTCCTCATCCACCAGATAGGGGCGGAAGGGTTTGAAACCGTCGGTCAGCACGCAGGGCCGCCGGGCGATGATCACCGAAGGTCCCTCGAACTTGATTTCTTCGCGGACGGTCTTGAACAGCACCGGCAGCTCATAGGGGTCGACCACATGAATGTGCTCGTTGGCCACGCCCAGCGCCTCGACCAGTTTCACCAGATCGACGCGCGGGGCCTCCTTGCCGTGGATATCCTTGCCCGATGCGGGTGTCGCCTGGCCGCCGGTCATGCCCGTGGTGTTGTTGTCGAGCAGCAGGACGGTGATGTTGCCTTTGTTGTAGGTGATGTTGAGCAGGCCTTGCATGCCCATGTGCATGAAAGTGGAATCGCCGATCACGGCCAGTATCCGCTTGTTCTTGTCGACCGTGCCGCGGCCCTTGTCGATGCCTAGTGCGACGCCCATCGTGGCGCCCATGCAGATCGTGGTGTCCAGCGCATTCCAGGGATGCCCCGCACCGAGCGTGTAGCAGCCGATGTCGCCGGTGACGATGATGTTCTTGATCTGCGACAGCGTGTAGTACATGCCCATGTGGGGACAGGAGGCGCACAGCGTCGGCGGCCGCGGAAAAACCTTCATCGGCGTTGCGGCGGGGGCTGGTGGTGGCGGCTCCTTGCCGAGCAGGCGGTCTACTGCCGGGCTCAGCACCTGTGGCGACAACTCGCCCATCCTGGGTAATACATCCTTGCCGTGGCAGGCGATGCCTGCCGCCTTGATTTCCGTTTCGAGCAACAGCTCGGTTTCCTCGACCACCAGCAACTGGTCGCACATCGCCGCCAGTGCGCGCATCTTTTCCAGCGGCCACGGGTAAGAGAAGCCCAGCTTGAGTACCGGCGCATCGGGGAAGGCTTCCTTGACATGCATGTAGGCCGGGCCCGAGGTAACGAAACCGACACGACGGTCGCTGCCCGGTTCCAGGATGTTGAGCAGCGAAGTTTCCGACACGCCGCGCAAAACTTCGTCGCGCTGGAACAGGCCGGGAATGCGCGCCTTGGCATGAGCCGGCACCATCACCCAGCGCTGGGGATTCTTGACGAAGCCGGCAGGCTCGTGGGCCTCGCGCTCGCCCACGGTGACGAGCGCCTTGACGTGGCAGATGCGAGTGGTGAGGCGAAGCAACACCGGCGTCTCGTACTGCTCGGACAGCGCGAAGGCGTACTTCGTCATCTCGTAGGCTTCCTGCGAATCCGCCGGCTCCAGGATCGGTAGATGCGCGAAGCGGCCCCAGTATCGGGAGTCCTGCTCGTTCTGCGACGAGGACATGCCAACGTCGTCGGCCACCGCAATCACCAGGCCGCCATAGGCGCCGGTGATGGTCATGGTCATCAGACAGTCGCTGGCAACATTGAGGCCGACGTGCTTCATCGCGCAAAAAGCCCGGGCGCCGGTCATCGACGCGCCCAGGGCGACTTCCATCGAGACCTTTTCATTCACTGACCATTCGGCGTGCAGGTCCGGGTAGCGGGCCAGCGATTCGATGATTTCAGTGGCAGGAGTGCCTGGATAGGCGGCCGCGACGCGCACGCCGGATTCCCAGACGGCGCGGGCAACGGCTTCGTTGCCGGAAAGTAGAAGCCGGCTGGGGGCTGATGTGGGCATTACGGCGGCCATGGCGCTCTTTCGGGAAAAGGAAAAAATTGACCTGCGCCGGGGGCGCACCCTCGCGCAGGTCACTGTCAAATGTATCCGGACGAATTATCCGGATTTGCGTGCCGTGCGTCCAGAGTGGCGGCGAATAACTATTGCGCGATCCCTGATGGCGCGGACAAGTGCGGCCCGCGATAAATCCGGGCGATAGCGGGTTCAGAAGGCTTTATGAGTTTGCCGTGATCCCGGCCTATAATCCGATAAAAATAGTCAAGTATTATCCCGAACCCCTGATACAGAGAGAAAAAACATGATCAACGTGAATGGACGCGAAATTGAAACCGACGCCGAAGGCTATCTTGCCTCGCTCGACGACTGGAGCGAGGACGTCGCGAAATTCCTCGCCGAGCGCGACCAGCTTGCCCTTGCCGACGAACACTGGCGGGTGGTGCGCTGGATCCGCGAGTACTACGCCGAAAACGGCACGGCGCCCAATCTGCGCGTCATGTCGAAGCTGATCGGCGGCTCGCTCGGTGAGCAGTTCGGCGACAAGAAATACCTGTTCGACCTGTTTCCCTACGGCCCCGCCAAGCAGGCCGCCCGCTACGCCGGAATGCCGAAGCCGACAGGCTGCGTATAGGGCTGCTGGCCGTCCATGGTCAGTACGGCGGCACCCTGGATATCGCCGTCTCGCGGTCGTGGCACCTGCAGTTCAACCAGGCGCAGCGGCGCTCCGGGTTGTTCGAGAATCATCGCGCGCATGGCGCTTCCCGGCGTGCGTGCCGCAGGTCTGGCGCACCTATCGGGTGCCGCTCAGCACGGCGCAATGACCTGGATGTGGTTGCGATTCACGTCGATGAAGGGGGCAACCAATACCTGTCGGCCTGCCACTTCGGCTTCGTGGATCTCGGCGTCCATCACCGCGAGAAACTCGCGGGATTCCTGCATGAAATCCGTGACGCGCGCCCCGGGAAACAAATCGATGTAGCCCTTGATCCGGTAGGTTTCGGTCAGAATCATTACCCTGGTCTTGCCCTCATGTGTGGTCACGATCTTTCTCCTCTGAATGAAACGGGTATCAACACGTTTGTGGCCGGTCGCGTCATGCGCATGGTCCGAAGTCCTTGCCGCGGCGGAAATTCTGTTGATCGTTGATGATACAGCGATGTCCGGCCCCATCCGCGCGGATCAGTCTTCGGCGGTTCCGGTGAGGGGCACGAAGGCGACCGGCAGGACATTGTTTTCTTCAGCTTGACCGCGGGCATTCTTCTTGAGAACCAGCAGATCCTGGGCTGCGTGCGGGCTGCCGACGGGAATGACCAGGGTGCCGCCAGGCTTGAGTTGCTCGATCAGCGCCGGGGGAATGCGGCTTGCCGCCGCGGCAACCAGGATCGCGTCGTAGGGCGCGTGCTGCGGCCAGCCCAGGCGACCGTTGCCGGTGCGCACCTCGACATTGGCATAGCCCATGCGTTGTAGCCTGGCGCCGGCTTCGCGGGCAAGTTCCTCGACGATCTCCACCGAGTACACCTGTTTCACCAGCCGGGACAGGACGGCGGCCTGATATCCCGAGCCGGTGCCGACCTCCAGTACCACGTCTTCCGGCCGGGGTTGAATCAGGTCGGTCATCAGGGCCACGATGTAGGGCTGCGAGATGGTTTGCCCATGGCCGATCGGCAGCGGATAGTTGCCATAGGCGCGATGATGGGATTCATCCGGCACGAACGAATGGCGCGGCACCTCGCGCAGGGCCTCCAACACCCGCTCGTCGAGTGCCGGGCGACCGGTGAACTGGCGCGTGGCCCATACCTCCTCGCGGATTTCATCCAGCAGAAGATCCAGGTCTCTGTTGCTGTCGGTGCTCATGCGGCGTCCTTCTGCTCGATACGGAATTATCGCCCGCTGTCGATATCGACCACTTTTTCGGTAGTTCTTGCCGCTTCGGGCTCGCCGAATTTATGAAAAACTATTTCCGGCATAGACACAAACCGACACAGGCTCACATACAAGTCGGTCGTTCGCCCATCGATGGGCGAACTCCGCGGGAGACACATGATGAACACTTCATTCACTTTCCAGGAACTTCGTGCAGCGATTCGCGCCTGGCGTCGCTACGGGTATTTCTCGCTCAATCGGCGTGAGGCGGAAATCATCGACGCCGTGTATTCCCGTCTTGCGCTGAAGCCGCTCAGAAGATTGTCGCCAACCCCGTAGCCGGATTTCGCGGCAAGCGGCTCGGCGCCGGGCGCCGTCATGCTCCGCCGAGTTTCTTTTGCAGGTAGCTCACCACGTCGTCGAGGGTGACCAGCCGGGCGTAATCGGCCTCGGGGATATCCACCTTGAGTTTCTCGTGGAGCCCGAGCAGAAAATTCAGCCAGTCCATTGAATCGAGATCGACCTGACTGCGCAGCGGGCGGTCACCGCGCAGTCCATCGGCTTCGACCTCGGGTGCGATGGACAAGAGCGTGGCCAATGCCACGGCGCGGATTTCGGCATCAGTCATTGGTCGAGTTCCTCGGGTCGTTGCAGCAGATCGTTCAGTTCGCGCAGGAACAGCGCGCCGCGATGGCCATCCGAGACGCGGTGGTCGGCCGAGAGGCTGGCCGTCACGACCGGCAGCACCTTGAGTTCGCCATTCTCGGCCCATGGCCGTTCGGCAACGCGGCCGAAGCCGACCAGCGCCACCTGCGGCGGGGTGATGACGCCGAACACGGCCTGCGATCCCTGGTCGCCGAGATTGGTCACCGTAATCGTCGCCTCGTTCATCTCGGAACTGCGCAGCGATCCGGCGCGGGTGCGCTTCACCAGGTCGGTCAGTTCCTGCATCAGCAGCGTCATTGGTTTGCTCTCGGCATGCAGCAGCGCCGGCGCGATCAGGCCGCCCTGGCGCAGTGAAATCGCCACACCGAGATTGATCGCGGAGACCGGCACGAAGACGCCATCGTTCTCCTGGCGCCAGTAGCCGTTGAGCTCGGGATAGCGCTTGAGTGCGGTGGCCACGGCTTTCAGCAGCAACGCCGCCGGCAGCAGGCGCTCGGCCATCGACCGCTGCGCGTTCGTCGCCTGCAGCCATGCCAGTGCGCGGGCAAAGGGAATGTCCTCGGCGACGTAGTAGTGCGGAATCTCGCGCTTGGAGCGGCTCATCGCCGCGGCGATGGTCTTGCGCATGTCGGCTGTGCGGTCGGCGCTGCGCTCGGCCGGCTTTTCCGCCGACGGTGCGATGCGTGCAGCCGCAGCATTCTCAACATCTTCCAGCGTGACCGCGCCATGCGGGCCGGTGCCCTCGATGCGATCGAGGTCGACACCTTTTTCCTCCGCATGCTTGCGTGCGGCAGGCGAGATCATGCGGCGCGGCTTGGGAGCTGCCTCGTTCGCCACGGTCGCCGTGTCATCAGCGCCGACTCTTGCCGGAACAATCTCGCCTGCTTCGAGCAAGGTCGCCATTACCGTGCCGACCGGCATCTTCTGCCCGATCTCGGCGATCAACTGGTGGACCCTGCCCTCCTGCCAGCTTTCGACATCCACCGCTGCCTTCGTCGTGTCGACGATGGCCACCACCTGGCCCTTTTTCACCGTGTCGCCAACGCCGACTTTCCATTCGAGCAGGGTGCCCTCGTCCATGTCGGCGCCCAGCGAAGGCAGCTTGAATTCGATCATGAAAAAAGTCCTCTCACCGCCGCGACGATCTTCTCCGGCTGCGGCAGGGCGGCTTCCTCCAGATGTTTGGCATAGGGAATCGGCACTTCTTCCGAACAGACCCGCGCCACCGGCGCGTCGAGTTCGTAGAAGACGTTTTCCATGATGCGCGCCATCACTTCGGCGGCAAGGCTGCCGGTGCGCCAGCCTTCGTCGACCACCACGGCGTGGCGGCACTTGGATACCGAGGCCATGATGGTCGCGGTATCCAGCGGACGCAGCACGCGCAGGTCGAGCACTTCGGCGTCGATGCCTGTTGCGGCAAGCTGCTCCGCTGCCGCCAGCGCCTTGGGCAGCGAGCCGCCGTGGGTGATGATGGCGACGTCCTTGCCTTCTCGCCGCACCGTGGCCGAGCGAATATCGACTGTCCAGTCATCGGCCAGGTCGCCCTCCATGTTGAACAGCCCGGCGTGCTCGAATATCACCACCGGGTCGGGATCGGCCAGCGCCGGCGCCAGCATGCCGCGCGCATCCTCGATGGTCGCCGGCGCCAGCACCTTGATGCCGGGGATGTGCGCGTACCAGCCTTCGAGGCTGTGCGAATGCTGCGCCGCCAATTGCCGCCCGGCGCCGGTCGTCATGCGGATCACCAGCGGCACCGAGAACTGGCCGCCCGACATGTGGCGGTAGAGCGCCGCGCTGTTCACGATCTGGTCCAGTGCGAGCAGGCTGAAGTTGACCGTCATCACCTCGACGATCGGCCGCATGCCGCCTAGCGCCGCGCCTATGGCTGCACCGACGAAGCCGAGCTCGGACAGCGGCGTGTCGCGGATGCGCTCCGGCCCGAATTCGTCGAGGAAGCCCTTGGAGAAGGCGTAGGTGCCGCCATACATGCCGACGTCCTCGCCCATGAGGAAGACGCGCGGGTCGGCGACGAGAGCCTCGTGCATCGCCTCGCGCATGGCTTCGCGGTAGTTGAGTCTGCGGCTCATGATGTGTGCACATCCTTGAGCAGGTCTTCGACCGGTTCCCAGGTTCCTGCCTCGGCAAAGGCGACCGCCGCATCCACCTCTGCGTTTGCCGCGGCATCGAGCGCAAGAAAATCCTCTTCGGTCAGTTTGCCCTCCGCCTTGAGCCGAGCCGAGAAAGTATGGATCGGCCCGCGCGTTTTCCATTCCTCGACCTCGGCCTTCTGCCGGTAGAGCTCGGCGTCGAACATCGAGTGGGCGCGGAAGCGGTAGGTCTGGTACTCGACGAACACCGGCCCGTCGCCGGCGCGCACGCGCTGCACGGCCTGCTTGGTAATCTCGTGTACCGCGACGATGTCCATGCCGTCGACCTTCAGCGCCGGCATGTTGTAGGAGGCCGCCTTGACGCAGAGATCGGTCTGCGATTCGCTGCGCTCCAGCGCCGTGCCCATGCCGTAGAGATTGTTCTCGCAGCAGAACAGCACCGGCAGTTTCCACAGCGCCGCGAGGTTCAGCGACTCGTGGAAGGCCCCTTCGGCCACTGCACCGTCGCCGAAAAAGCAGGCGGTGAGCCGGTTCTCGTTCTGCATTTTCGCGGCCAGCCCCAGCCCGACGGCCAGCGGCAGCCCGCCGCCGACGATGGCGTTGCCGCCGAAGAGCCGCGTCGCTTTGTCGAACAAATGCATCGAGCCGCCGCGGCCGTGTGCGCAGCCTTCGCGTTTGCCGTACATCTCGGCCATGATCGCGCCCATGTCCATGCCGCGCACCAGCGCGTGGCCATGCTCGCGGTAGGTGGCGACGATGTTGTCCTCGGCCGACAGCGCATGCAGCGCGCCGACCGCCGTCGCCTCCTCGCCGATGTAGAGGTGCAGGAAGCCGCGAATCTTGCCTGCACCATACAGTTCGGCCGACTTCTCCTCCATGCGGCGGATGCGCACCATGTCGGCCAGCAGCCGCAGGGCGAATTTCTTGTCCCACGGCACGGGGCCGGTGGGAGGTGGCGCGGCGCGATGATCGACGGTCATTTCAGCCCCCTGCCTCCAGCGTCGAGGTGTCGCCCTCGGGCAAGCCCAGTTCGCGCGCCTTGAGCAGCCGCCGCATGATCTTGCCGCTGCGCGTGCGCGGCAGCGAGGGCAGGAAGGCGATCTCCTTCGGTGCCACGGCGGCACCGAGGCGTTTCCTGGCGTGGCCGAGCAGCTCCATGCGCAGCGCCTCGCTTTCCTCGAAGCCCTTCTTCAGCGACACGAAAGCCTTGACCACCTCGCCCACCACCGGGTCGGGCTTGCCGATCACGCCCGCCTCGGCCACCGCCGGGTGTTCCATCAGCGCGCTCTCGACCTCGAAGGGCCCGATCAGGTGGCCGGCCGACTTGATCACGTCGTCGGCGCGGCCGACGAACCAGAAGTAGCCGTCGGCATCGCGCTTGGCCAGGTCGCCGGTCAGGTACCAGTCACCGGCGAAGCACTTGCGGTAGCGCTCCTCGTTGTTGAGGTAGGCGCGGAACATCGACGGCCAGCCGCGCTTCAGGGCCAGTTCGCCCTCGACGTCCGGCTCCTCGATCACTGTCACCGTGCCATCCTCGCGGTGGCGCACGATGGCTGCATCGATGCCCGGCAAGGGCCGCCCCATCGAGCCGGGCTTGATGTCGAAGGCCGGCGTGTTGGCGATCATGATGCCGCCGGTCTCGGTCTGCCACCAGTTGTCATGGATCGGCAGGCCCAGCACCTCCTTGCCCCAGCGCACCGCCTCGGGGTTGAGCGGTTCGCCGACGCTGGCGATGAACCTGAGCTGCGGGAAGTGGTACTTCCGCGGAATCGCGACGCCGGCCTTCATCAGCATGCGGATCGCCGTCGGCGCCGTGTACCAGACCGTCACGCCCTCGTCCTGCAGAGTGCCGTACCAGCGCTCGGCGTCGAACTCCTCGGCGTCGATGATCGACGTCACGCCATGCAGCAAGGGCGCGATGATGCCGTAGGAGGTGCCCGTCACCCAGCCCGGATCGGCGGTGCACCAGTAGATGTCGTCGGCATGGAGGTCCAGCGCATAACGGCCGGTGGCGAAATGGGTGACGACGGCGCCATGCACATGCACGGCGCCCTTCGGCGTGCCGGTGGTGCCGCTGGTGAAGTGCAGCAGGGACATGTCCTCGGCGCCGGTCGCGGCAACTGTACATTCGTCACTTGCCACGGCCATCAGTGTGGCCAGATCGAGCGTGCCGGGGATGTTGGTGCCGCCGCCGGGCCGTCCCAAGGCGGCAGCGCCCCCCTTGGGGGCAGCGAACGCAGTGAGCGTGGGGGAGCCCAATATGCCGCCATCCTCGGCCACCAGCAGCACATGTTCCAGCGTCGGCATTTTGTCGCGCCACTTCGCCACCTTGCGCTCGTAGAGCATGTCGGTGGTGACCAGCACCCGGCCCGCGCCGAGATTCACGCGCGTGGCGATCGGTTCGGGACCGAAGGCGGAGAACAGCGGCGACACCACCGCGCCGTGCTTGAGACCGCCGAGCACCGCGATGTAGAGTTCCGGAACGCGCCCGGCCAGCACGAAGACCCGCTCGCCGCGGCCGATGCCAAGCCGGCTCAGCACATTGGCGAAGCGGCTGGTGAGTTGCGACAGTTCGCCAAAGCTGACATCGCGGGCCGCTTTGCCGCGCGAGAGAAAACGGAATGCGGTCTTGTCGCGCCTGGCGCCCGCCGCGTGGCGCTCGACCGCCTCGGCGGTGATGTTGACACCGCCTGCGCCGGCCAAGCCTCGCAACTCGCGGCCCACGGCCTCCCAGGAAAAGCGCTGCCGCTCGCCGGCGTAGTCGAGAAAATTTGGCGTCACCCGCTGGTCGGCGCTGGTCTTGCGGATGATCGAGGAAGCGTCCATGTTCCCCTTTTCCCCCAATGAAACTTGCAGCCCCTTCCTTGGATGAGGGGGTGGCCGAGTGCCGATTCAGAAACGACATTCCGCGCCAAACGCGAACGTGCATCCGCGTTCAGCATTCCAATATGCGAACCGTATGCCGATCCGATGCTAGTGGGAATACCGTCTTCGCCCTATTCCTGATACTAGTAAACCCGTATCAGGGTCAGCGTCCCCGGCGCTTGACGTTTCACTCAGATCTCTTCCGCCACGATCTTGATCGCGCCGCAGGGGCACTCGGTGGCGCACATGCCGCAGCCCTTGCAGTAGTCGTAGTTGAACTCGAAGCGCTTGCCGGGGCCGAGCTTGATGACGGCGTTGTCGGGGCAGACGCCATAGCAGTTGTCGCATTCGAAGCAGTTGCCGCAGGAGAGGCAGCGGCGCGCTTCGAACAGGGCGTTGTTTTCGTCGAGACCGCCCAGCACCTCCTCGAACGTGGACTGGCGGCGGATGATGTCCAGCACCGGCCGCAGCGTTTTCGGCGCATCGGAGTAGTACCAGGTGTTCAGCCGTTCGAAAGTGGCTATCTCGGCCTTGGGCGGCGGAACAAAGGCGACGCCCTTGAGCCAGGCGTCGATGGCGCGGGCGGCCTTCTTGCCATGGCCGATGGCGACGGTGACGGTGCGATCGTTGCCGGCCATGTCGCCGCCGGCAAAAATCCCCGGATGACCTGTCATCATGGTTGAATCGACCTTCACGTTGCCGCCTTCGATGGCCAGTCCCGGCACGTTTTCCAGCAGGGAGAGGTCGACGTCCTGGCCCAGCGCCAGAACCAGCGAATCGGCGGCAATGGTCTCGTATTCACCGGTGGGCTGCGGGAAGCCGTTTTCGTCGAGGGCCATCTTTTCGACCATCAGTCCGTCCTCGCCGGATTCCTTGATGGTGGACAGCCACTTCATCATGACGCCTTCCTGAAGGGCTTCTTCCACCTCGAAATCGTGCGCCGGCATTTTCTCGCGGGTGCGGCGATAGACGATGATGGATTCCTCCGCGCCGAGTCGCTTGGCCGTTCGCGCCACGTCGATGGCGGTATTGCCGCCGCCGTAGACCACTACCCGGCGACCCAGCAATGGCATTGCGTCGGGCTCGCCTTCCATGTCGTGCAGCACGGACACGGCATCCATGATCTTGCTGGCGTCTCCGGCCGGGATGTAGGCGCGCTTGGCGATGTGGGCGCCGACGCCGAGGAAGACGGCGTCGAAGCCTTCCTTCAGGGCCTCGGGCAGTTTGTCAACCCGGCTGTTCAGATGCAGTTCGACACCGAGATCGACGATGCGCGCGATCTCCGCTTCGAGCACGTCGCGTGGCAGGCGGTATTTGGGAATGCCGAAGCGCATCATGCCGCCGGCGATGGCCGCCGCTTCGCGGATGACGACGTGGTGGCCGAGACAGGCCAAGTGGTAGGCGGCGGCAAGTCCGGCGGGGCCGGAGCCGACGACCAGCACGCGCTTGCCGCTTTTCGTCGCCGGCGCATCGAACTTCCAGCCGTGCTTGATCGCCTCGTCGCCGAGGAAGCGCTCGACGGAATTGATGCCCACCGTCGCATCCATCAGGCCGCGGTTGCAGGCGCCTTCACAGGGGTGATAGCAGACGCGTCCCATGGTGGCGGGCAAGGGGTTGTTGACCACCAAAGAACGCCAGGCCTTTTCGTAGTTGCCGCTTTCGGCGTGAAACAGCCAGCCCTGGATATTCTCGCCGGCGGGACAGGCGTTGTTGCAGGGTGGCAGACGGTCGATGTACACCGGTCGCGAGGTGCGCCAGGAGCCGGTGTGATTGGCCAGCGACGAGCCGGGGTTGAGGGTGATGGCAAATGGCTTGTCCATGTCTATGCTCCCTTGCGGGCCTGCAGCCCGTACTTGCGGATGTTCTTGTCGGCCAGCGCCTGGATCCGGGCAATGGTTTCGACGGCAGGACTCTTTCCAAACAGGTGGGCATAGCGTTTTTGCGGTCGCAGGTACTCCTCCACCGGCAGCGGTCGCCGTATCGCCAGCGCCGACTTTACGACTCCATACTCAGCCTCGAATACCGGGAAGATGCCGGTCTCCTTGGCCAGCCGCGCCATGCGGATGGTGTCGTGCGAGGCCGTGCCCCAGCCCAGCGGGCAGGGGACGAGAATGTGGATGTAGCGCGCGCCGCGTATGCTCATCGCATGAGTGACCTTGTACTCCAGATCGCGCAGGTCGGCCACCGTGGCGGTGGCGACATAGGGAATCTCGTGCGCCATGGCGATGGCCGGGAGGAACTTGCCCTGACCGAACTGATTTCCGGGTTCGGGCCCGAGCGGCATGGTGGTCGCGGTGCGCGCCGCCGGCGGTGTGGCCGAACTGCGCTGTACGCCGGTATTCATGTAGCCGCCGTTGTCGTAGCAGATGTAGAGCACGTCGTCGTTGCGCTCGAACATGCCCGACAGGCAGCCAAAGCCGATGTCGGTGGTGCCGCCGTCGCCGCCTTGCGCGACGACACGGACGTCGCCGCCCTGACCCTTCTGCTTCTTGATCTTGATCGCCGCCGCGATGCCGGTGGCGACCGCCGCCGTATTGCCGAACAGCGAGTGGATCCACGGAATCTGCCAGGAGGTTTCCGGGTAGGGCGTGGAGAACACTTCGAGACAGCCGGTGGCGTTGGCCGCAATCAGCTGGCGGTTGCTGGCATTCATTGCCGCGTCGATCGCGTAGCGCGCCCCGAGGGCCTCGCCGCAGCCCTGGCAGGCTCGATGCCCCGAGTTGAGCGAGTTGGTGCGCTGCATGTTGGCCTGCACGCTGCGCTCTTCGGGCGCCAGCAGCCGGTTGCCGACGGTGAAGGTGCCGGTCTGGTAGAACTTGACGGGTTGCAGTGACATGGCGGCTCCTAGGCGATTTTCGACGCAACGGTGCCGAGGTCGCGCAGCATGCTTTCCGCGGCGGGACCGGAGCGCCGGGTCAGTCGTTCGCGTTCGAGCTGCCGGTTGATGACTTCCCAGTCGAGATCGAGGAAGGTCAGCGGCCCCAGTTCTCCGCGCCCGGCCCGGATGAACAGGGCGTGCAGCGACTTCTTGGTAATGGCGCGGCCGCCAAGGCCTGCGACCACCGTGTAGCCCTGGAGCCCCAGCCCGGTGACGGCGAGTCGGACGTTGGTCGCGACGATGCCGCCGATGCCGACGGCGAGGCTCTTTTCCAGTATGACGAAGCGTTTGCAGCCCTTCAGCGCTTCGCGCACGGCATCGAGCGGGAAGGGGCGGAACGAGGTGATGCCGAGCACGCCGACCTTGTGGCCGGCGCTACGCATTTCATCGACGACATCCTTGATCGTGCCCAGTACCGAACCCATCGCCACCACCATGGTCTCGGCGTCTTCGCCACAGTAGGTGTGCGTCAGGCCGCCGATCTTGCGACCAAATACCTTCTGGAACTCTTCGGCCATTTGCGGAATGCGTTCCAGCGCCTGCATCTGCTTGGCGTGGGCGAGATAGCGTACTTCCATGAAGGCTTCGGGCCCGACCATGGCGCCGATCGACAC
The DNA here is from genome assembly GCA_026399415.1 of Rhodocyclales bacterium. Taxonomy (GTDB): domain Bacteria; phylum Pseudomonadota; class Gammaproteobacteria; order Burkholderiales; family Rhodocyclaceae; genus Sulfuritalea. The sequence continues at coordinate 3,614 of JAPLQZ010000090.1, read as the reverse complement.
CGGTTCGGCGGGATCGAGCACCTGGCGCGGCTCGTAGGGCGGCAGGAAGGCATCGACCTGTTCCTGGGTCGGCATGTCCACGCGCTCGTAGGCATGGGTCAGGATGAAGCCGTCCATGCAGACCATGATCGGCAACGACAGTTCTTCCGCCAGCTTGAAGGCCTGTATGTGCAGGTCGAGCGCTTCCTGGTTGGTTTCGGCGAATAACTGGATCCAGCCGCAATCGCGCTGCGAGAGCGAATCGGAATGGTCGTTCCAGATGTTGATCGGCGCGCCGATGGCGCGGTTGGCCACCGTCATGACGATCGGCAATCCCAGGCCCGACGCGTTGTAGACGGCTTCGACCATGTACAGCAGTCCTTGCGAGGCAGTCGCCGTGTAAGTGCGTGCGCCGGCGGCCGACGAGCCGATGGCGACGCTCATGGCAGCGAATTCGGATTCGACGTTGATGAATTCGCAGTCGGCCAGTTCGCCCGATTTGCACATTTCGCCCAGACCTTCGACGATATGGGTCTGCGGTGAAATCGGATAGGCGCAGATCACTTCGGGCCGGCACAGGGCGACGGCCTCGGCTACGGCGTGGGAACCTTCACACTGCTTAAGCATGGGCAGCCTCCTTGCGCGCTTCTTCCATCTCGGCGCGAACGATGTCGTAGGCCTCGGTGGCGCCGGCAATGTTGCCCGCGGCGACCTTGCCCGAGAACCGGCTATTGATGGCCATGATCACCGATTCGAGTTTGATCACGCCCGCCACGGCGGCGAAGCCTCCGAGCAGGGGCACGTTCGGCATCGGCCGGCCGACGTGCTTCTTGCTCAGATCGGTGGCTGCCACGGTGCACAGGCGATCGTGCGGCCAGTCGCGGACGAAGTCACCGAGACCGAGTTCCTCGAAGGTCTTGTTGGTGTTGATCAGGATGTAGCCGCCCTTCCTCAGTCCGGCGAACACGTCAACCTGATGCAACAGGGTCGGATCCTGGATGATCAGCGCGTCGGGTTCCATGATCGGCTCGCGCAGCCGGATCTCCCTGTCGGCAATGCGACAGAAGGCCACCACCGGCGCTCCCATGCGCTCCGAACCGAAACTCGGGAAAGCCTGCGCGTGCCGTCCTTCCTCAAACGCGGCGATCGAGAGCATCTCTGCCGCCGTGACCACGCCCTGACCGCCACGGCCATGAATTCGAACCTGGAACATGATTCCTCCTTGGTTTTTGCCAGCGGGGCAACTTTACGCTCATAGCGCGCCGTATGGGAATAAGGGAAAACCGCAACTTGTAAATGCCGACACGGTCCCGACCGGTAGAATTGCGCCTTACCCTGGATCAAGGCCAGCACATGAAGCATATTACCGACGACGTCCGCATCCGCGAGATCAAGGAACTCTCGCCTCCCGCCCATATTTCGCGCGAGTTTCCCACCACCGACGCGGCCGCCGAGACGACCTACGAGGCGCGCCAGGGCGTACATCGCGTGCTGCACGGCGCCGACGGCCGGCTGGTGGTGGTGGTCGGTCCCTGCTCGATCCACGACTATGCGGCGGCAATGGAGTACGCGAGCAAGTTGCGCCAGGAAGCGCTGCGGTTTGGCGACGACCTGCTGATCCTGATGCGGGTCTATTTCGAGAAGCCGCGGACCACGGTGGGCTGGAAGGGGCTGATCAACGATCCGCGCATGGATGGCAGCTTCAAGATCAATGAGGGCCTGCGCCTGGCGCGAAAGCTGCTGTGGGAGGTCAACGAACTCGGCCTGCCCTGCGCCACGGAATTCCTCGACACCATCACGCCGCAATACACGGCGGACCTGATCAGCTGGGGCGCCATCGGCGCCCGCACCACGGAATCGCAGGTGCATCGCGAACTGGCCTCGGGCCTGTCCTGTCCGGTCGGTTTCAAGAACGGCACCGACGGCAGCATCCGCATCGCGGTGGATGCGATCAAGGCTGCGGCCAGCCCTCATCACTTTCTGTCGGTGACCAAGGCGGGACATTCCGCCATTGTGTCCACCAATGGCAACGAGGATTGCCATGTCATCCTGCGCGGCGGCAGGGTGCCCAACTACGACGCGGCGTCGGTCGATGCGGCCTGCGTCGAACTGGGCAAGTCCGGTCTCGCGGCGCGTGTCATGATCGATTTTTCTCACGCCAATACCAGCAAGCAGTTCAAGCGCCAGCTCGATGTGGCGAGGGATGTGGCCGCCCAACTGGCAGCCGGCGACGATCGCATTTTCGGTGTGATGATCGAGTCGCACCTCAAGGAAGGCAGGCAGGACCTGACACCCGGCAAGCCTCTCGAATACGGTGTTTCGGTAACCGATGCCTGCATCGGATGGGATGACACGATCGTTGTGCTGGACATCCTCGCCAATGCGGTGAAGGCGCGCCGCGTCGCTCTTGCGGAAAGGTAGAGCGCGCTCATGACCGGCCGCCTGTTTTCAGCGCTGCTGGTTCTCACGCTGGTCTTCCGCTTCTGGCTGGCGGCGGCTTTTCCGATCACCGGCGACGAAGCCTATTTCATCTGGTGGGGATGGAAACCCGACTGGGGCTTCTACGACCATCCGCCGATGATCGGCTGGTGGCTCGCCGCCCTGCTGCAACTGAACGATGCCGAATGGTGGCTGCGCCTGCCGGCGATCCTGCAGCCGGCCCTGCTTGCCCTGGCCGCGTATTGGGCGCTGCCGCGCCTGATAGCCGGGGTCGGCGAGGAGCGCCGGCTCTGGGCCGCGGTGCTGGTGCTGCTGGCGCCGGTGAATGTCTGGAATGTGTTCATCACCACCGACACGCCGCTGATCTATTTCAGCGTGTTTTCGGGTCTGGCGTGGATTCGTGCTTCCCGCGACGATGCTCCGCGCTGGTATCTGGCGGCAGGTGTGCTGCTTGCGGGAGCGGTACTCTCCAAGTACTTTGCGGCGATTCTCGGCTTCGCCTATCTGGTGGATGTGTTGAGGCGACGCAAGCAAGGTGCGGTTGCCGGTCTGGCCATCGCCTATGCCTGCACGCTGCCGGCGCTGGCCCTGATGGCCTGGTGGAACAGCGGCCATTGCTGGCCGAACTACATGTTCAACTTCGTCAATCGCCACGAAGATGCCGGCTGGTCGCTCAAGACGCCGCTGCTGTATGCGCTCACGCTGATTTATGTACTGGGGCCGCCGGTGCTGTGGCTGGCGTGGCGCAATCGCCGCACCACCAGCGCCGACTCTTCAATCCCCGCGGCGCTGGGCACTTTGGCATGGCTGCCGTTTCTGCTGTTCGCCGTCCTCTCGCTGGTCAAGCAGATCGGCCTGCACTGGCTGCTGTCGTTTGTTCCCTTCACGCTGATCTGGCTGACGCTGCGCCTGACGCCCGTCGGCCTGCGTCGGCTCGGCGTGTTCTTCGCCGCGTTTGCAACACTGCACATTGCCGGCATCCTGATTGTTTCGCGCCTGCCGCTGGAAACCTGGCAGAAGACCCGGCTTTACGACGGCATCGTGCTCAGTTTCGAGCATCGGACGCTGGCGCGGGAACTGCAACCGTACCGATCTGACTGGGTGCTGGCAATGGACGGCTATTCGAACGCCGTGACGTTGGGCTACAACCTGCGCCAGTACGTGATGGTTTTTGGCGAGGCGTCGAGCCATGCCCG
>JAPLQZ010000295.1 GCA_026399415.1 Rhodocyclales bacterium | reverse complement strand
TGGCGTCGGCGCGGCGCAGCGTGGCGTCCAGCCGCGCTTCGAGTATTGCCGCATAGTTGCGCGTCGTGGTTTCGGCGTCGTCGATCGCCACTTGGTAGCCTGACCAGATCAGGTAAGCCACCAGAGGAATCACGGCGAACGCGAAAATGCCGAGGAAGGCGATGAGTTCCCTCGGGGTGCCGCGATCGGTGGCGAGGAGGCGTACGGGGCTCATGGCATGCGATCAGGGATGCAGACGGGCCTGGCACGAATTATCGGCTGGATTTTCACGACTCGATTTCCTTTGGGTCACGCACCGCACCAAGCCGGTCGACTGGCATGCCGAAAGTCTCATCACCAAGGCGCTGATTGCGGAATATGCCGAAATCATTATCATCTTTGTGCGTTCGAAGCCTGATCACGCTCGGCCAACAACAAATCCAGACATGCTTTCACGGCGATCAGTTCCGTCTCGAATCCGGCCAGCAAGGCGGCCAGGGATTCCTTGTCGCCGGCTTGTCCGGCCCGCTCCATTTCGGCACACAGATCGCCCAGTTTGAGGGCGCCCACGGCGCGAGCCGCAGACTTGAGCTTGTGGGCCGCCGCGCCAGCTGCTGCTGTCTGTCCGCGTTGGCATGCCGCACCGAGCTCGGCCGCAATTCGGGTTGCGCTGGCGCGGAAATCCTCCAGAAAGTCGCAAATCACCTTTGGCTCGTCGCCGACCAGCGCCGCCAGTATCTTCACGTCGAGCGCAGCAAGAGTCGGCGCTGGCGACACGGCGACCGAATCCGTCGCGGCGGCCGCCGGCAGCCATTTGTTGAGCACGGCTTTCAGTTTCTCCAGCGGCACGGGTTTGCTCAGGTAGTCGTCCATGCCGACAATGCGGCAACGTTTCGCCTCGCCCTTGAGCGCGTTGGCGGTGAGGGCGATGATCGGGATGCGACGCTTGCCGTCTTCACCGCTGCGGATCGCCAGACTGAGCTCGTAGCCATCCATCTCCGGCATGTGCAGGTCCGTCAGCAGCAGGGCGTAATTGCCGCTCTGGAAATGTTTCAGCGCTTCGCGGCCATCGCCGGCGACATCGGCCGCATAGCCGAGCAAACCGAGCTGCCGCAGGATCACTTTCTGGTTGGTTTCGTTGTCCTCGGCCACCAGGATCAGCCTGCCCTGCTGTCGTGCCTGGTGGTGCGATGGCGGACTGACTGCGGCCTCGGTCCTGCCCGAAGTTGCCCCGGCTGCGGCTTCCGGCTGCTCCCGCCCGGCGGCGATGGCCACCGCCCTGAGAAAGGTCTGGCGGTCCAGCACATTGCCGTCCACCTCGACCAGGTCCGGAACTAGAGCGCGCGGCTTGCGCCGGTGTCCGCGGCCGATGACCACAAAGCGCACGTCCTGATCGGACCGGACCCCTGCGGCAAGGTGCAATTGATCAGCAGTCGGCGACTCGTCACCGGCGTCGACAATCCATAGCGACAGACCGGTCGGACAGCCCTGTTCCCGAGCGCTCGCGAGGTCCGGCGCCCGCTCGACGGCCGCGCCGCCATGCGCGAGATAAGCGGCGAGATCATCGGCCAGCCCTTCCGGGCCGCCCACCACCCGACAGGCAAGCCCGGCAACTTCCGCCGCCACCCCGGCCGCCTCGGACTTTGCCGCCAGCGGCTGAAACGGCAGGCGCACGATGAAGGTGGAACCCCGGCCCGGCGCGCTGCGCAGCACGATCTCCCCGCCCATCAGTTGCAACAGCTGGCTGGAAATGGCCAGGCCCAAGCCCGTACCGCCGAAGCGCCGGGTGGTGGAGGCATCGGCCTGCGTGAAGGCAGTGAATAAGCGCGCCTGGGTCTGCTCATCCATGCCGATGCCGTTGTCGGCCAACTGGAACTCCACCGCCACCCGCCGCATACCCTGCTCGACCAGGCGCGTGCGCAGCGACACCTTGCCCGGACGCTCTCCGCCGCTGGAGAACTTGATCGCGTTGTTGGCGAGGTTGACCAGCACCTGACGCAGGCGCAGGGCATCGCCCATGACTTCCGCGGGAATCGCCGGATCGGTGAACAGAGTGAG
>JAPLQZ010000222.1 GCA_026399415.1 Rhodocyclales bacterium | reverse complement strand
TAGGTATGCTCAACGAAGCGGAAGAAGCCTTGCGTCGCGCATCCGATGGACTGCCAGAGGTGAAATTGCGGAGAGATTGGGTGACAGAGCAATACAATGTCATGGATAATTTCAGCAGATATTCCGCGTGGCTGCAGGAGCTACGTGGCAACAAAGTGGAAGCGGAACGTTTCCGCCGCGCCGCTCTCGACAACGCCAGGCAATACCTGCCGCTCATGCTCCGAAGCTTAGGCGCCGACTCCCAGATTGTGCAAATCGCAAAACAAAATGTGACCTCTACCACGCGTCAATTGGCTGGCAATCTGTCATCACAGGGGAAGATGGGTGAGGCTGAGCACCTCGCCAATGAAGCGGTGAATCAGACCCTGTCCTACTTGAGCTTCAATACGGTAGGCGCTAGCAATGCCCTGTCCGTTCTTGGCACCATGAAGTTGCAGCAGGGCAAGGTCGTGGAGGCCGCTCGCTACGCCGAACTGGCGACGCAAGCACTGGAACGATCCGAAGTCAAGCCGTATTCAACAGCGCTCGCTGCGCGTCGAAGCCAGATGGGCTTCATTCTCGTCGTTCAGGGACGTTGGAAGGATGCCTTGAAGGTGTTTGAAACGCGCGATCAAGGATTGCGCAGCAGTTCGACGCAATTCGACAAAACTGGCTCGCGCAACATTGATTGGGCGATGGCTTTGTTGAAGACGGGACAGGGGACGAAATCCGCTGAAATGATGCAGAGCCTTCTGGATTCCAACCTCAAAAGGTCATTTGTTGATCCTGTCTATATCGCGCATTTGAGAGGTTACTTGGGCGTAGCCCTAACCCAATTGGGAGATAGCGACCAAGCTTTGGCACAGTTTCAGCGGGCCATGCCAGCGCTGCTCAAGCAGGCTCATGACGGTGCAGGCGACGAGGACTCAGCATTTGTAAGGGTCTATCGAATGAATGTGATCCTGGAGGCTTACCTCGAACTCCTCGCCAAGCTCCAAGCAGAAGGAAAGCAAATAGTTGGTTTGGATATTGTGGCCGAAGCTTTCAAACTGGCCGACATCGCACGCAATTCCTCGGTGCAGCGGGCCGTGACCGCCAGCGCCGCACGCGCCACTCTCCCGGACCCGCAACTGGCGCAGCTTGCAAGGCGCGAACAGGACGCCACCAATCAAATGCAGGCACTCAACAAGATTCTTACCCGGCTTGCTTCGGCGCCGGAAGGTCGGCGGTTGCAGGCGGTCATGAATAACATGCAGCGGGATATTGACACCCTTGCCAGGGAACAGGTAGCGCTGAGAAAGGAACTTGCCGAGAAATTTCCTGACTACGCGAACCTTGTCGCTCCACAACCCGCAACGCCCGCAGACATACAGCGGACACTACTGCCCGACGAGGTCGTCATAGCCATCTTCAGCGGTGAACGCCAAAGCTACGTCTGGACCATTACCAAGAGTGACGTGGGCTACCGAACGGTGCCCGTCGCCAGAGAACAACTTGCACGCGATGTAGCGCAGCTCTTGCGCAGCGTGAATTTGAGCGACGGACAGATCAGAGATTTCGATACGGCCACCGCCTATCGCCTTTACGCCACACTGCTGGCACCAGACGCAGCGATGCGGTCAAACGCCAAGCTGATCAACGTAATTCCACACGGCGCCCTAGGGCAGTTGCCTTTCGCTACGCTGCTTACAGAACCGATAGCGCAGACGGCTGGCAGATCAGTTCCTACCTATGCGGAGATGCCCTGGATGCTACATAAGGCAGCGATAGCCCAGCAGTCTTCGGCCAGCGGCTTCATGGCTCTGCGTAGATCAGTTCCGACAAAGATTGAACGCATGCCCTTCATCGGATTCGGCGACCCACTGTTCATAGCCGATGCCGCTCCGGGAACTCAACGGGGCAAACGGTTCCGCAATTTAGCGATTGCTGCGACCAATGATGAAACTTTGAGCATGGTCGAGCAGGCACAGCAGTCCCAAGTTCCAAGTGGCAATGCGGGTACGACCAACAGACCGACTCTGGCCCAGGCATTCTCAATGCTGCCAGCCTTACCCGATACCTCCGAGGAACTCAGGGACATCGCGCGGACTACCGGGGCCGATCAGGAGAAGGACGTGTTTCTTGGCGTCAGGGCGACGGAAGCCAATATCAAGGCAGCGGATTTGTCTCGCTATCGCGTCGTCGCTTTCGCTACCCACGGTCTGGTGCCGGGCGAAATTAGCGGTCTGGATCAGCCGGCACTGGCGATGGGCAATCCAGCATTGACCAAGGATACAGAGAATGACGGGTTCCTTACGCTCGAAGAAGTGCTTGGCCTGAAGTTGAACGCGGAGTGGGTGGTGCTGTCAGCTTGCAACACAGGCAGCACTGACGGCAATGCGAGCGAAGCCGTATCGGGACTCGGGCGCGCGTTTTTCTATGCAGGAACGCGCAGTCTGTTGGTTTCCAGTTGGGCTGTGGAAACAGTTTCGGCGCGATTGCTGACGACTGGTCTGTTTCAACAGCAAGCAAGTCATCCGGCCATGTCACGAGCCGAAGCGTTGCGGCAATCCATGCTTGCGGTAATGAAAAGTACTACCGATGACTACAGCCATCCGGCGTTCTGGGCACCGTTCAGCTTGGTCGGAGATGGGTTGGTCCAATAGTGGCTACGTGATGGCTTTGAATTGATTTCCATGACAGCCTGAATCACCGTTCCGCCAGCACCGACTCTTACAGCGAGCCAACATGGTCGGTGGAGAACTGGTTCTCGCCACAGACCAGCTTACGGTCATACCTGCAGCGCGGTCAGCAGATCCTGTTCCAGCCTGACCAGCGTGGCGGTCTGCGACAGTTCCCCGCCGCTGATGAGGAACACGTCTTCGACACGTTCGCCGAGGGTGGCGATCTTCGCAGTGTGCAGGGTGACGCCGTGTTCGCCCAGCACCCGGGCAATTGCATACAGGAGCCCGGGGCGGTCGGCGGCACTGATCGACATCAGGTATTGGCTGCCGCGCTCGTCGGCGCGAATTTCCACCTCCGGCGTCACCGGGAAGTGGCGTACCTGCCGCGACAGGCGCCCGCTGACGGGGGCCGGCAGTGGCGGCAGGGTGTTGAGCTGTTCCATTATTCCGTGTTCGATCAGGGCGATCATGTCGCGATAGGCCTGGGTCGCGTCGAAAGCAAAAATCACGAAGCTGTCGAGTGCATAACCATGGCGCGTGGTGTGGATCTTGGCGTCGACGATGCTGTAGCCCAGTCGCGCGAAAAAGCCGCAGAGGCGGGCAAACAGCAGGGGCTGATCCTGCACGTAAACCATCACCTGCAAGCCTTCGCCCATCGGGTTGAGACGCGCGCGCACTACCGGTTGCGGGCTGGACGGACGATGGTACAGGGTGCGCGTGTGCCAGGCGATTTCGTCGGCCGCGTGGCGCATGAAATAGCCGGTATCGAGCTGGCTCCACAGATCGAGTTCGATGTCGGGACGCAGCCCGAAGTAGCGCAGGATGCGTCGCGCCTGTTCCTGCCGCTCGGAGACACCGGTGAGCTGGAGCACTGCGGTGCCGCTGAGGACGCTCGCCGTCATGCGAAACAGATCTTCGAGCAGCTTGCCTTTCCAGGCGTTCCACACCTTCGGGCTGGTGCCGCGAATGTCGGCGACCGTGAGCAGGTAGAGCGCGGTGAGTCGGCGAAGGTCGCTCACCTTGCGGGCAAAGGCGAGGATGACCTCGGGATCGGCCAGGTCTTGCTTCTGCGCCACTTGCGACATGGTCAGGTGCTGTTCGACGAGGAATGCCACCAGTTCGGCATCGGCGCCGGTTATGCCATGGTCGCGGCAGAAGCGCGCGGCGTCCCGTTTTCCGAGTTGGGAGTGGTCGCCACCGCGACCTTTGGCAATGTCGTGGAACAGGGCGGCGATATACAGCAGCCAGCGATTCTCGAAGCCGGTCATCAGCCGCGAACAAAACGGGTACTCATGGGCCAGTTCGAGCATGGCGAAGCGCCGCAGATTGCGCATCACCTGCAGGATGTGCTGATCGACGGTATAGACATGAAACAGGTCATGCTGCATCTGGCCGACGATGTGACCGAAGGCCGGCAGATAGCGGCCCAGAATGTCGTACTGGTTCATGCGTCGCAGCGGATGGATCAGGTGTTGCTGCTGGAACAGCTGGAGAAACAGCTTGCGGTTTTCCGGATCGCGGCGAAACCCGGCATCGATGCACCCCTGTGCGCGCCACAGAGCGCGCATGGTGCGCGGCGTCATGCCCTTGAGCTCCGAACGCTGCATTTGCAGCAGGAAGCATTCGAGAATGGCTCGCGGATAGCGCTGGAAGACCTCTTCGTCGCGTACGTCGAGATGCTCGCGCACCATCTGGAAGTGGGCGTCGATGATGATCGGCGGCCCCTGTCGCGCCGGCAGCAGACGATCGGCCAACACCTGCATCACCAGGGCATTGAGTTGCGTGACCAGTTTGGCATTCTGGTAGTAGCGCTGCATCAGCACTTCGGACGCGCGTTTGGCATGGGTCGCCCCGATGCCCATGGCCAGGGCGAGTTTTTCCTGATGATCGAACAGGAGCCTGTCCTCGCGGCGGCCGGCGACCAGGTGAAGTTCGATGCGCAGGTCACGCAGCAGCCCGTCGGCGCGTTCGAACTGACGTACCTCGGGCGCCGTAATCAACCCGGCTTGTGCCAGCGACTTCCAGTCGTCGCCGCAGCCCGCTGCGCGCGCCACCCACTGGATCACCTGCAGATCGCGGCGGCCGCCGGGACTTTCCTTGCAGTTGGGTTCCAGACTATAGGGTGTGTCGTTGAATTTGGCATAGCGCTCGTCTTGCTCCAGTTGCTTGGCTCTGAAGAAAACGGCAGGTTCCAGGGCGGCCCGGTAGCGCTGCTCGAAATCATTGAACAGCTGACGCGCACCGGCCAGATGGCGTGCCTCGAGCAGTGCGGTCTGCACCGTGATGTCGCTTTCGGCCTGGTCCAGGCACTGGCTGACGCTGCGCACGCTATGGCCGATGTCGAGGCCGATGTCCCACAACAGACCGATCAGCCGCTCAACCTGCGGCGCTGCCGCTGACTCAAGCGTCGGGTGTTGTTCATCCGGCACCAGAAGCAGCAGGTCTACGTCGGAGCCGGGGTAGAGCTCACCGCGGCCGTAGCCGCCAACGGCCACCAGCGCACAGCTTGGCGGCATGGCAAGCGCCGTCCAGACTTCCTGCAGCACGCTGTCCACCAGTGCTGTACGGCCGCTCAGCAGGGCAGGGCCAAGTCTGCTTTCGCGCCAGGCAGCGCTCAGTGTCTGCTGTCCCTCGGCCAGGCGCTGCCGTGCCCGGGCGGCCAGTTCGCGTAATTCGCTCATGTCGGGGGCTGCCGTGTCGATGGGGACAGGGCCTCAGGGATTGATCCGTATGTGGGCCGGGCAGGGAGGGGTGCCGGCGGAGAGCGTCATCACCTCGACGCCGGTTTCGGTGACGCAGACCGTGTGTTCCCATTGCGCGGAAAGACTGCGATCCTTGGTGACGATGGTCCAGCCGTCCGGCAGTTCCGAAATCGCCGCCTTGCCCGCATTGATCATGGGCTCGATGGTAAACACCATGCCCGGCACCAGCAACGGACCATCGCCGGCCCGGCCGTAGTGCAGTACCTGCGGTTCTTCGTGGAAATTGCGCCCGATGCCATGCCCGCAGAACTCCCGCACCACGGAAAATCCCGCACCTTCTGCATGCTTCTGTATTGCCGCACCGATCGCTCCCAGGTGCTCCCCGGGTCTGACCTGGGCAATGCCTACCCACATGCATTCGTGCGTCATGGACACCAGTCGCCTTGCAAGAATCGACGTTTCGCCGACGCAGAAGCTGCGACTGGTATCGCCATGCCAGCCATCCTTGATCGTGGTGATATCAAGGTTGACGATGTCGCCCTTTTTCAGTGCGCGATCATTGGGTACGCCGTGGCAGACCTGATGATTGATCGACGCGCAGATCGACTTCGGGTAGGGCGCATAGCCCGGCGGTGCATAGTTGAGCGGCGCCGGAATGCAGCCCTGAACGTCGACCATGTAGTCGTGACAAAGGCGATCCAGTTCAGCGGTGGTGATGCCCGGCTTGACGAATGGATCGATGTAGTCGAGGACTTCGGCTGCCAGGCGGCAGGCGACCCGCATTTCGGCGATGTCTTGATCAGTCTTGATGGAAATGGCCATGAATGCTGGGCGGGATTGGGAAACAGCATTTTACCCGCAGGCCACCTGCGGCGGGTGTCGGCAACAGGAACCTGGCGCGGCACTCGTCGCCAGGGTTCAGAAAAACAGCCGCTCGCCTGTCCGGTAAAATTCTACGGAATAGGCAACCTGCCCCTGCGGGTATTCCTTGGTCGCAATTGTTTTCTTCTCGACCTGGTAGGCAAGATCTTCCGAAAGACGGCCGATGACCGTTGTCATCCCCTCTACCAGGCGGCTGCCGGGGTAGGCGTTGAGTATCAGATGGTAGGGCGGGCAGGTCTCGCACATGCGCACCGAGCCGACGATGGGAGAGCCGATGATGGTGAGGTCGCCGACAATCGGCGTCAGGTAGCAGGGACCGGCGTCTACGCCAATGGAGAGACCGATTCCGGCGGGTTCGTTGCGCATGTTGGCAACAAACGCCGGGTAATAGTAGGTGCGGAAATTGTCCATCACCGAACAGCAGAAATCGAGCACGGTGTCCATGTGATCGGCAAACGAGTGCTCCATCAGCCAGTAGCAGATGAAGCCATCCCCGGTGAACTTGTCGAACCAACCGCCGTGGTAGTGCAGCACGGTACGGAACTCGGCGACGAAATCATCGAGGATTCTGGCGTAGGCCGGTATGTCGATGGATTCCTTGAGGACGCAGGAGGAACGGCGGATATCCACGGTCAGCACGATGGCTTCGATGGCCGATACTTCGCTGATCGATTTCCTGATTTCGGCCGAAACATTGGTCCGTGTCGGATCGAAGCGATCAACAGGCGCGTGGCTGCGAAACTGGTGTTCGATATCTCCGCCGTCGCCGGCGAGACGATTCATCGCAAAAAGGCTCACGGAATAAACGTCCTCAAGATTGACCTGTTGCAGGAACTCTAACTCATTTCGGAGAGTCGGCGCTACAGCGTGTAGCCTAGTCTAACTTGGTTTTCGCCCGATCCCGGCGTTTCAGATTCGGAAAAGCCCCACGCCGCTTGTGTCGGACCTCCGGAGACGCTTCCGCGGCTTGTGCCTGTCGGCTCAAGCGGCTATAATTGCGGGCTTGTCCGGGGTGGTCCCGGCCAAAATCCACACGCCCGGCGCCGATAGGGTGGCTTCCAGCTGGAAATCAGCGCGAAGCAGCACGGCCAGGCGGAGGTTTAACCCATATCGGAGATAGTTCTATGAGCACTACCATGCGCCAGATGCTGGAGGCCGGAGTTCATTTTGGCCACCAGACCCGTTTCTGGAACCCAAAAATGGCCCCGTACATCTTCGGCCATCGCAACAAGATCCACATCATCAACCTCGAAAAGACCCTGGCCAAGTATCAGGAAGCGATCGCTTTCGTGAAAAAGATGGCGGCCAAGAAGGGCACCATCCTGTTTGTCAGCACCAAACGCCAGGCGCGCGAAATCATCGCCGAGGAAGCCCAGCGCTGCGGCATGCCTTTTGTCGATGACCGCTGGCTCGGCGGCATGATGACCAACTTCAAGACGCTCAAGCTTTCCGTCAAGCGTCTGAAGGATCTGGAACAGGCCGTCGAGGAAGGCAAGTTCGAGAAACTGTCGAAAAAGGAAGCCCTGACCCTGCAGCGCGAAATGGACAAGCTGAGAAAGTCCATCGGCGGCATCAAGGACATGGGCGGCCTGCCCGATGCAATCTTCATCATCGACGTCGGCTATCACAAGATTGCCATTACCGAAGCCAGCAAGCTTGGTATCCCGGTGATCGGCGTGGTTGATACCAATCATTCCCCGGAAGGCGTCAGCTACGTGATCCCCGGTAATGACGATTCCTCCGGCGCGATCCGTCTCTATGCTCGCGGCGTTGCCGATGCCGTTCTTGAAGGCAAGAACCAGTCGATCAACGAGGTGGTGCAGCAACTGGTGGGCGACGACGAGTTCGTCGAAGTCGAGGAAGCGGCGGAGTAGGGCGTTTAACCACGGCGAGCACGGCGACACGGCGCAACAATCCGATTTTCGCCGCGTCGCCGTGGTGAATGAATTTGTGATCTGGAGTAAAGCAATGGCGGACATTACGGCAAGCATGGTCAAGGAACTGCGCGAGAAGACCGACGCGCCGATGATGGAATGCAAGAGAGCGCTGACCGAAGCCGGTGGCGACATGGCGAAAGCCGAGGAAATCCTGCGCGTCAAGCTGGGCAACAAGGCAACCAAGGCGGCGACACGCATAGCGGCAGAAGGTGTAGTAGCGATCAGTATTGCTGCCGACGGCAAACTGGGCAGCATTTTCGAGATCAACAGCGAGACCGACTTCGTCGCCAAGAACGATGAATTCCTGAAACTCGCCGCCGACTGCGCACGGTTGGTAACGGAAAACAATCCCGCGGACGTCGCAGCACTCTCCGCCTTGCCCCTGGGGGAAGGCACAGTCGAATCCACTCGCGCCGCGCTGGTGGGCAAGATTGGCGAAAACATGAGCATCCGTCGCTTTGTGCGCGTCGAGGCGAAGGGCAAGCTGGGGTCATACATCCACGGCGGTTCGAAGATTGGTGTGCTGGTCGATGTGGTCGGCGGCGACGATCAACTGGCGAAAGACCTCGCCATGCACATAGCCGCCTCGAAACCGAAGTCTCTGGATTCCTCGGGTGTGCCGGCCGAGTTGCTGGATACGGAGCGGCGCATCGCGATCGAAAAGGCGCGCGAAGCCGGCAAGCCCGAAGCGATGCTGGAGAAAATTGCCGAAGGTACGGTGCTGAAGTATCTGAAGGATGTGACGCTGCTCGGTCAGGTTTTTGTAAAGGCTGAGGACGGCAAGCAGACCATTGAGCAGTTGCTGAAGGCAAAAAGCGCATCGGTTGCTGCATTTGCGTTGTATATCGTCGGCGAAGGCATTGAAAAGAAAGTGAGTGACTTTGCCGCCGAGGTGGCTGCGCAAGCTGCTGCTGCCGGCAAGTAGGAAGCGCGCGAGACGACGATGACTGCTCCGAAGTTCCGTCGCATTCTGCTCAAGCTTTCGGGCGAGGCACTGATGGGTGACGATGCCTATGGCATCAACCCGAAGATGCTTTGTGCCATCGTTGCGGAGATCAAGGCGGTGACCGAACTCGGCGTCGAACTCGGCGTCGTTATTGGCGGCGGCAACATCTTTCGTGGCGTAGCCGGCACGGCCACGGGCATGGATCGTGCCACGGCAGACTATATGGGCATGCTGGCGACGGTGATGAATGCCATGGCCCTGTCGGATGCCATGCGCCAGGCCGGCATCAACGCCCGGGTACAGTCGGCGCTGAATATCGAGCAGGTGGTCGAGCCCTATATTCGTGGCAAGGCGATTCGTTACCTGGAAGAAGGCAAGGTGGTGATTTTTGGCGCTGGCACCGGCAACCCGTTTTTCACTACCGATACCGCCGCGGCCCTGCGCGGGTCGGAAATCGGCGCCGAGATGGTACTCAAGGCGACCAAGGTCGATGGCATTTACACCGCAGACCCGAAGAAAGATCCAGCAGCTACCCGCTTCACCCGCATCAGTTTTGATGAGGCGATCAGCCGCAACCTGGCAGTGATGGATGCCACGGCTTTTGCGCTGTGTCGCGACCAGAAGCTGCCGATCAACGTGTTCTCGATCTTCAAGCCCGGTGCGCTGAAGCGCGTGGTGATGGGAGAGGACGAGGGCACACTGGTTCACGTCTAGGATTTTAGGAGTGGCAGCATGATTCCCGAGCTGAAAATGACTTCTGAACAGAAGATGCAAAAGAGCCTGGAGGCGCTGAAAACCGACCTGGGCAAGGTACGCACCGGTCGGGCGCATACCGGCATCCTCGATCACGTGCAGGTGGATTATTACGGCTCGCTCGTGCCGATCACCCAGGTGGCCAATGTCACCCTGATCGACGCCCGCACCATAGGCGTGCAACCGTGGGAGAAGCCCATGGTGGCCAAGGTGGAAAAGGCGATTCGCGATTCCGATCTGGGGCTTAACCCGTCGAGCCAGGGCGAAATTATCCGAGTGCCGATGCCGGCCCTGACCGAAGAACGGCGCCGGGATCTGATCAAGGTGATAAAACATGAAGGCGAGAACGCCAAGGTGGCGATTCGCAACCTGCGCCGCGACGCGATTTCGCATCTCAAGGAAGCGCTGAAGAAGAAGGAAATCTCTGAGGACGACGAGCGTCGCGCGCTGGATGACATGCAGCGGCTCACGGATCGTTATGTCGCCGAAGTCGATCGGGCTCTGGCGGACAAAGAGAAAGACCTGATGGCGATCTGAGGATCGGGGTTCGGAACCTGGCGGCAGCGGAGGGGGAAGCATGGCAGGACAATTCACCAGCTCGACGCAGGTTATTCCCGACGTGGCGGACGTGCCGCGCCATGTCGCCATCATCATGGATGGCAACGGTCGATGGGCCAAGAAGCGCTTTATGCCGCGCGTCGCCGGCCACAAGCGAGGCGTCGAGACGGTGCGAGCGATGGTCAAGGCCTGCATTGCACGCGGTGTGGAATATCTCACCCTGTTTGCCTTTTCGTCGGAGAACTGGCGACGCCCGGCCGAGGAAGTCTCGTTCCTCATGAATCTTTTCATCAGCGCCCTGCAGGGCGAAATAGGCAAGCTGCATGCGAATGGCGTGCGACTCAAGGTGGTCGGCGATCTCTCCGCGTTCGAGCCGCGTCTGGTGGCGCTGATTCGCGAAGGCGAGGCGAAGACCGCAAACAATTCACGTCTGACATTGACCATCGCCGCCAACTACGGCGGCCGCTGGGACATCCTGCAGGCCATGAATCAACTGGCCCTGGCGCATCCGGATGCGCCGGAGCCGGATCTCTTCATCCGCACCGGCGGCGAGCAGCGCATCAGCAATTTTCTGCTCTGGCAACTGGCCTATAGCGAATTTCATTTCACGGATACCTTGTGGCCGGATTTCGACGACGCGGCGCTGGATGCCGCCATCAATTCATATCGCCGGCGTGAGCGCCGGTTTGGGCGTACCAGTGAGCAGCTTGGCGAGCAGGCGCTCGCCGTGCCGTCAGCGCCGACTCCTGCGACAGCAGCCACAGACGAAGATGCTTAGGACGCGGGTCATCACCGCGCTGCTGCTGGTTGCCGCCCTCGCGCTGATTCTCTTTGCCATGCCGTCCTTGGCGGCGGTGCTGGCTTTTGCCGCTATCGCCGCCCTGGCGGCGTGGGAATGGGGTGGCCTGATGCGACAGGAGCAGCCGGCGCGGGTGATGTATGCATTTGTACTGATGCTGTTCTGCTGGCAGTTGACAGTGGCCGCAGCGGAACTCGTTCCCTGGCTGCTGGGAATATCGGTGGCGTTCTGGATTCTTGCTGTACCACTATGGTTTCGCTTCAAATGGACGCTGGCCGGCAATGACTTTTTTGGTTACCTGATGGGCGCTCTGGTGATATTGCCGACATGGGCTGCGATGGTGGCCTTGCACGCGGTGAGTACCTGGTTGCTGCTGGCTGTCATGGCACTGGTCTGGGTCGCCGATATTTCCGCCTATTTCGCCGGGCGGAAATATGGTCGGCACAAACTTGCGCCGACCATCAGTCCCGGCAAGACCTGGGAGGGTGTCGCCGGGGCGGTCGTCGGCGTCTTGATCTACGGCGGCATGGTGCTGTCTTTTTCGCCGCTGAGTGGGACCATTCCGCTGGCCTGGCCGCTGCTGGGCTTGCTTTTGATCCTGCTCACGGCGGTAAGCGTCATGGGCGATCTGTTTGAATCGCTGTTGAAGCGTCAGGCCGGCATCAAGGACAGCAGCGGTTTGTTGCCGGGCCACGGCGGCGTGCTCGACCGCATTGACGCATTGACCTCGGCTCTGCCGCTGGCAGCCCTGATCCTGTATTTCGTTCGCTCATGAAACTGACTGTACTTGGTGCCACCGGTTCGATAGGCGTCAGCACGCTCGACGTGGTGGCTCGGCATCCGGATCGCTTCGAGGTGGTGGCCTTGACCGGACACAGTCAGGTGGAGGTTCTTGCGGCGCAGTGCCGGCAGTTTCATCCTGCTTATGCGGTGATGGGCGGTGCGGCGGATGCACAGCGTCTTGCGCTGTTGCTGAAGGATGCGGGCTTGCGCACCGAGGTGCTGCACGGCGCAGATGCGTTGGCGCAAGTTGCCAGCCTTGGCGAAGTCGATGCGGTGATGGCCGCCATCGTCGGCGCCGCAGGGTTGCCGCCGACACTGGCCGCCGCTCGTGCCGGCAAACGCGTGCTGCTGGCCAACAAGGAAGCGCTGGTGATGGCCGGCGCGGTATTCATGGCCGAGGCGCGTCGTGCCGGTGCCTTGCTGCTGCCGATCGACAGCGAACACAACGCGGTATTCCAGTCGATGCCGCACAACTATGCGGGAGACATGGCGCACGGCGGGGTAAGAAGGATTTTGCTTACTGCCTCGGGCGGACCGTTTCGTACCACGCCGCTTGATGTGCTGGCTGCGGTGACGCCCGAGCAGGCAGTGGCGCATCCCAACTGGTCGATGGGCAGAAAGATTTCCGTTGATTCGGCGACGATGATGAACAAGGGCCTTGAAGTGA
>JAPLQZ010000123.1 GCA_026399415.1 Rhodocyclales bacterium | reverse complement strand
TCGTCTCGCCGTCTGAACGTTTAGCGTCGTTTCGCTTTGAGCAGCGCCTGCATAAGCCGGAAGAATTTACCGCTGTCATGGCAGCCCGGCGCGTCGTGCGCGGCGAGTATTTTGATTTGCACTATCGCCCGGTCTCCGCAGACAGCAGTGCTCGCCTCGGATTGATAGTACCGAAACGGTTGGTGCGGACTGCTTCGTTGCGCAATGCGATCAAGCGGCAGGGACGAGAGGCTTTCCGTTTGATCGCGGCTGAAATTCCATCTTGCGATCTCATCCTGAGGCTGACGCGACCGGTCAAAGGCGTGATGGCCAGGGATGGTGAGCAGCGAAAAGGTTGGCGCAGGGAAATGGAATCGCTCTTGGGACGCCTGTCGGGGTTGCCGCAATGAAGTCTTTGCTTGTGTACCCGTTCTTGTTGGCTATTCGCGCCTACCAGTTGGCGATCAGCCCCATGCTGGGTAGTCGCTGTCGTTTTCACCCGAGTTGCTCCGACTATTGCATGGAGGCCCTAAGTCGCCAGGGATTGTTCAGAGGTTTGTGGCTGGCTTTTAGGCGAATCGGGCGTTGTCATCCTTGGCATCCGGGCGGGTACGACCCGGTTCCCTGATTTTCTGTATTTCTGACTTGAATCACTGCCGAGACAGCAATGGATAACCGACGATTGATCCTCCTTTTAGTGTTCAGTTTTTCGCTGATCATGCTTTGGGACGCCTGGCAGCGACAAGGTTTGCCCAAGGTCGCGGCACCAGCGACAACGACGACTGTTCCGGCTGCGGGACAATCGGGCGCGGTGCCGACACCGACTTTGCCGGTAGCCGGGAGCGCCGGGGTTCCCGCTGCCATTCCTGCGAACGTGGCTGTTTCCGCACCGGGCCTTGTGAGCATAAAGATAAGGACTGATCTATACGTGGCGGATATTTCTTCGCAGGGGGGAGATATCACGCGTCTCGAGCTGGCCGGCTATCCGGACACCGAGAACAAATCAAAGAATTTCATACTTTTTGACAGGGGTGAAAAGCACATTTATCTGGCTCAGTCGGGGCTGATCGGCGAAGGGTTGCCGAACCACAAGACCGAGTGGAAACTGGGTGCGAACGAGCAGGTGCTGAAGGATGGGGAGCAGCAGCTGGAGGTTCGACTGGAAGCTAACGCCGCAAATGGCGTCAAGGTCTCCAAGACCTACGTTTTCCATCGAGGCAGCTATCGGATTGATGTTCGTCACGAAGGGGCGGGAGCGGGAGCTCATGCCTACTATCAGATCACCAGGGATGGCAAGCCGGCCGAGGGGCAGCAGGGCAGTTCGATGATGATGGGTGTGACGACCTTCACCGGGCCTGCGGTATTCACTGAAGCGGAGAAATATCAGAAGGTCGAGTTCGCGGATATTCTCAAGAACAAAGCCAAGTTTGCGCAAAAAGCCGACAACGGCTGGGTGGCATTGGTGCAGCATTACTTTGTGACAGCTTGGCTGCCGCCGGCTGGGACGACTCGCGAGTTCTATATGCGCAAAGTCGGGGAGGACCTGTATTCAGCGGGAGTCATTCTGCCGGCGAGTGCTGAAGGCAAGAGTTCGGTGTCGCTGTACGCGGGACCGCAGGAGCAGGACAAGCTGGAGAAGGTCGCTCCAGGGCTTGATCTGGTGGTCGACTACGGATGGTTGACGGTGATAGCGGCACCGCTGTTCTGGGTTCTGGGTGCGATTCACAAACTGGTCGGCAACTGGGGTTGGGCAATCATCGGTTTGACTCTTTTGCTCAAGCTGATGTTTTTCCCGCTGTCAGCCGCAAGCTACAAGTCGATGGCGAAGATGCGGGTGTTGACGCCGAAGCTGGTCAAGCTCAAGGAAGCTTACGGTGATGACAAGCAACGCCTGAACCAGGAAATGATGGCGCTCTATAAAAAAGAGAAGGTCAATCCCCTTGGCGGCTGTTTGCCGGTACTGGTTCAGATTCCGGTATTCATTGCGCTCTACTGGGTGCTGCTGGGTACCGTCGAGATGCGCAACGCGCCCTGGCTGGGCTGGATCACCGATCTATCGGTCAAGGATCCGTTCTATATACTACCGTTGATCATGGGCGCGACCATGTTCATCCAGACCAAACTCAATCCGACTCCGCCCGATCCCATTCAGGCCAAAGTCATGCTGTTCATGCCGATCATGTTTACCGGCATGTTTCTGTTCTTCCCGGCCGGTTTGGTGCTTTACTGGACGGTGAATAACCTGTTGTCCATTGCCCAGCAGTGGCAGATAACCCGCCTTGTCGAGGCAGGGGAAAAGAAATAGGTCTGACACCGGTTCTGCGGGATCGGGGGGATTTGGCGGGGCGCCCTGCGCCGACTTGATGTTCCCGGCGGCGCCGGGAATGTTATCCCTTGGGGATAGGAGGGGTGGATGGCACTGCCGAGTACCGATGTCATCGCTGCCGTCGCCACTGCTCCCGGTCGTGGGGGAATAGGCGTGGTGCGAGTCTCGGGTGCGGGCCTGCTGCCATTTGCCAAGGTATTGACCGGCAAGGTGCCACTGCCTCGTCGCGCCACGCTCAGCGCCTTTCTTGGGGCTGACGGCGTCGCCATCGATCAGGGAATTCTGTTGTATTTTCCGGCACCTCATTCCTTTACCGGCGAGGATGTGCTGGAACTTCAGGGGCACGGTGGTCCGGTGGTGCTGCATATGCTGTTGGCGCGTTGTCTGGAGCTGGGCGCGCGCATTGCCGAGCCGGGTGAATTCTCGCAGCGCGCCTTTCTCAACGACAAGCTCGATCTGGTCCAGGCTGAGGCCGTAGCCGATCTGATCGAGGCCGGTACGGCGGCAGCGGCGCGTTCCGCCTTGCGCTCTCTGTCAGGCGAATTTTCGCGCGAGGTACGTGCGCTGGTGGCGCGCCTTACCGAATTGCGAATGCTGGTGGAAGCGACGCTTGATTTTCCGGAAGAGGAAATCGACGTACTGAGGGATACAGATGCCGCGCAGCGCTTGTCGGCTTTTCGTGCGGATCTGGCGTCGCTGCTGGCGCGAGCGCGCGCCGGATGCATGTTGCGTTCCGGTCTGCACGTGGTGCTGGCGGGCCTGCCCAATGTCGGCAAGTCGTCCTTGCTGAATCGTCTGGCCGGCGAGGAGCGCGCGATTGTTACCGAGGTCGCCGGAACGACGCGCGACGCCGTTCGCGAAACGATTCAGGTCGAGGGCATACCGCTGCACATCATCGACACGGCCGGGCTGCGTGAAACCGATAACGTGGTGGAGAAGATCGGCATCGAGCGCGCTTGGCGCGAAATAGAGCGGGCCGACGTTGTGCTGCAACTGGTCGATGCGCGCAGTGGCGAAACGCCCGCCGACCATGCGATCGCGGTGCGCCTTCCGGCGGCTATTGAACGCATTGTGGTGGAGAACAAGTGCGATCTGGCGGGGGAGGCCGCGGCGCGCTTTGAGGAGGAAGGCCGGGTGCATCTGCGACTGTCTGCCAAGAGCGGCGCAGGCATTGAGCTGCTGCACGACGAGCTGCTGCGGGTGGCGGGCTGGCGAGGCCATGGCGAGGACGTGGTGCTTGCTCGCGAGCGGCATCTGGAGGCGCTTGGGCTTGCGGCGGAGAAGTCGGCGCTGGCGGCACGGCGACTGGATCAAATAGAACTTTGTGCGGAAGAACTGCGTTTGGCGCAGGAAGCGCTTTCACGCATTACCGGCGAGTTTCGAGCCGACGATTTGCTGGGGGAGATATTTTCCCGTTTCTGCATAGGCAAGTAGACAGGGCGAAATGGCTGAATTCGACCTGATCCTGCTTTTGGTGGCCGCCTTGTTCGCCGGATTCGTGGATGCGGTTGCCGGTGGCGGTGGATTGATCCAGGTGCCGACCTTGTTGATGGCGCTGCCTGCCGAGTCACCCGCGACCGTGTTTGGCACCAATAAAGTATCAAGCATATTTGGCACCGCGAATGCGGCGCTTCGTTATGCCAAACGCATTGCCATGCCGTGGGGTATCGCCTTGCCGGCTGCGGCAGCAGCATTCCTTTTCTCCTTTGCGGGAGCGATGGTAATGGCGTGGCTGCCCAAAGCGGTGGTACGTCCGCTGGTTCTCGGTTTATTGGTGCTGGTCATGATATATACCGCGATCCGGCCGGAGTTCGGCGCGGTTTCAGGTTCGCGGCTGGAGCCCGGGCTGGAGAGACGATGGGCGCTGTTGGTGGGCGCTTTGCTGGGTTTCTACGACGGTTTTTTTGGGCCGGGTGCAGGCAGCTTCATGATCTTCGCTTTCGTCCGCCTGTTTCGTCTTGATTTCCTGCATGCGTCGAGTGCCGCCAAGGTGGTAAATTTTGCCACCAATGCTGCCGCGCTCGCCTACTTTGTACCAAGCGGCCATGTACTCTGGATTACGGGTTTGGCAATGGCAGTATTCAATATTGCCGGAGCGTTGCTTGGCGCGCGCCTCGCGTTGCGCCACGGTAGCGGCTTCGTGCGATGGGTCTTTCTCGTCGTGGCGTCGGTGCTGATTGCTCGCCTGGCCTACGACACGTTTGTCTGACAGCCGCCCGGTGAGTCATGATCGCTGCCGCGTATACTGTATACTTTTGACGCTTTCTTCTTGAACTTTGCCTCCGGGCTGACTCAATACGGGTCTGCCAGGGGCTGGGTTCGACGCTGATGGATGTCCGTCAGGCGGCACGATTTCGATAGAGAACGGATCGATGGATCTGCAAATTGCGCTTTTGCTGGGGCAGGACGGCATCACTAACGGTGCTATCTATGCGCTATTGGCGTTGGCGCTGGTACTTGTGTTCGCCGTCACCCGCGTAATATTTATTCCGCAGGGTGAGTTTGTCGCTTTCGGAGCTTTGACGCTTGCCAGTTTTCAGGCAGGCAAGACGCCGGGCACCCTTTGGTTGCTGATTGGCGCCGGAGTGGTGGTGGCTCTGGTCGATATCACGCAGGCATTGCGTTCCGGCACGCCCGGGCGAATTCCCCGCATCGTCGGCTGGAATCTGGCTTATCCGGCCGCGGCTGCGGCGATAGTGTTCCTATTGAGGCCCGGCGAGTTTCCCTTGCTGGCTCAAATTGTTCTTGCGCTGGCATTGGTGGTGCCGCTGGGACCCATGATGTATCGACTGGCCTTCCAGCCGCTAGCAGAGGCCAGCGTACTGGTATTGCTGATTGTTGCGGTAGCCGTGCATCTGGCATTGGTCGGGCTGGGCCTACTGTTTTTCGGTGCCGAAGGTTCGCGGACACCGAGTTTTTCTGATGCCAGTTTCAATCTCGGCCTGGTGACGGTAAGCGGTCAAACGTTATGGGTGGTGGGTGCCAGTTTGCTGTTGATCGTGGTGCTGTTTGTATTTTTTGAGCGCACTATCTACGGGAAGGCCTTGCGCGCCACCGCGATGAATCGAACCGGGGCGCGCCTGATGGGCATCTCGACGGTGATGGCGGGAAAGCTTTCCTTTCTGCTGGCGGCCCTGATTGGTGCTTTTTCGGGGATCCTGATTGCTCCGATTACCACGGTTTATTACGACACGGGTTTCCTCATCGGCCTCAAGGGCTTTGTTGGCGCCATCGTTGGCGGACTCACCAGTTACCCGATTGCGGCTGCCGGTGCGATCCTGGTTGGTTTGCTGGAGGCCTTCTCCTCCTTCTGGGCTTCGGCCTTCAAGGAGGTGATCGTGTTCACCCTCATCATTCCGGTATTGGTATGGCGCTCGCTGACTACGCGCCATGTCGAGGAGGATGAGTGATGGCGCGGCGCCTGCTGCTCGCCGGATTCCTTGGTCTGCTGTTGATTTCGCCGTTGGTGGCGTCCGAATTCCACATCACCCTGCTCAATTACATAGGCCTCTATGCCATCGTCGCCCTTGGCCTGGTTCTGCTCACCGGGGTGGGCGGCCTTACCTCCTTCGGGCAGGCGGCCTTCGTCGGCCTCGGTGCTTACACGACGGCCTATCTATCAACCGCACAAAGCCTTCCGGGCTGGGCCTCGATGCTCGGGGGTTCGCCCTGGATGGGGTTGCTGGCAGGGTTGCTGGTGACTGGGTTGGTGGCCTATCTGCTCGGTTTGCTGACCCTGCGGCTGTCCGGACACTATTTGCCGCTGGGAACGATAGCCTGGGGCATTAGCCTCTACTTCCTGTTTGGCAATCTCGAGTTTCTCGGTGGTCACACCGGGATGTCCGGCATTCCGGCGCTGTCTCTATTCGGTATCGAACTCAGGGATGGCCGCAAATTTTATTACATGGTCTGGGCAGCTGTCCTCGGCGCGGTCTGGCTCACCCAGAATCTGCTGAACTCCCGGGAAGGTCGCGCGATCCGCGCGCTCAAGGGTGGGGTCGTGATGGCCGAAGCGATGGGCGTGGATACGGCTCGTTCCAAGGTGCTTATCTTTCTTATTGCCGCCTTGTTCGCTTGCGTTTCAGGCTGGTTGTATGCTCACTTGCAGCGCTTCGTCAATCCGACGCCGTTTGGTTTGCACATCGGTATCGAATATCTGTTCATGGCCGTGGTGGGCGGAGCGGCTCATGTCTGGGGCGCACTGATCGGGGCCGGCGTCATTACCGTGCTCAAGCAATGGCTGCAGGACTGGCTGCCCAGGCTGCTGGGGGCTTCGGGCAATTTCGAAATGATCGTCTTCGGCGTGATGATGATCTTCGTCTTGCAGCGCGCGCGCGATGGTCTCTGGCCAATTCTGACGCGCTTCGTGCCGCAGCGTGAGGCGAAGCGCGAAGTGCCACAGGGGGATGCCCTGCCAAAAAGGCCTGTTCCAGAATCCGGCCGGGTTCTGCTTGAAGCGAGAAATGTCTTCAAGCGGTTTGGCGGCCTGGTGGCTAACAACAACATGAGCCTTACGGTCAAGGCGGGTGAGGTAATGGCGCTGATCGGTCCGAACGGGGCCGGCAAGTCGACCATGTTCAACTGTGTGTCGGGCGTTGATTCTGCGACCGAGGGTGAAGTGCTTTTTCGCGGCGAAGCAGTGACCCATCTCAACTCCCGTCAGATCGCCAGACTGGGAATGAGCCGCACCTTTCAGCATGTGCGCCTGCTGCCGACGATGACGGTGCTGGAGAACGTGGCTATCGGCGGACACTTGCGTGGCAGCAAGGGCGTGCTGTCCGCGATGTTGCACTTGGAGCGCGGCGAGGAGGTACGTTTGCTGGCTGAGGCGGCGCGCCAGGTTGAGCGGGTCGGTTTGAGGGATGCCATGTTCGAGCTGGCGGGGAGCCTCGCTCTTGGGCAGCAGAGAACCCTGGAGATCGCGCGCGCCTTGTGCGCCGACCCCTGTCTGCTGCTGCTCGACGAGCCGGCGGCGGGTTTGCGCTACATGGAGAAACAGTCACTGGCCGAGCTGCTGAGGAAACTGCGCGGTGAGGGCATGGGCATTCTGCTGGTGGAACACGACATGGATTTTGTGATGGGTCTGGCAGATCGCGTGGTGGTCATGGAGTTTGGCGAGAAAATCGCGGAAGGCCTGCCTGATGAAGTGCAGCGCGATCCAGTTGTGCTCGAGGCCTATCTCGGAGGGGTTGATTGATGAGGGAAGTCAAGACTGTTCTCGAGGTGGAAGATCTTTGCGTTTCCTACGGCAAAGTCGAAGCGCTGCATCGTGTCAGCATCAAAGTGGGCGAGGGTCAGATCGTGACGGTGATCGGGCCAAACGGTGCCGGCAAGACCACCATGTTGTGCTCGATCATGGGCTTGCTGCCACACACCCGAGGTGCGATCCGTTTTTTCGGAGACGAGCTGGGCCGGGCTGAAGTGGAACAGATGGTGGCTCTCGGCATAACACTCGTGCCTGAATCACGAGCCCTGTTTGGCGAAATGAGCGTCGGCGATAACCTGCTCCTCGGCGCTTTTATGCGACACCGGGCGGGTCATCGCGATCATGGGCGAACCATGGAAGAGGTGTTCCAGATATTTCCGCGACTCAAGGAGCGGCGCGGGCAGCACGCCGGTACGCTGTCTGGCGGCGAACGCCAGATGCTGGCTTTGGCGCGCGCCCTGATGGCCAAACCCAAATTGTTGCTGCTGGATGAGCCGAGCCTTGGTCTGGCGCCGCTGATCGTGCGGGAGATTTTTCGGGTTATTGCCGATTTGAAAAGGAGCGGCGTGTCGATTTTGTTGGTGGAGCAGAATGCACGCGCGGCATTGCAGGTGGCGGACTACGCCTATGTTCTGGAAACGGGCGAGGTCGCGTTGGAGGGGGCAAGCGACCAGTTGATCGATGATCCGAAAGTTGTTGAGTCCTATCTCGGTTTGGGCGGCAAGAAATAGGGCATTGATTCACGTGAAACCAGATTCGTTCTGTTTCACGTGAAACAAGGCGCCCGATTTGATTTTGGGTGAGGCTGCCATCCCCAAGGTCGATACTTGCAAGGAATGCCAACCCCCCCTTATTGGGGGCCAATAACCGGCCCCGGCTTTCAGTGAAGCTATGTTTTTGAAACGAGAGGCGTATGATTGCGCCTCTTTTTGGGCTCCCGGCGTGCAATTCCCTTCTTCGTTCGATGTTATTGTGATTGGTGGCGGCCATGCGGGCACCGAGGCGGCGCTGGCGGCCGCGCGGTTCGGTGCGCGGACGCTGCTGTTGACACACAACATTGAAACCTTGGGTGCTATGTCCTGCAATCCGTCGATCGGCGGAATCGGCAAGGGACATCTGGTCAAGGAGGTCGATGCGCTCGGCGGTGCGATGGCGGCAGCCACGGACGAGGCGGGAATTCAGTTTCGTATTCTGAATGCCTCCAAGGGGCCTGCGGTACGCGCCACTCGGGCACAGACTGATCGACAGCTCTACAAGCAGGCTATCCGCCGGCGCCTTGAAAATCAGCCAAATCTGACGCTGTTTCAGCAGGCAGCAGACGATCTGATCCTCCGTGGTGACCGCGTCAGCGGCGTGGTGACGCAGTTGGGGATTCGCTTCGAGGCTCCTGCGGTAATCCTCACTGCAGGTACATTTCTCAATGGTCTGGTTCATGTCGGACTGGCGAATTACCGGGCCGGCCGCTTTGGCGATCCGTCGGCGATTTCCTTGGCAGAGCGTCTGAAGGAGATACAGCTTCCGGTAGGCCGGCTCAAGACCGGGACGCCACCCCGCTTGGATGGGCGCAGCATTGACTATTCGGTGCTGCAGGAGCAGCCCGGAGACGATCCGGTACCGGTTTTCTCGTTCATGGGTACCCGCGACCAGCATCCGCGCCAGGTTTCCTGCTGGATCACTCATACCAATAGCCGCACCCACGACATCATCCGTTCCGGGCTGGATCGATCGCCGATGTTTACCGGCGTCATCGAAGGGGTGGGGCCGCGCTACTGCCCGTCGATCGAGGACAAGATTTACCGCTTTGCCGGCAAGGACAGTCATCAGATATTTCTTGAGCCGGAAGGCCTCGATACCCACGAAATGTATCCGCAGGGCGTCTCCACCAGCCTGCCCTACGACATTCAGCTGGCTTTGTTGCGCTCCATCCGCGGACTTGAGCACGCACACATTACTCGCCCCGGATACGCCATCGAATACGACTATTTCGATCCGCGCAACCTCAAGGACAGCCTGGAAACCAAGTCGATCGCCGGACTGTATTTTGCCGGCCAGATCAATGGAACAACGGGTTATGAAGAGGCCGCCGCTCAGGGTTTGCTTGCCGGTCTCAATGCGGCGCGCAGCACGAAGCAGTTGCCGGCGTGGTCACCCCGCCGTGATCAGGCCTACCTCGGCGTGCTGGTAGACGACTTGATTACGCGCGGCGTGTCCGAGCCCTATCGGATGTTTACCAGTCGCGCCGAATACCGCCTGTCCCTGCGAGAGGACAACGCCGACGCGCGGCTGACCGAGATTGGTCGTGAACTGGGTCTGGTGGATGATCTGCGCTGGGGCGCGTTCAATCGCAAGCGCGACGCCGTAGGTCTTGAAACCGAGCGTCTGAAAGCTACTTGGATCAATCCGCGCCAACTGCCGGATGCCGATGCGGTGCGTGTGCTGGGTCAGCCGATGGAACGTGAATACCGGCTATTCGATTTGCTGCGACGGCCCGAAGTCAGCTACGCCAGTCTACTCACTCTGCCAGGGGCGGGCGAGGGCGTTGCGACTCGTGAAGTTATTGAACAGGTGGAAATCCAGGCCAAGTATCAGGGCTATATCGAGCGGCAAAAGGATGAAGTCGAAAAGAGTCTTGCCCATGAATCCCTGCCGCTGCCAGGTGACATTGATTATGCGCAGGTGCCCGGCTTGTCCTTCGAGGTGCGGCAGAAGCTCGCCCAGGCGCGGCCGCAGACGTTGGGGCAGGCGTCGCGTCTGCAGGGGCTAACCCCGGCGGCGATTTCCCTGCTGCTGGTGCATTTGAAACGGCGCAAGGCAGCATGAATCCAGCGAGCCAGTTACAGGAAGGTCTCGGTGCCCTCGGGCTTCACCTGTCCGGGGCAGTCCAATCAAAGCTGCTCGGCTACCTGGCGCTGCTGAAGAAATGGAACCGGGTCTATAACCTGACGGCGATCCGCGATGAAAGTGAAATGGTCACCCAGCATCTGCTCGATTCGCTCTCGGTGCTGCCGGTCGTACCAGGGTCGGCTCTGGCGGGACGGCGCTGGGCGGATGTCGGCAGTGGCGCCGGACTGCCGGGAATCCCTTTGGCGCTCGCGCGCCCGGATCTCGACATGACACTGATCGAGGCGGTGGAAAAAAAGTCCGCTTTCCAGCGGCAGGCGAAGATCGAGCTCGGCCTGGAGAATATTGCCGTTGTCAGCAGGCGTGTGGAAGAAGTACCGGGCGGGATGTTCGATGCTGTCGTTTCCCGCGCCTTCGCTGATCTGGCCACCTTCGTCGATCTCGCGGGTCATTTGCTCACCCAAAATGGCAGGCTCTATGCCATGAAGGGTCTTGCATCCGAAGACGAGTTGAGCCGCCTGCCGACCGGCTGGGCGGTGCTTGATCGCGCCAGGCTGAATGTTCCGGGGCTGGAAGCGCAGCGCCACCTGATTGTTCTTGAGAGAGTTTGACGATGCACATATTTGCAATAGCCAATCAAAAGGGCGGGGTGGCAAAAACCACTACCGCCGTCAATCTGGCCGCCGCGCTGACAGCCAGTGGCCAGCGCACCCTGCTGGTGGACCTAGATCCCCAGGGTAACGCCACCATGGGCTGCGGGATCGACAAGCGCGATCTCAAATCGTCGGTCTATCAGGTCTTGCTTCAGATGGCCGCTCTCGAAGATGCGCGGGTAATGTCACCTTCGGGCAAGTTTGACGTTTTGCCGGCAAATCGCGACCTGGCCGGAGCCGAAGTCGAGCTGGTGGATCTCGAGATGCGCGAGATGCGCCTCAAGGACGCATTGGCTGTGCACGAGGCGGATTACGATTTCGTGTTGATTGATTGCCCACCTTCGCTGTCGATGCTGACTTTGAACGGATTATGCGCAGCGCATGGCGTCATCATTCCCATGCAATGTGAATACTACGCACTGGAAGGCCTTTCAGACCTGGTGAACACGATCAAGAAAGTGCATGCCAATCTGAATCGCGACCTCAAGATCATCGGTTTGCTACGCGTCATGTACGATCCGCGAAACACTCTTTCTACACAGGTTTCGGCGCAGTTGGAACAGCATTTTGGCGACAAGGTGTTCAAGACTCTGGTGCCGCGCAATGTTCGCCTCGCCGAAGCCCCCAGCTATGGCGTGCCTGGCGTCCTGTTCGACAAGGCGGCCAAGGGCGCGCAGGCCTACATGGCCTTCGCCGTTGAAATGATTGATCGTGTCAATTCCTGGAAGGACAAGTCGTGAATCCACCAAAAACATCAAAGCAAAGGGGGCTTGGCCGTGGGCTGGATGCACTCCTGGCCGCCAACAACACGCCTGAAACCCAGCGTCAGGAAATGCTTGCGGTGGGTGCTCTGCAGCCCGGAAAGTACCAGCCGCGCACGCGCATGGATCCTGGTTCGCTCGAGGAACTGGCGGCCTCGATCAAGGCCCAGGGCCTGATTCAGCCGATCTCCGTGCGGCCGGTGAGCAGCGGGCGCTACGAGATCATCGCCGGTGAGCGACGCTGGCGCGCAGCCCAGATCGCTGGTCTGGCAGACGTGCCTGTGCTGATCCGCGACATTCCTGATGACGCCGCGCTGGCGATGTCGCTGATCGAGAACATCCAGCGCGAAGACCTGAATCCTCTGGAAGAAGCGGCGGGCATTCAGCGTTTGATCGACGAATTCAAAATGACCCATCAGCAGGCTGCCGACGCAGTCGCTCGCTCCCGTTCAGCTGTGACCAACCTGCTGCGCCTGCTGCATTTGGCGAAACCGGCACAGGACATGCTGATGGCCGGCGACATCGAGATGGGCCATGCCAGGGCCCTATTGCCGCTGTCCAAGAGTGAGCAGGGCCGTATCGCTGCCTTGGTGGCGGATAAGGGGTTTTCGGTCCGAGAAACCGAGCGCCGGGTGGCAAGGCAACTGAATCCGCCGGCAAGCGGCAGCAAGAACAAACCGGATCGCGACCTTCTGCGCCTGGAAGAAGAACTTTCCGATCGTCTCGGAGCCACGGTCAAGATCAGCGCCAACCGCAAGGGTGGCGGCAGCCTTTCAATACGCTTTGGCAGCCTCGACCAATTGGACGGTCTGCTCGCCAGACTCGGCTAATCGCCCAGGCGTTTGCCGCCGCAAATTGCCATGCCGCGCTGCAGCATAAAGCATTTGACAACCCATCATCAATGGCCTATATTCGCGGGCTTTTGGGCGCGGCCAGGTCTTATAGATGTTTAGGGCTGTGCTTCATCAAAGCGTTGCAACATTGCTTGCCGCCGGGCTGGCATGGATCTGGGCAGGGCAGCATGGTGCGGTGTCGGCAGGATTGGGTGGTGCCGCGATAGTCATTCCGAACCTGCTTTTCGCCTTGAGCCTTTGGGCGGCAGCACGCAGCGGCAGGACGTCGGTAGCAGGTTTTTTTGTTGGTGAGTTCATCAAGGTCGCGGCAACGCTGGCGTTGCTCGTGATCGTGGCGGGGGCGTATCGTGACTTGCACTGGCTGGCGCTGCTGGCAGGCATGTTCGTTGCGCTGAAAGCGAATCTGTTTGTGATATTGATTAAGGCCTGACCATGGCAGCCGAGCACGCTCCAAACGCATCGGAATACATTGTTCACCATCTGACTCACTTGAACAGCCTGGGCCACAAACAGGCCGCGCTGGTCGATTGGACGGTATTCCATCTCGACTCCCTGTTCTGGTCCGTTACACTCGGACTGCTGGCCGTGCTGATTCTTTCACGCGCTGCCGCAAAAGCCACCTCCGGCGTGCCGGGCCGCTTCCAGGCCGCCGTCGAAATCCTGATTGAAATGGTCGAGTCGCAATCCAAGTCGATTGTGCATGGTGACCGCACTTTCATCGCCCCTCTGGCGCTGACTGTGTTTGTCTGGATCTTCTTCATGAACGCGATGGACTTGTTGCCGGTCGATCTGCTGCCGAATATCTGGGCGTGGATGTTCGGGATGGCCGGCCATGATTCCAGCCACGCTTACATGCGCGTGGTGCCTACCGCCGACCTCAATGCCACACTGGGCATGTCGCTCGGGGTATTGCTGCTATGCATTTACTACAGCATCAAGATCAAGGGCCTCGGTGGCTGGATCCACGAATTGTTTACCGCTCCCTTCGGCAGTCATCCACTGCTTTACCCGATCAACTTTGCCATGCAGATGATCGAGTTCGTCGCCAAGACCGTGTCGCACGGCATGCGGCTATTCGGCAACATGTATGCCGGCGAGTTGATTTTCATGTTGATCGCCCTGATGGGCGCGGCCTGGGCCGGCACCTTTGGCAGCGGCCTGCTGTGGCTGGGTGGTGTCTTTGCCGGAACCATCTGGGCCATCTTTCACATCCTGATCATCACGCTGCAGGCTTTCATCTTCATGATGCTGACGCTGGTATACATCGGCCAGGCGCACGAAACCCACTAATAATTCTTTTACCTCAAATCTGTTACTAAAGGAGTCGTCATGCATCAACTCGTTGGTTTTGTTGCTCTCGCCGCCGGTCTTATCATCGGTCTCGGCGCCGCTGGCGCCTGTATCGGCATCGGCATCATGGGTAGCCGCTTCCTCGAAGCTTCCGCGCGTCAGCCGGAACTGATGAACACGCTGCAAACCAAGATGTTCCTGCTTGTCGGTCTGATTGACGCAGCGTTCATTATCGGTACCGGTATTGCCCTTTGGTATACCACTGCCAACCCGTTTCTTTCCAGCCTCCCCAAGTAATCGTCTCCCCTAACGCTTAAGGAGCGATTACCGTGAATCTGAACGCAACGCTGTTTGCCCAGCTGGTTGTGTTCCTCATTTTGGCGTGGTTCACGATGAAATTCGTGTGGCCACCCATCATGAAGGCACTCGACGAGCGCGCCGGCAAGATAGCTGACGGGCTTGCGGCCGCCGACAAGGCCAAGACCGATCTGGCCCATGCAGAAAAGAAGGCCTCTGACGAATTGCGCAAGGCGCGCGAATCGGCAGCGGAGTTCCGCAGTGGTGCCGAAAGGCAAGTGGCCCAGCTGATCGAAGAGGCTCGCGCTGAAGGTGTCCGCATCGTCAATGCTGCCCGTGAAGCTGCGGAGGCCGAGGCGGGTGTCGCATCGCAGCGTGCCAAGGAAGCCTTGCGCGAACATGTGGCGGTCCTCGCTGTCGCCGGCGCCGAGCGCATTCTGCGCAAGGAAATCAACGCCCAGGCCCATGCCGAGCTGCTGACGCAACTCAAGTCAGAGCTGTAATTCGCCATGGCCGAAAACGTCACCCTTGCACGACCCTATGCCGAGGCCGCGTTCCAGTTGGCCAAGAGCACGAATTCACCCGCGACCCTTGCGGCCTGGTCCGATGTGCTTTCGCGGCTTTCCGATGTGGCGGCAAATCCGGAAATGGAAGAATGCATCGGCAATCCGCGCCTGAGCCCGGTGGAGCTGGCACAGCTGTGTCTCGATGTGGCCGCATCAGGTTCGAAGTCCGACCTTTCGGCTGACCAGCAGAACTTCGTCCGAGTGCTGGCGGACAACGACCGCCTCATTGTTCTGCCCGAGATCAATGAACTCTTCAATCAGCTCAAGCATGGACATGAAGGTGTCAAGGACGCTGAGATCAGCTCGGCCTTCGCCCTTGATGAAACCACATTGAAAACTCTGGTGGTCGATCTCGAACGCAAGTTCGGGTGCAAGATCCAGGCGACCGTGAAGGTCGATGCCGAACTTATTGGCGGCGTGCGCATTGCCGTCGGCGATGAAGTGATTGATGCCTCGGTCCGCAGCAAACTCGCTGCCATGGCCATCGCGCTAAAGAACTAGGAGTAATTCGATGAACCTCAATCCATCCGAAATCAGTGACCTGATCAAGAGCCGGATCCAAAACATGCAGCTGGCCGCCACCGCCCGTAATGAGGGTACGGTGGTTTCGGTTACTGACGGCATCTGCCGCATTCATGGTCTGGCCGACGTGATGCAGGGCGAAATGCTGGAGTTTCCCGGCAACACCTTTGGCCTCGCCTTGAACCTGGAGCGCGACTCTGTCGGTGCCGTGGTCCTGGGTGACTACGAGCATATTTCTGAAGGCGATACCGTCAAGTGTACCGGGCGCATTCTTGAAGTGCCGGTCGGCCCCGAATTGTTGGGTCGCGTGGTCAATGCGCTAGGCGAGCCGATCGATGGCAAGGGTCCGATCAATGCCAAGCTTAGCGACAAGATCGAAAAGGTCGCCCCCGGTGTTATCTGGCGCAAGTCGGTGTCGCAGCCGGTGCAAACCGGCCTCAAGGCCATCGACTCGATGGTTCCGATCGGTCGCGGCCAGCGCGAGCTGATCATTGGCGACCGCCAGACCGGCAAGACGGCAGTGGCGGTTGATGCCATCATCAACCAGAAGGGGCAGAACATGTTCTGCATCTACGTCGCGATCGGTCAGAAGGCATCAACCGTCGCCAACGTAGTGCGCAAACTGACGGAGCACGGCGCGATGGAATACACCATCGTGGTTGCGGCGACCGCCTCCGACTCGGCAGCAACACAGTTCATTGCGCCTTATACCGGCTGTTCCATGGGCGAGTATTTCCGTGACCGCGGCATGGACGCGCTGATCATTTATGACGACTTGACCAAGCAGGCCTGGGCCTATCGCCAGATCTCCCTGTTGCTGCGCCGTCCGCCCGGCCGTGAAGCTTACCCCGGCGATGTCTTCTATCTGCACTCGCGCTTGCTCGAGCGTGCCGCCCGGGTGTCGGAAGCCTGGGTTGAGAAGCTGACCAACGGCGAGGTCAAAGGCAAAACCGGATCGCTTACTGCGTTGCCGGTGATTGAAACTCAGGCCGGTGACGTCTCGGCTTTCGTGCCGACCAACGTGATTTCGATTACCGACGGCCAGATCTTCCTCGAGACCGACTTGTTTAACGCGGGTATCCGTCCGGCCATGAACGCCGGCGTCTCGGTGTCTCGCGTCGGTGGTGCGGCTCAGACCAAGGCTATCAAGAAGCTCGGCGGCGGTGTCCGCCTCGCGCTCGCCCAGTATCGCGAACTGGCGGCGTTTGCCCAGTTTGCGTCTGATCTGGATGAGGCCACGCGCAAGCAGCTTGAGCGCGGCCGTCGCGTGACCGAGTTGATGAAGCAGTTGCAATATGCACCGCTGACTGTCGCCGAAATGGCCGTCACGCTCTACGCTTCCAACGAAGGCTTCATGGATGACATCGATTTGCCGCGCATTCTTCCCTTCGAAGCCGAGTTGCATCAGTACGTGCATCACAAGCACGCAGACCTGATGAGCAAGATCGAGACCGCCAGGGAACTGGACAAGGATGCCGAGGCCCAACTCAAGGCCGCGGTGACCGAGTTCAAGAAGTCCTGGTCCTGATCGCCAACCGCTGACGAACTGTTAACTAAGGGCGATCATGGCAGGCAGTCAAGAGATCCGCACCAAGATCAAGAGCGTCCAGAACACGCGCAAGATCACCAAGGCCATGGAGATGGTGGCCGCATCCAAGATGCGCAAGGCGCAGGAACGGATGCGTGCCGCTCGTCCCTACAGCGAAAAGATTCGTCGCCTGGCGGCGAATCTTTCCCAGGCCAATGTGACCGAGTACCGCCACGCTTTCCTGGGTCGGGCCAAGGCGGCGGTAGTCAAGCGCGTCGGACTGATCGTGGTGACGACCGACAAGGGCCTCTGCGGCGGCCTCAACACCAATATCCTGCGGCAGGCGTTGAACACCATGCGCCAGTGGGAGACCGACGGCGCAACTGAAATTCGCGTGACCTGCATCGGCAACAAGGGCCTGGGCTTCATGCAGCGCATGGGCGCCAATGTAGTCTCCCACATCACCCATCTGGGCGACACCCCGCATCTGGAAAAGCTGATCGGGCCGATGAAGGTCATGATCGATGCCTTCCAGGCCGGCGAGCTGGATGCTGTTTATCTCGCCTATACCCGTTTCGTCAATACGATGAAGCAGGAGCCGGTCATCGAACCTCTGCTGCCGTTGTCAGGCGAACGCATGGGCACGCCGGAACGCAGTTGGGACTACCTCTACGAGCCGGATGCGCAGACCGTCATTGACGAGTTGCTGGTGCGCTATGTCGAGGCCCTGATTTATCAAGGAGTAGCCGAGAACATGGCCTCCGAGCAGTCGGCACGCATGGTGGCGATGAAGGCGGCAACAGACAATGCAGGCAGCGTGATCAAGGAATTGCAGCTGGTCTACAACAAGGCGCGTCAGGCGGCGATTACCAAGGAGATCTCAGAGATCGTTGGTGGCGCGGCCGCGATTGCCGGCTGAGTATGGACATGATTACTGAATTTTGCGGAATTACATTAAGGAAACATCCATGAGCAACGGAAACATCGTCCAGTGCATCGGCGCCGTGGTGGACATCAAGTTCCCCCGCGAAGCCATGCCCAAGGTATATGAAGCGCTGACTCTCGACGAGGCCGATTCCGGCAACGCCGAAGCCGGTTTGACGTTTGAAGTCCAGCAGCAGCTCGGCGACGGCATCGTGCGCACCATTGCGCTCGGGTCCTCCGACGGCCTGCGTCGCGGCATGTCGGTCAAGCCGACGGGTGCTGCCGTTTCGGTGCCGGTGGGGTCAGGCACACTGGGCCGCATCATGGATGTGCTGGGTCGCCCGATCGACGAGGCCGGCCCGATATCCTACGAAGAATTGCGCCCGATTCATTCCAAGGCGCCCAAGTTCGATGAACTATCGCCTTCCACGGAGTTGTTGCCGACCGGCATCAAGGTTATCGACCTGATGTGTCCGTTCGCCAAGGGCGGCAAGGTCGGCCTGTTCGGCGGCGCCGGTGTCGGCAAGACCGTGAACATGATGGAACTGATCAACAACATCGCCAAGTCCTACGGTGGCTACTCGGTGTTTGCCGGCGTCGGCGAACGTACCCGCGAGGGCAACGACTTCTACCATGAAATGGAAGAGTCGAAGGTTCTGGACAAGGTCGCGATGGTGTTCGGCCAGATGAACGAGCCTCCCGGCAACCGTCTGCGCGTGGCACTGACCGGCCTGACCATGGCCGAGAAGTTTCGTGACGAAGGCAAGGACATCCTCTTGTTCATCGACAATATTTACCGCTACACGCTGGCCGGGTGTGAAGTCTCTGCCTTGCTCGGCCGCATGCCTTCCGCCGTGGGCTATCAGCCGACGCTGGCTGACGAAATGGGTCGCCTGCAGGAGCGCATTACCTCGACCAAGGTCGGTTCGATCACCTCGATTCAGGCCGTGTATGTCCCCGCCGATGACTTGACCGACCCGTCCCCGGCGACGACCTTCCTCCACCTCGACGCCACGGTCGTGTTGTCGCGCGACATCGCCTCGCTGGGTATCTATCCGGCGGTCGATCCGCTCGACTCCACCTCGCGCCAGCTCGATCCGCTCGTTGTCGGCGAAGAGCACTACAACGTTGCCCGCCGCGTCCAGTCGAACCTGCAGCGCTACAAGGAATTGCGCGACATCATTGCGATTCTGGGCATGGACGAACTGGCGCCGGAAGACAAGCTGGCGGTGACGCGTGCGCGCAAGATCCAGCGTTTCCTGTCGCAGCCGTTCAACGTGGCCGAAGTGTTTACCGGCACGCCGGGCAAAATCGTGCCGCTGGCCGACACTATCAAGGGCTTCAAGATGATCGTCGACGGCGAATGCGACGGCATTCCCGAGCAGGCCTTCTACATGGTCGGCGCGATCGAGGAAGTATTCGAGAAGGCCAAGACACTCCAGTAATCTCGACCCGCGATCACAATAGAGGTAAATAATGGCCATGACTATTCATGTGGACGTCGTTAGTGCCGAGGAGTCGATCTTCTCCGGTCTGGCGGAATTCGTCGTCCTGCCGGGCGAGGCAGGCGAACTGGGCATTCTGCCCGGCCATATGCCGCTGATGACCCGCATCAAGCCGGGTGCGGTTCGTATCAAGATGCCCGGTGACAAGGAAGAGTTGATTTTTGTTGCCGGCGGATTGCTCGAAGTGCAACCGGGTCTGGTAACCGTATTGGCCGATACCGCGATCCGCGGTGCTGATCTTGATCAGGCGAAGGCGATGGAAGCGAAAAAAATGGCCGAGGAAGCGATGGTCAATCGCGGCTCCGCAATGGACTACGCCCGCGCCCAGGTCGAACTGGCCGAAGCGATTGCCCAGCTTGCCGCCATTGACCGGTTGCGCAAGCAGCGGCACTAAGGACTTGATCGTCTTTGCAACAAAGGCAGCTTCGGCTGCCTTTGTTGCTTGTACAGAAAACTTCTGTTTCTCGAAGGTGAGCCCTCCACCTTGTCCTTGGCATGGCCCCGAATTGAATGTAGACTGGACTGTCCAGTCCAACGCCCATTCCCATGGCCCTGCTTGCTGATCACGATCCGACCGATTGTCGTTCGCGCCTGATCCAGGCTGCGACCGAAGTCTTCATCGACGAGGGCTATCGCGCCAGCATCGAGCGGGTTGCGGTACGCGCAGGGGTGGCGCGGCAAACTCTTTACAACCACTTTCCATCAAAAGCCGACCTGTTTGGCGAAGTCATCAAGCAAGTTACCGCGGCGTTGCTGATAGCCTTGGATGACAGTGCTAAAGGCCTGCGTGAGCGCTTGCTCCGTTTCGGTGTTGCGTTCCGCGCCAAGGCGCTGAGCGTCGAGGGGCTGGGTTTCTACCGCGCTCTGATTGCTGAAACAAAACGCTTCCCGGAACTGGCCGCCACCTTCTACCGCACCGGTCCGGCGCAGACGGCCGCACGCCTGCGTGACGTCCTGCAAGAAGCCATGGACCGCGGCGAGTTGCGACGGGTCGATGCCGATTTTGCCACCATCACTCTGCTGTCCATGCTGGTCGGCGCCGAGCGCAGCCACTACCTGCTTTCCGGCGAAC
Organism: Rhodocyclales bacterium; assembly: GCA_026399415.1. GTDB lineage: Bacteria > Pseudomonadota > Gammaproteobacteria > Burkholderiales > Rhodocyclaceae > Sulfuritalea. The sequence goes on along the minus strand of JAPLQZ010000123.1, from coordinate 14,361 downwards.
CGCCGCCGGAACCGGATCCGGCACGTGTCGCCCAGATCATTGATTGTTACCTGCGTGCTTTTGCACCGGGAGCTTCCTCTACCTATCCCGTCCCCCAACGGAGCGCCCCATGAGAACTGCCATTCCCCTGCTGTTGCTTGCATTCCTGGCCGCTTGCGGCGATGGTGAAAAAAAGGGTCCGCCGGCAGCCGGGCCTGGCGCCGGCATGCCGCCGCCCGAAGTGGATGTGATCACCGTCGCCAGCGCCAGCGCGACCATTACGCAGGACTTGCCTGGTCGCCTGCAAGCAGTCCGTTCCGCGCAAGTGAGGGCTCGCGTCGAAGGCGTCGTCGAGAAGCGCTTGTTCACCGAAGGCACGGATGTCGCCGCCGGCACGCCGCTATTCCGGATCGACGCCCGCACCTATCAGGCACAGGCCGCGTCTGCTGCTGCCGATCTTGCCGCGGCACAAGCGGTATTCGCCCGTTACCGGCCACTGCTCGACATCAGGGCCGTCAGCCAACAGGAATTCGACGCCGCCGAAGCGCGCGTCAAGCAGGCCGAGGCCACCTCGGCGAAGGCCAAGCTCGACCTCGAAAACGCCGTGCCGCCGGCGCCGATTTCCGGCCGCATCGGCCGTGCGCTGGTCACTGAAGGTGCCCTGGTCGGCAAGGGCGAGGCCACGCACCTGGTCACCATCGAGCAACTCGACCCGATTCGCGTCGAATTTTCACAATCCTATTCCGATCTGTTGCGCCTGCAGCAGGCGGTCAGGAGCGGCAAGCAGAAAAGGGCCGATTCGGCAAAGGTCGAGCTGGTCCTTGAGGATGGTTCGCTCTACGCGGAAAAGGGCCGGCTTCAATTCACCGATCTGGCGGTCGATCCGAACAGTGGCGCCGTCCTGTTGCGCGCCGAGTTTCCCAACCCGCGTCGCGACCTGCTGCCCGGCACGTTTGTGCGCATACGGTTCCCCCAGGCGCAACTGGACGCCGCCATCCGCGTGCCGCAACGTGCCGTTCAGGGCAGTGCCCAGGGCCAGTTCGTGATGACTGTCGACGCTGAAGGCAAGGTGGCGCCGCGCCCGATCAAGACCAGCACCATGTCCGGCGGAGACTTCATTGTTGACGACGGGCTGAAAGGCGGCGAGCAGGTGATCGTCAATGGCTTGCAGAAAGCCAGACCGGGCACCGTTGTCAAGCCGGTGCCGTGGACCCCGGGCGCACCGCTCATGGTGGCACCGCCCGGCGGAAAGCCGACGGCCCCCGGCGCCAAGCCGAATGAAGAAAAGAAGTAAGTCATGATCCCAAGATTCTTCATCGACCGGCCTATTTTCGCCTGGGTCATCGCCATCATCATCGTGCTCGGCGGCATGCTTGCCCTGCGCCAGTTGCCGGTGGCGAGCTATCCGGCTGTGGCGCCGCCCGCGTTGGCCATCACGGTCAACTATCCGGGCGCCTCGGCCAAGGTGGTGGAGGAAACCGCAGTTGCGTTGATCGAACAGGAACTCAACGGCATCGAGAATCTGCTCTACATGGATTCGGCTTCCGAGCAGAACCTCGGCACAATCACTCTGACCTTTCAGGCCGGCACCAACCTTGATCTTGCTTCGGTGGAAACGCAGAACCGCATCAAGCGCGCCGAGCCGCGCCTGCCCGAAGAGGCGCGCCGCCTAGGCATTACGGTGGTGAAGTCGGCGCGCAATTACCTGATGTTCATTTCGCTGTTTTCGCCGGACAAGTCCCTCGACAATGTCGCGCTTGGCAGCTACGCCGCCGCCAACGTGCTGGAAAGCATTCGCCGCACGCCGGGCGTGGGCGAAGCGATTCTTTTTGGCACCGAGTATTCGATGCGCCTGTGGCTCAAGCCAGAGCGCCTGCAAGCTTTCGGCCTGACGCCGGCCGACGTGGCAAAGGCGGTGCGCGCGCAGAACGCGCAAATTGCTATTGGCGAACTCGGCCAGGTTCCGGCCGTTCCCGGCCAGGAATACAGCGCCACCATCATCGCTCAGGGCCGCCTGGCGACCCCCGCAGAATTTGGCGATATCATCATCAGGAGTGATGGAGGAGGCGCCACGGTGCGCGTCAAGGATGTCGCCCGCGTCGAGCTGGGCGCACAGGACTATTCCATTGCAGCCCGCGTCGATGGCCAGCCCACCGCCGCGATTGCCGTGCGCATGGCACCGGGAGCCAATGCGCTCGACACCGCCAAGGCGGTCAACACCCGGATGACCGAACTGGCAAAATATTTCCCGCCCAACATTTCCTGGATGGTGCCTTACGACACCTCGACCTTTGTCGACATCTCGATCCGCGAAGTGGTCTATACGCTGATCGAGGCCATGATCCTGGTGATCCTGGTGATGTATCTGTTCCTCGAGAACGTGCGCGCCACATTCATTCCAACCGTCGTTGTGCCGGTGTCCCTGTTCGGCGCCATGATCGGCCTCTATCTGCTTGGCTATTCGATCAACGTGCTGACCCTGTTCGCCATGGTGCTGGCGATCGCCATCGTGGTCGACGATGCCATTGTCGTGATCGAGAACGTCGAGCGCATCATGAGCGAGGAAGGTCTCGGCCCGCGCGACGCAACGCGCAAGGCCATGGGCCAGATCATCAATGCCATCATCGCCATCACCGTGGTGCTGACGGCGGTGTTCGTGCCTTTGCTCTTCTTCGGCGGCGCAGTCGGTGCGATCTACCGCCAGTTCGCGGTGACGCTGATCCTGACCATGGGTTTCTCCGCCACGATGGCGCTGACGCTGACACCGGCGCTTTGCGCGACACTGCTCAAGCACGAACAGGGCAAGGATGACGTGATGCCTTCGACCGGATTTTTCGGCTGGTTCAACCGCTTTTTCGCCAACACCGTACAGCGCTACATCCGTGCCACGCGCCGCATGCTGGGCAAGCCAGGGCGCTGGCTCATCGTTTATGCCACGATCCTCGCCGCCACCGGCTGGTTCTTCACCAAGCTGCCGGGCAGCTTCCTGCCCAGCGAAGATCAGGGCTATTTCCTCAGTATCATCCAGTTGCCTTCGGGTGCGACGCGCGAGCGCAGCCTGGAAGTGCTCACCACTGTCGAGCAGCACTATCTGGCGCAGAAGGAAGTCGCTCACGTCATCGGCGTCCTCGGCTTCTCCTTTTTCGGACGCGGCCAGAATGCCGCCATCACCTTTGTCCGTCTCAAAAGCTGGGACGAGCGACCGGACAAGGAAAGCAGCGCCGAGTCGGTGGTGCAACGCGCCAACATGACCTTCTTCCGCATCAAGCAGGCGATGATCTTCGCCATCAACGTGCCACCGATTCCGGAACTGGCCGCCGTCGGCGGCTTTGATTTCCGTCTGCAGGATCGCGGTGGACTGGGTCGCGACAAATTGCTCGACGCGCGCAACATGGCGCTCGGCCTGGCCGGCCAGAACCCGGCGCTTACGGGTGTGCGGCCCGAAGGGCAGGAAGCCGGCCCACAGGTCTTCCTCAGCGTGGACCGGGTCAAGGCACGCGCACTCGGAATTGATCTCGGCGACCTCAACGACACCCTGCAGGCCACTCTGGGCACGGCCTACATCAATGACTTCGTGCGCGAAGGCCGCATTCTGCGTGTGCAAATGCAGGCCGAAGCCGACACCCGGCGCACGCCGGAGGACCTCCTGCGCCTGCCGGTCAAAAACGCGCGTGGCGACATGATTCCGCTCGCCGAAATCGCCACGGCACAGTGGATCGTCGGCAGTCCCAAGCTCGACCGCTACAACGGCCTGCCTTCGATGAAGATTGCCGGCAGCCCTGCGCCCGGTCGCTCGACCGGCGAGGCCCTGTTGGCGATGGAGGACGTAGCCGCCAAGCTGCCGCCTGGCATCGGTTTTGAATGGTCGGGCAGTTCCTACGAGGAGCGGCTCTCCGGCACCCAGGCGCCCTTCCTGTTCGCGGTCTCGCTGATCGTGGTATTCCTCTGTCTCGCCGCACTGTACGAGAGCTGGTCGATTCCCTTCGCGGTGATGCTGGTGGTGCCGCTGGGGATTTTCGGCGCGGTGCTCGCCGTCAATCTGCGCGGCCTGCCCAACGATGTGTATTTCAAGGTGGGCCTGATCGCCATCATCGGCCTCTCGGCGAAGAATGCGATCCTGATCATCGAGTTCGCCCGCGAGTTGCAGGAGCAGGGCAAGGACCTGATCGAGGCCACGCTCGAAGCCTGCCGCCTGCGCTTCCGGCCGATTCTGATGACCTCCATCGCCTTCATGTTCGGCGTTCTGCCGCTGGCCGTTTCCACCGGGGCCGGCGCCAACAGCCGCCATGCCCTGGGCACTGGCGTGATCGGCGGCATGTTCACTGCGACGGTGCTGGCGGTGTTTCTGGTCCCGGTGTTTTTCGTCGTGGTGCGGCGTATCTTTCCCGGCCATGCACGGCATCGCGAGGAGAAGCGCGATGCGTAAGACACTTCCTCTGGTGCTTGCCCTGACCCTGGCCGGCTGTTCCTTCACGCCGGATTATCAGCGCCCCGACGCGCCAGTGTCCGCCGCCTGGCCGGCAACAGTCGGCGCCGGGGAGACGGCGAAAGGCGCGGCGATTGGCGCCGACTGGCGTGCTTTCTTTTCTGATCCGCGCTTGCAGGGACTGATCGCCGCCGCTCTGGAACACAACAGCGACCTGCGTATCGCCGTGGCCCGCGTCGATGAGGCGCGTGCGCTGGCCGGAATTGCCCGTGCCGATCGTTTCCCGACACTGGACCTGGCAGCGCAGCGCGCCGCTGCGCTTACTCCTGGTGATCTTTCTCTCACCGGCCGCCCAGCAAACAGCCAGCGCTACGACGTCAATCTTGCAGTTGCTGCGTTCGAGCTGGATTTCTGGGGCCGGGTAAAGAGCCTTGACGATGCTGGGCGCGCCAATTTCCTTGCTAGCGACTATGCGCGCCAGGCTTTTCGCCTGTCGCTGATCGCAGACGTCGCCAACACCTACCTGAGCCTGCTCGAGTTCGGCGAGCGCTTTGAACTGGCGCAAGCCACCATGAAGAGCCGGGAGGAAACCCGCAGCCTGGTCGGCCGACGCCGTGACGTGGGTTTGGCCGGTGACCTCGACTACCTGTCAGCGGACGGTGCATTCCAGAATGCGCGTGCCGAAACAGCCAGCCTCGGGCGCAGCCACGCTGCAGCAGATAACGCCTTGCGCCTTCTGGTCGGCACCGCACCAACAGTTGCCAATGGCCGCAAACTATCGCAGCAGGGCTTGATTGCCGATGTCGCAGTGGGTCTGCCGGCCGAAGTCTTGCTGGCCCGCCCGGATGTCCAGGCCGCCGAGCAGAAGCTGATCGCGGCCAATGCCAACATCGGTGCCGCACGTGCCGCTTTCCTGCCGAAGATAGTACTTACGGCTGCGGCAGGCACCGCCAGTGCCGGTCTTGCGGGGTTATTCAATGCCGGTAGCGGTGCTTGGAGTTTCCTGCCCGTTTTGCGTCTGCCGCTGTTTGATGCCGGGCGCGCCACCGACAACGTCGATCTGGCAAAAGCGCGCAAGAATATCGCCGTGGCTGAATATGAGAAGGCAATCCAGCAGGCCTTCCGTGAAATCGCCGACTTGCTGGCCGCACGCAGCCAGTTGGCCGAGCAATTGCAGGCGCAGGAAGACAATGTCACGGCCCAGAGCCGGCGCCTCACGCTGGTTGACGCTCGCTACAAGGCCGGTGTTTCCAGCCATCTCGAACTGCTCGACGCCCAGCGCGAACACTTTGCCGCGCAACAGTCGGCGCTGGCGGTACGGCGGCAGTTGCTATCCACCGCGGCAAGCTTCTACAAGGCCTTGGGCGGCGGCGTAGCCGCCCAGTAAGACGGGTCAGAGCGCCTTGCGCACGCTGATCACGCCGCGGATCTGCCCTTCCGAATAGCCGGTGGCGCGGTCGTTGGGGTAATGCTGACCGAGTGCGGCTCTGATGGCCGGGCTAAGCTGTTCGGTGGGGCCGTGACAGGCCAGACAAAGACCCTGCACCGGCAGCGCCTTGACAAAACGGTACTCGGTGCCGAGCTTTTCACCCTTCTCCAGTTTGGCGGGCGATTCGCCGGCCGCAGCGCGCTTGTCGAAATCCTCCAGTGCGGCCTTTTCCCACGCATCGGGAATTGCCCGCGCGTCGTTGCGGGCCTTCAGGCTGACGCGCTTGATTTTCCAACCGGTCTGCTGGGACACTTCGCCGGCCATTCTGGGGGCCATGTCTTTGCACACGGAGATCGCGCCTTCGGTCCCTGATTTGCTGATTTCTTCCTGCAGGGCGACCAGGAGCTTGGGCGGCAGGGTGGTCGCTACCTTGCGCGCTTCCGTGAGCAAGGCCTCGTCATTGGCGTGGGCCAGTGTTACCGCGAACGGCGCAGTCATCGTTGCCGCGACAAGCAGGAGCTTCTTCATGTGGTATTCCTCATGGTGGTCAGGAAGTTGATTGTGCGCAGCCTTGAGACGTCAAGCCAATAGAAATATTTCAGGGCGCTATCGATCAAGCCTCAGCCGAGTTGCTGCACCCGCTTCTCCAGGCGCGCGACATCGTCGCGCAATCGGTCGATATCGCTGGAAAACGCCGCGATATCTGTCTGACGTGCAATCAGGGGCTGTTCTTCGGTGAAGTATTCGGCGAGATTTTCGGCGAGATTCTGCCCGGCTTGCTGCTGCCATGCGGTGAATTCGCGCGTGCCGGCGACGATGCGGTGGGCGGCGATGTCGCCGACGACTTTCGACAGATCTTCCTCGGCGTCCCAGCGCAGGTTGCGAATGATGAAGCCCAGGGTTTCGGCGAACTCGGCGGAGCCCTCGATGCGCGCCGCGCGCATCACCGCATCCTTGCCTTGCAGCGCCAGCAGCGGCGTTGCCGCCGGCAGCGAAATGCTCACTTCCAGTTCGGCTTCGGCTGATGGCGCGGAAATGCATCCATCTTCGCCAATCAAAAAAGCCGCCTCGAAAGGCGGCAGCTTGATCCGGGCGGAATGCCCGGCAAACGGAGCGAGCTTTTCGCGCGCCCAAGCCGCCTGCCCGAGCAGGTGATTGATCGCTGCGAGTAGCGGCGCGGGCAGGGCTTGCACGAGGGTTCAGTCGCTTTGCAGACCGGTGTCAGACCTGCTGAATGCCGGCCACGGTCCAGCCACGGCTGCCGTCGGTGGGCTTGACCAAATGCCATGTTTCGGCAAAGACTTCCGGTGCCGTGTTGGCCTCTTCGCGCAGCTGGCCCGAGAAATGCACGCTGGCGATATGACGGCTGTCTTCGCTGACGACCTCAAGCAGTTCGGCGTTCAACTGCATGACGTCGGTTTCCTGGGACTTGTTGCCGCGTTCCTGATACTGCATTTTGATCTCGGCGAACATCTCGGGCGAGGTGAATGCACGGATGTCGTCCATGTCGCCCCGGTCATTGGCCGCCTGCAGGCGGACGAAGCTGAGCTTGGCTTGGCGCAGAAAGCCTTCGACGTCGAAATCGGCGGGGATGTTGCGGGCAGCGGCTACAGCCGCCGTCGCGCCAGCACCGACAGTTGCGGCTTCAAACTGTGCGGGCGCCGGATTGAAGTTCGTTGGCGCTGCGTTTTCCGCGCCAGCGTACTGCATGCCGGTTGCGGGCGCGCGCTTGCTCATCAGCCAACGCACGACAAAGAACGCGACTCCTACCAGTGCCAGGATCATCAGTATGTTGGCCATGCCTTCGCCCATGCCAAAGTGCGAGAGCAAGGCGGCGATGCCGAGTCCGGCGGCGAGCCCGGCCAAAGGTCCGAGGAAGCGGCTCATGCCGGCTGGTTTTGGCGGTACTGCAGCGGGGGCGGGGGCAGCCGCAGGCGCCGGAGCGACCGCCGGCCTAGCCTGTGTCGGCGCAGGCGTCGCCTGACGTTGCATGCCCGACGATCTGCCGCCGCCAAGACGCGCCGCTTCCGCATCGGGAACCATCAGACTGAGTCCAACCACGGCCGCAAAGACGGCAATCACTAATCTTTTCACTGTTTCTTCTCCTCGTTAGAACTTGTAACCACGATGCAGCGCGACGACGCCGGCTGTCATATTGAATACTTCGACCCGTTCCAGCCCGGCTTGTTCCATCATGGCCTTGAGCGCGGCCTGATCCGGATGCATGCGAATCGATTCGGCCAGGTAGCGGTAGGACTCGGCATCCCCGGCGATTTTCCCGCCCAGCCAGGGCAGCAGCTTGAACGAGTAGGCATCGTAGACCTTTTCCAGCGGTTTCCACACTTTGGAAAATTCGAGCACCAGCAGTCGTCCGCCGGGACGCAGCACGCGGCGCATTTCCGTCAGCGCCTGATCCTTGTGCGTCATGTTGCGCAGACCGAAGGCTACGGTGACAATGTCGAAATGATTGTCGGGAAAGGGCAGCTTTTCCGCGTCGCACTGGGCTACCGGCGCCATCACACCCTCATCGAGCAGACGATCGCGACCGACGCCGAGCATCGCATTGTTGATATCGGTGAGCCAGACCACGCCGCCCGTACTTTCAAAAGCACCGACGCGACGGGCGAAAGCCGACGCAAGATCGGCAGTACCGCCGGCGACATCGAGCACGCGTTCACCCGGCCGCGGCGCGGCAATCTCGATGGTTAACTTCTTCCATAGCCGATGCAGACCCATCGACATGAGATCGTTCATCACGTCGTATTTCTGCGCGACAGACGAAAAGACGCCCGCCACGCGCTGCGCCTTTTCCTTCTCGTCTACAGTTTCAAAGCCGAAGTGGGTTTGGGTCATTGCTGGAACAGGCTGTTGGCGTGAAATAACTCGTTCGGAGCGCTTGGTGATAGTTGAGCGAAGCGAGCCAATTAATAGCCTCCCCGCGAGGGGAGGATGGGAGGGGAGGGCCTTCAATTCGCCTTTAACGATTTCATGGTACGGGAGCGGTCTTGGCGATCATGCAAGCTAGTGGCTTCCGCAAGCGCCTGACTTCGGTGGTTGCGTCGTCGAGTCTATATCGCGGCTGGCACCGGCTTTTTCAAGTCGTTCGAGGTATTCGGCCCACAGCGTCTCGTGGTTGGAGCCAATATGGTGCAGCCAGTCCCACGAGTAAATGCCGGAACTGTGGCCGTCGGAGAAGGTCGGCTGCACCGCATAGTTGCCGACCGGCTCAAGGGCGGTGATCTCGACATTGCGCTTGCCGGTTTGCAGCGTCTCCTGCCCCGGGCCATGGCCGCGCACTTCGGCGGACGGGCTGCAGACGCGCAGGAACTCGGCGGGCAACTGGTAGTGGCCGCCGTCATCGAAGGTGAGTTCGAGCATGCGGGATTTCTTGTGCAGCGTAATCTCGGTGGGGATTGGGGTCTTGCTATCGAGACCGGACATGGGGAAAGCTCCTTTATTGGGCCGGCTATGATAGCGCACGCGGCCCGACGGATATATGTCGCCGACCGCTCATCCAGTCGCGATGGATGAAAGCCTGTTATCCGGGGACGTGCCGCATTCGGGCTCGAAATGCGGGGCGCCATACCCCCGAGCCGGGTTCAGTCGTGAAAATTGCAGCGCTCGAACTCGATACCACGATCGAGGACACGGAACAGCTTCAGTACCTGCAACTTCTGATCGACCATGACTTCAATGCTGCGATTGATGTGAAATGTGCCGCCAGGAACGATTACGCTGGCGGGTTCCTTGAGGGCGGCAAACTCGGGCAACAGGAAACCCTGGCGCCAGGCGCCGCGCACTGCGCCCGACTCCACCGTGCGAATCGCCACGGGGCGAGGCTCTCCCGGAAACAACTGGATGCCGGCGGCGAGTGAGTCGTCTCCTTCGCGCAGCGCCCAGCGCACGTTGCCCAAAGTGAAGCCCGGACTGTCCTTTGCCTTCACCGCTATCAGCAGACCGGCGCCAATGCGCACGCCTTCCTTAAGCGGTCTCCTGATGCGCAGGCCGGTGGCCGATTCGTCGAGCAGACGCCAGTCATCCATGACTTGCCAGTTTTCGACATGCGAATTGTCCTGATCGTCAGCACTTCCTGCGCGATGGCTGCGGTCGCCGAAAGTCTCGAATTCCTCGCGTTCGCGGCGCAGCGTTGCATCGTTACGGGAGGGCGCGCGGAATACTTGGCGGCCAGAGAGGTGGTAATGCACTGCTTCAAAGCCCGCAATGAAACTGCATCCGGCACTTGCGGCATGCCGCTCGTGCCGGCGCGGCGCTCCGCCTTTGCACCAGCGTTGCAGGAGGCGTTGCAGCACCTGGCCCGCCGCCGGCTGGGTGACGTCGTCGCCGAGTTGAAGGTCGGCCGGCGCACGGCCTTGTTCGAGCAAGGTGATACGGCCGGCCACGCTAGTTCTGAGTGCCGTGGTTTCCAGCCAGCGACCGCCGTGTGTTGCCTGCGGCGAATAATTCGCCGGCTGGTCCGATTCAAGGTCAACCCACAATGGCACGGCGCGGTTGCTGATATCTTCCGGCGGCATTTTCAGCAGAGCCAGTTTGGGGCCCCAGCGCTGCGCCCAGCGTGCCACCCAGGCCAGATGACGCGCCGGAAGCTCATACGGTTTGGCGGTACTCAACAGGTGGCATTCGGCATACGCAGAGAGTGCACTGGTAGGCGTTTTGCCGTGACGCACGGGATCATCCACGGCGCGCGTTGCTATGCCCAGTGTTTCCGCGGCGGAAAAAATCTGATGCAGCTTTTTCCAGTAGATGGCCTCTGGCAACAGTTCGCCGCGACAGAGATCAACCTGCCAGTCGGCGAATACGGACAGCGTGCGCTGGGCCAGTACGGCGGCCTTGGCCGCCAACTCGGCGTCGCCGGCAACCAGGGTGCGCTTGGACTGCAAAACGGGGACCGGGGGAATGTCGGCATCCCCCGAAAGCAAGGCAACAAAACAGCGGAAATAGCCCAGAGCCAACATGTGCCAGACATTCAGCGTGCTCTCCAGCGCAGCCTGCTCGTGGGGTGCGAAGGGCAAGGGTTTGCCGGCGAACTTCCTTACCGCGTCGTCCTGCACTCTGGAGACGGGGCCACGCAGAACCTCAAGAACCGCAAAGCGCTCTTTCGGTGACAAGGTAAACCGGTGCAGCAAGCCGAGTTGGCGCAGGAACGTCGATTGTGCCTGCACTGAATTTGCCAGCGGCACGCTGGCCAGCCAGTCCTTGCAGGCGACAGCATTTGCAAAGGCAGGGCTTTGTTCGGTTCCGGTGGATGGCAGGTCAAAGTTCATGGCATCTCATTCAAGGTCGAGAGTTCGGCTTTCAGGGCGCCCAGCAAAGTGGAGTTGGCGGGCACGGGGCGGACGATGCCGCTACGTTGTACCGCTGCCCAGATGGGCGCGGGGAAATGGCTGTCATCCTTCCAGCGCGGAATGACATGCCAATGCAGATGTGGAACAAGGTTGCCGAGACTGGCCAGGTTGATCTTGTCCGGCTGAACAACTCGGCGCACGGCGCGCTCGGTAGCGAGCACGACGTCCATGACATGACGCGCGTCGCCGGTCGCCAGGGCGCTCATTTCAGCGACATGCCGATGCCAGACCACGCGGCAGAAGCCGGGAAAAGCTTCGCCCGCGGCGTCGGCTACGCGAACCACGCGGCAAAGCCCGTCCTCCCACAGCAGGTCACCGCCGGGACCGGCACAGAGTTCGCAATCCATGTTTGTCGCCACCCGATAAGGATAGCGCCAATCGGAGGCTCTGTGCTAGCGGGAATTCGGCGCGCTTGGCGCGCCGGTTACAGCAATATCCGCTCGATGCCGCCGCTGTTCGCGCCGCGAATATAGTCCTGCATCCAGTCCGGTCCGAGAATCGCCCTGGCCATTTCGACCACGATGTAGTCCGCTGAAATGGAGGCATCGCTGGCATAGCGCGACAAGCCCTGCAGGCAGGACGGGCACGAGGTGAGGATTTTCACCGTAGCGCCAGCGCCGACTCCTGCATCCTCGCGCAACGCGGCGGCACCGGCGACGATTTCCTCCTGCTTGCGAAAACGGATCTGGGTCGACACGTCCGGCCGCGATACAGCCAGCGTGCCGGATTCGCCGCAGCAGCGATCGTTGAGGTCGACGCGCTGCCCCATCAGTGCATTGGCCACCTTGATCCCCGAGTAATGCTTCATCGGCGTGTGGCAGGGTTCGTGGTACATGTAACGCGTACCGCTCATTTGGGTACCATTCGCGTCGAGCTTGATGCCCTTCTCCATCAGCCACTCGTGGATGTCCACCAGCCGGCAGCCGGGAAAGATCTTGCCAAATTCATATTTCAGCAACTGGTCCATGCAGGTGCCGCAGGAGACCACTACGGTCTTGATGTCGAGATAGTTCAGCGTGTTGGCGACGCGATGGAGCAGCACCCGGTTGGCCGTGGTAATGGTCTGGCCGCTGTCCTCGTCACCCGCGGACGTCTGCGGATAGCCGCAGCACAAATAACCCGGTGGCAGCACCGTGGTGGCGCCGGCGTGCCAGAGCATGGCTTGTGTGGCGAGGCCGACTTGCGAGAACAATCGTTCCGAACCACAACCGGGAAAATAGAACACGGCATCGGAATCCTCATTCGTCCGCTTCGGATCACGGATCACGGGGATCAGGGTATCGTCCTCAACGTCAAGCAGTGCGCGGGAAGTGCGCATTGGCATGTCCTTCGGCATGGGTTTGTTGAGGAAATGAATTACCTGCGTCTTGATGTCCGGGTGGCCCAGCGTTGCGGGCGGATGTTGCACGCTGCCCTGAATCAGGCCAAGCGATTTACCCAGAGCATGACCCAGACGCTGGGCCTTGTAGCCGAGCTGGATCATGCCGGCACGCATCAGCTTGATGATGGTCGGGTCGGTGGCGCTGAGGAAAGCCATTGCCGCCGCCGTGCCGGGATTGAATTTCTTCTTGCCCTGACGGCGCAGCAGGTTGCGCATCGCCACCGAGACATCGCCGAAGTCGATGTCCACCGGGCAGGGCGTAACGCACTTGTGGCACACCGTGCAGTGGTCGGCGACATCGGAAAACTCGTCGAAGTGCTGCAGCGAAACGCCGCGCCGGGTCTGCTCTTCGTAAAGAAAGGCCTCGATCAGCAGGGAGGTGCCGAGGACTTTGTTGCGCGGGCTGTAGAGCAGGTTGGCGCGCGGCACATGGGTCGAGCAGACCGGCTTGCACTTGCCGCAACGCAGGCAGTTCTTTATGTCCGCCGCGATCTTTCCGATGTCCGATTGCTCCATGATCAGCGACTCGACACCGAGCAGGGCGAAGGACGGCGTATAGGCATTGGACAGGTCGCTGCGCATGTGCGACAAATTCATCAGCTTGCCGCGATTGAAGCGGCCCTCGGGATCGATCCGCTGCTTGTAGTCGCGGAAGGGACGAATCTCGTCGTCGCTGAGGAATTCGAGCTTGGTGATACCGATGCCGTGTTCGCCGGAAACTACTCCGCCGAGGCTCTTTGCCAGCGTCATGATGCGCGCCACGGCCTGGTAGGCGGTTTGCAGCATGGCGTAGTGATCGGAGTTCACCGGGATATTGGTATGCACGTTGCCGTCGCCGGCGTGCATGTGCAGGGCGACGAACACCCGGCCGCGCAGCACCTCCGTGTGAATGCCTTCGATGCCGAGCAGGATCGGGGTGAAGGCATTGCCGTCGAAAATTGCTTCCAGGGGCGCCTTCAGTTCGGTCTTCCATGACACCCGCAGGTGGTGATCCTGCAAGTCGTGAAAGTGTCGATCCAGATTGCCGAGCAGCGCCTGCCATCCGCTGCGCACCGTACTGATCAGCTCCAGCGCCTGCTCGCGGCGATCGCCGAGCAGTTCGTCGGGGTCGAGGTTGGCGTCACCCGAGTGCAGGGGCAACTCGCCTTGCAGAAAGCTGACCAGCGCATCGGCCAGCTCGATCTTGTTGGCCAGCGACAACTCGATGTTGATGCGCTCGATGCCTTCGCAATAATCGCCCATGCGCGGCAGCGGGATCACCACGTCTTCATTGATCTTGAAAGCGTTGGTGTGCTTCGAGATCGCGGCCGTGCGGGCGCGATCAAGCCAGAACTTCTTGCGCGCCTCAGGCGACACGGCGATGAAGCCTTCGCCACTGCGCGCATTGGCCAGCTTGACGACCTCGGATGCGGCAGCCATCACCACCGTTTCGTCAGCGCCGACCATGTCGCCGATCAGCACCATCTTCGGTCGGCCGTGGCGTTTGGCCTTGGTCGCGTAGCCGACAGCGCGCACATAGCGCTCGTCGAGATGTTCGAGGCCCGCCAGCCGCACACCCGAAGCGAGGCCCGCGCCGCCCGGCTTGAAGTAATCGGTGATTTCGACAATCGAAGGCACGGCATCAGTCACGCGGCCGAAGAATTCGAGGCAGACGGTGCGCGTCACCGGCGGCATCGTGTGCAGCACCCACACCGCCGACGCGATCAGGCCATCGGTGCCTTCCTTCTGCACGCCCGGCACGCCGGCGAGGAATTTGTCGGTGACATCCTTGCCCAGGCCTTGC
>JAPLQZ010000300.1 GCA_026399415.1 Rhodocyclales bacterium | reverse complement strand
GGGGGAAGGATTCGAACCTTCGAAGGCAGAGCCGTCAGATTTACAGTCTGATCCCTTTGACCGCTCGGGAACCCCTCCAGATGAACCCGTGATTATCTCCAAATTTGACTGCACCGTCAACCGGTAAGTCATCCCTAAAGTTCAGCCTGCCCCAAAGGCAGAGGCCGCAACTGAAGCGGCACAGGCGCGGCGTAGAATCATGCGATCGTCGCCCGCACCGGAGATTGCCATGAACGCCCCCGCTGCGCCCATGCCGCCAGATGCGGTGGTATTCGCCGAATCCACTGCGGAAGTTGCCGAAATCGTCGGCCTGTGTCACAGCCACCGCACTCCCGTGATCGCCTTTGGCACCGGCACCTCGCTTGAGGGCCATCTGCTTGCGGTGCGCGGAGGCGTCAGCATCGATCTTTCGGCGCTCAACCAAGTCATCGCCGTCCGTCAGGAGGATCTCGATGCCACGGTGCAGTGCGGCGTCACGCGCAAGGCGCTCAACGCGGCACTGAACGGCACCGGGCTGTTTTTCCCGATCGATCCGGGAGCGGACGCCAGCCTCGGCGGCATGGCCGCGACGCGCGCTTCGGGAACCAACGCCGTACGCTACGGCACCATGCGCGAGAACGTGCTCGGCATGACCGTCGTATTACCCGACGGGCGCATCCTCAAGACCGGCGGCCGTGCCCGCAAGTCATCCGCCGGTTATGACCTGACGCGGCTGATGGTCGGCTCCGAAGGCACGCTGGGCATCATCACCGAACTGACGGTAAAGCTGTATCCGGTACCGGAGGCCATCTCCAGCGCCGTCTGCACCTTCCCAGACCTGGCGGCAGCCGTCAGGACCGTGATCCAGACGATCCAGCTCGGCGTCCCGGTGGCGCGCATCGAACTTCTGGACAAGCTGGCGATCACCGCCATAAACCGCCACAGCAAGACCACCTTGCGCGAGGAACCGACCTTGTTCTTCGAGTTCCACGGCTCGCCCACCGGAGTCAAGGAGCAGGCCGAAACGGTGCAGGAAATTGCCGCCGAACAGGGCGGGCAGGATTTCGAGTGGGCAACCCGTCCCGAGGATCGCTCACGGCTGTGGCAAGCACGACATGACGCCTACTACGCCGGCCTCGGCCTCAAGCCCGGTTGCCGTGCCCTGACCACCGATGTCTGCGTGCCGATCTCGATGCTCGCCGATTGCATCGCCGAGACTTTCCGCGACCTCGACGAAAATGCGGGCAGCCTGGCCGGACCGCTGGTGGGCCATGTCGGCGACGGCAACTTTCACGTGATGCTGCTGGTCGACGCCGGCAATGCCGACGATCTGGCCCGCGCCAAGGACTTTGCCTCGCGTCTGGCGCAACGCGCGATCGGCATGGACGGCACCTGCACCGGCGAGCATGGCATCGGCATCGGCAAGCAGGCCTATATGACGCTGGAGCACGGTGACGTGGCGATCGATGTGATGCGGGCGCTGAAGCGCGCCATCGATCCGGACAACATCATGAATCCGGGAAAGATTCTTCCGCAACCATGAATGCCCCGATGCGCGCCATCACCCTTGAGGACAAATACGCCCTCAAACAGGGCCGGGTGTTTCTCACCGGCACCCAGGCTCTCGTTCGCCTGCTGCTGCTGCAACATCAGCGCGACGCGCTGGCCGGCCTGAACACCGCCGGCTATGTGTCCGGCTACCGCGGATCGCCCCTCGGCGGGCTCGATCAGGCGCTGTGGAAAGCCAAACTTCATCTGGCGCAAAACCAGGTCGTGTTTCAGCCCGGCGTCAACGAAGATCTGGCCGCCACGGCGCTGTGGGGTACCCAGCAGGTCAATATGTCGCCCGGCGCCAAACATGACGGCGTATTCGGCATGTGGTACGGCAAGGGGCCGGGAGTAGACCGCTGCGGCGACGTCTTCAAGCACGCCAATTCCGCCGGCACCTGGAAACACGGCGGCGTGCTGGCGGTGGCCGGCGACGATCATGCCGCACGCTCATCCACCGTCGCCCATCAGTCGGAACATGCGCTGAAGGCGGCGATGATGCCGGTGCTGGTGCCGGCGGGCGTGCAGGATTATCTCGACCTCGGCCTGCATGGCTGGGCCATGAGCCGCTATTCCGGTTGCTGGGTCGGCTTCAAGGCGGTCGCCGATACCGTCGAGTCCTCGGCCTCGGTGGATATTTCGCCGGACCGTGTGCGCATCGTGCTGCCCACCGACTACGAATTGCCGCCAGGCGGTCTCAACATTCGCTGGCCGGACGACCGCCTGCTGCAGGAAGCCCGCCTGCTCAACCATAAACTGTACGCAGCGCTGGCCTATTGCCGCGCCAACCGGTTGAATCAGATCGTCAT